>JBMNTA010000018.1:0-24323 GCA_050945495.1 Saccharofermentanales bacterium
CCTCCGGCGTGAAGTTGAGACTTCCGAGGTATGTGCGGATGCGCGTATGTTCCTCCCCCGTACCGTCCCGCGTAAGGAAATCGACCGGGGTCCGATGTACATCCAAGGCTTCGTCATACATCTGCGGCATGTACCCGCAATTGATTTTCGCATCCTCGAGCTTTCGCATTACTTCGCGCAGAAGCGTCGTCTTGCCCGAACCGTTCGGGCCGACGATGCAAATTTTCTCCGCACCGCGAATGCTGAGCGAAATTCCGCGACTGAGCACACGATCGCCAACCATCAAGATGGGGATCTCGAGATCCAAGACTTCGTGGCGGCTCGGAATATGGATGTCGTCATCGAAGCGAATATTGATCGCATCCTCCGTGACGGGCTTTTTCGTCATGTTGTCGCGCTCCCGCTCGAATCGCCGTCCCATCGACTTCACGGAATGCATCTTATCCTTTAAGTTTCGGCCCGCCAACGGATCCCCGCGCGACACAACGCGCTGTTCATGCTGAACGCGTTCGAAAATTTGTTGGTAGCGCGCCATCTTTTTCTGGTATTCCTCTTGTTCTTTCGCGGCCATGCGCGTCTGTTTTTCGATGGAGGCCGCGCGATTCGACACGTAATCTCGGTAGTTCAGCGACGCGATCGTGTGCACGGGGCGCGTCTTGTGGATCAGCTGCTCGAAATGGATGATCGTGTCGGAACAGCGTTCCAGCAGACGCTCGTCGTGAGATACAAAGAGGATTGGGATCTCGGCATCGAGAATGAACCGCTCGAGCCATGCGATGGCGTCCAGATCGAGGTCGTTCGTGGGCTCGTCCAGCAAGAGCAACGTCGGGCGCTTCAAGAGCTCCATCAAGAGCACAAACTTGATCTTTTCCCCACCCGACAAGTCGATCGCCCGCCGATTTTCCGCGATCTGTTCGGGTTCCATTTGCAGTGCCTTCAACAAGTCAAAGCACAGCGTGAAATCCAATTGATCCCACGGGTAACGCTCCAAAAGAAGGTCGCTTGCGGAACGATCATGCCAGTCGCCTCCGATTTGCTGGGGCAAATAGCCGATGATCTCGTCGGCGGTGTGGATCTCTCCCGTCATTTGGACGTAGGGCTCAATGAGCGCCGGATCGTAGATGGCTTTGAGCAACGTCGATTTCCCGTTGCCTTCTTCCCCGATCAGGGCAATTTTTCGTTGCCGCGGCCCGGGCGAAAATGTAAAATCCTTCACCAGCGGTCGTAAATCGCGCTGTAAAAATAGATTTAGATCTTTTATAAATAACAAACACTTACTCCTTTATGCATCCGGCGTCGTCAATATGATCGACGAAATAACGCGATGAAACCCCTATTGATGCTCTGTCGATCGTCCGTATTGTAAGCATATACGATTAACGACGTCGGTACACAAAATCTCAAACATCTGTTAAACAATGCCATGCATTCTCAGCCCCTTGTCATTTCAAAAACAACGAAACGACCCATTGCCTGTCAAATTACGCTTTTTTCTGTCGACACGTCATACCTTCATGCGACCTTCATTCTCGGACCGGCACTCAGTCACACGATTTATCGGCAAAATTTTTTATAAAAACTGGATGCATGGTCTTGTTTACGGTTGTATATCGCAAAACTTGTAAAATATGGTTATAATCTAAGCAGGTGTTGCTGTTATTGGCGCGTGACACGACCTTTCGTATCGTACCCGTCAATGGTTTATTGTGAGAGGAGGCGTGCATGGCACTCGAGGATCTGCCATATTGTTATCGTGAACCCCAATCTGATTGGGAGCCGTTGACGACGGCTTTTTTTAATCGACCGGCGATCGAAGTGGCTCCCGATTTGATCGGGACGTACCTGTCCCACGAGACCGAGGACGGCTTCAAGGCACTCCAAATCTCAGAGATTGAGATCTATTCCGGCACACACGACACCGCGTCCCACGCGTCACGCGGCATTACGAAACGCACCTCCGTCATGTACGAATCCGCCGGGACCTTTTACGTTTATCTCTGCTATGGCATCCACACCATGTTCAACATCATCACCGGCGGTCACGGCGAACCCGAAGGCATTTTGATTCGCGCCTGCATCGGTGCCGAGGGTCCCGGCAAATTGACGCGGGCGCTCGGCTTGACGCCCGCGTACCACGGACTTTGCTTGGAGGACACGCCTGAAATTCGCTTCTGGACGGACGGCACGACGTATCCTTACACGACGGGACGCCGGATCGGCATCAGCTACGCCGACAAGGTCGATCGAGAGCGACTCTGGCGCTACATCCTCACGCGTCCGGAACCGTAATCCGAACGGATGCACCCCTTGCGTTTTTAAAAGGACGGCACGCGGTCGGCGCACCGTCCTTATCCATCGGAGTGACCGGGCGATCCCGTTGTTTGCGATCAGGCCTTGCTGTAAACCGCCTTGATGGTCACTCCGGGGAGGCGTCCGATTTTCCCCGTCACGGCACTTGTGATGTCTTGCGGCGCGTCCATCGCAATCGTAATGATATTGATGTTCTTGGACTCGTAGGGAATGCCCATGCGTCCCAAAATGTATCGGCCGTATTCGTGCAGCAGCGCGTTCAGCGCCTCCACCGATTCGCGATCGGTGACGAGAATGGCCATGACGGCCACACGTGTTGCTTCTTGTTCCATACAGATCCTCCTTCGTGCGTCGTTACATCCATTGTATTAGAAATAGAAATCGCGTTCACCTTCCCCGATCTTTTCGAGGTACGATGCGCAGAGTTTACGGCGTCGATCGTTCGGAATTTTCTCAAGCTCGGATTGGATGAGCTTTTCTCCGACGGCACGCGTTTCGGGTGAGGCATAGTCGACCAAATACTCTTTCAACGTCATGAGGGCGTTCGGATGGCAGCAGTTCTGAATCTGACCCGACTTGCAAAGCGACATGAAGCGATCGCCCGTGCGTCCTTCGCGATAGCAGGCCGTGCAGAACGACGGGATGTATCCCAGCTCCATCAACCAGCGCATGACCTCATCGAGGGTCCGTTGATCCGAGACATCGAATTGCTCCGTGTCAACGGGGCGTTCTTCGGTCTCGTAACCGCCGACCGAGGTACGCGACGCGCCGGAAATTTGACTCACGCCCAACGGCAGCACGCGCTCGCGGACGGCCTGGGTCTCGCGCGTCGAGATGATCATGCCCGTGTACGGCACGGCGATCCGAATGATGGCACAGAGCTTGGCAAACATCTCATCGGAAATCCCGTTGTCGAACGCATCGGGGTCGATGTCGTCCGCCGGCTTCACCCGCGGCACCGAGATCGTGTGCGGACCGACGCCGTACGTCGCCTCCAAGTGTTCGGCGTGCATCAAAAGCCCCGCGAGTTCGTAGCGATAGAGCTCCAGGCCGAACAGCACACCGATGCCGACATCGTCGATGCCGCCCTCCATGGCGCGGTCCATGGCTTCGGTGTGGTAATTGTAATCGTGTTTCGGACCCGTCGGGTGCAGTTTGAGGTAACTTTCTTTATGGTACGTCTCCTGAAACAGGATGTACGTGCCGATGCCCGCCTCTTTCAACTTGCGATAATTTTCGACCGTCGTCGCGGCAATGTTGACGTTGACGCGGCGGATGGCTCCGTTCTTATGCTTGATGGAATAAATCGTCTTGATCGATTCCAGGATGTACTCGATGGGGTTGTTGACCGGGTCTTCGCCCGATTCAATCGCCAAGCGCTTATGCCCCATGTCCTGCAGCGCGATCACTTCGCGGCGGATCTCATCCTGCGTGAGCTTTTTGCGCGCAATGTGTTTGTTTTTCGTGTGATACGGGCAATAAAGGCAGCCGTTCACGCAATAGTTCGACAGATACAGCGGCGCGAAAATCACAATGCGATTGCCATAAAAGGCCGTCTTGATCTCGTTGGCCAACGTCTCCATTTCTTTACGAATCTCCGGATCTTCGCACGCGAGCAAAACGGACGCCTCGCGGTGATCGAGTCCGTGACAATGCACTTCGCGTCCTTCGTACTGCGGACGCGCCTTGTCGAGCAGCGAGCGCACATAGTCGAGATCGTCTTTCTTTTCATCGGCGAATTTCAAGGTCGCAAGGATTTCCTCGTGATTGATGAAATCGTCGGCTTTCTTTGAAGTTTTGTCGTACATCATTCGTTCCTTTCTTATGCCGGATGGTCCCCCCGGTCGACGACGATGACATGGTCAATCGACCGCATCCGTCGTTTTAAATCCTCCAATTGTTCCGCGCTCTCGTTGCCCGCCGCTTTTTTCCCGTCATAGAGCGAATATTTCTCGCGGCATTCGTCGGGCGTGAGGTTCGGCATGATGACGTTCGCGCCCCAGCGGATGCCTTTTTCGTAGCCGTCATCGTCCATGGTCGAAAGCGCCGTGGTGGCGGGCAAAAGCACCTTCGGGAGCAAGCAGCGGATCAAGGCGATCAGTCGCAGCGTCATGTCCACGCTCCCCGCGGGTTGATCTTTGAACGGCGTGTCGTGGTGCGGAATGAACGGACCCATCCCGACCATCTTCGGCTGAAACGCCTCCATGAACATCAAGTCCTCGGCAAGATCGTCGACCGTCTGGTACGGCGAACCGACCATCATGCCGCATCCCGCTTGGTAGCCCAAGGTCTGAAGCGTATGCAGCGCACGCATGCGCCGTGCCCATGTCTGTTCCTTCGGGTGCAGGCGGCCGAAGTGCTCCGGCGATGCCGTCTCGTGTCGCAACAAATAGCGATCCGCGCCGGCCTCGCGCAGTTGTCGGTAGCTTTCGTCGGACCGTTCGCCGAGCGACAGCGTCACCGCCGCATCGGGGTACGCCTCTTTGATGGTGCGAATGAGGCGAACCAAGCGCGCATCGGTAAACGCGGGATCTTCGCCGCCCTGCAAAACAAAGGTGCGAAATCCCAGATCGTACCCCATCGCGACACGTTCCAAAATCCGATCGTCCGTCAGGCGGTAACGTTCGGCATGGGCATTGTCGCGGCGAATGCCGCAGTACAGACAGTTACGACGGCAGTAACTGGAAATCTCGATCAGCCCGCGGATAAACACGCGGTTGCCGTAGTACGGCTGCTTGGCTTCAAACGCTGTATCGCGCAAATACGCGAGCGATTCGGCATCGTCGGTCGTCAACAGTTGGCGCCACTCCGGCGCCGTGAGATGTGCTCCCTGTCCGAGACGGTCGATGAGCCGCCGATCCCCCATGTTCCCTCCATCAAAAAAACGCTTCCCCCGAAAGAAAAGCGTTTCAAACAATGTCGGCCGAGCGATCGGCATATCGGTCTTGCTTTGGGCTCAGGATACGCTTTGCCTTCAGGTTGACACGCGGCTGTCCGCGTATGGTCAGATTACGCCTCCGAGACGTGGCATGTCAAGCGCAGACCGTTACGGAAGACGTTGCCAACCGTACGCGGTATGGATCACCATCACCGCGTCCTCACATGCGTCCGGAGCGTACCATGAAATGCCGTTGGTGAGCGCATCGTTCACGTCGTCTTGCTCATGGACGGCGAACGCGCGCACCGCGGTCTCCCCGCACAGCACGATCGCGTCGTCCAAGAAAAATTCGTCGGGTAAGCGCACATTGTGATGCACCATGCCGTATTTTTCTTCGGTCTCGACGTGCACATCGACATGTGAAAGCGTGCCTACAATCTCGGGCATCGTCGTCTCCGGCGCCAAAAGGATCGGCGTCTTTTTCAAGAACCGATCGATGTCGCGTTCCACCATCTCCACGATAACGACGTCGCACGGATCCTGCCCGAGCCAACGCCAGTCCCGCGCTTCCCCGCGAAGGTACGTCGCCCGAGAAAAGGTCGAGCTGAGAAAAGGGATCAGGGCGTTGGCGAAGCTGTCACGGTGCATCCACAGATGGCCGTCCCCTTCGCCGGACGCCGTCTCGATCCTCACGTCTTCCCACGTTCGCATGGGGCGCATAAAGGTAAACGTCCCCTCGAAATCCTCGTAGGCGTAGTTGAGATCGAGCGTCACCCGATCGGGGAAAAACATCGCGGCCAGGTCGCCCGCATGGTCGCGGGTCTCGACGGTCGGCATGCGGCGGACGACCGGATCGACGCCCGTCGCACGCATCAAGGCATCGTAGGCGACCCACGCCCCGCGACGATTCCAGTGCGAATCAAGGCGGTGGTAGAGCATCGGCGTCGTGGCATCTTTGGCCGATGTTAACGGCTCAAAAAGATCGATGTAGACGCCGCGATCGGCAAGCTTCGCTTTCAAGCGGTCGGCATTGGACGCGCCCGCGTGGTCGGACAAACGCCTCCGCAAGTATTCGGGATAAACGCTCGCTTTGTTGGGCGCAATCGTGACGTAATAGCGGCCGCCGAAGGCTTCGACGGAAGTGCGTTCGACATCAAGCACTTGTGCGATGCGTGCCGCGTCTCCCTCGGTCAAGGCGCCGGTGCCGGTGATGTCGCCGAGCGTTTGACCGTAATACAACATGCCGTCTCTGCCCACGATGATTTGCTCATGGGTCGACGACGCGAACAGCGAGCGCGTCGTCGCGTTGTGCGCCGTGATCATGAAGCTGCTCAATGGGAACGCGTGTTGCCAATAATCATCGAATGCCCGCGTGAACGTTCGCTGAAAACCACCCGCCGCCCGCACGTCGGGTTTCGGCGGCAACGCTTCGGACGCCACGCGCGGCGTATCGATGCCCGCGATCAGGCAGAACAACGGGATCAGAGCCGATCCCAACACCACGATCACAAAGAGCATCTGCCAACGACGTCGCATCCCAACTCCTAAAACCTAAAGTAAATGAACGGATTGTACGACGTGGTCGCGAGGTTCAAAAGACAGATAACCCAAAGGACCGCGGCGCATGTGTACTTGAGCGCCGGTTTCTTGGAGGAGCTCCACCGCGTCCGGGGAATGCACGCCGCCACGGCGACCGCCATCAAAACAATCGACAACGGGGACATGAAGGTTCGAATCACCGCGCTGTTGTCCAACGTATCGGCCGTTGGCACAAACATGGCCTTCAAAACGGCCCCCGCTTGCACGATCGATTCCGCCCGAAAGATCACAAAGCCCACGGCAATGACCACCAAGGCATAGACATGACGTACCCACCGAGGCCAACGTTTCGGTTTTAACACGGTGGCTTCCAACGTCAAAAACGTGCCGTGAAACCATCCCCAGATCAGGAAGGTCCATGCCGCACCGTGCCACAATCCGGTCAGCGTGAATACGATCCATTTATTGAGGATCTCGCGCCCTTTGCCGCGACGATTGCCGCCCAACGGAATGTAGACGTACTCCTTGAACCAGTTACTCAAAGAGATATGCCAGCGACGCCAAAAGTCCTGGATCGACTCGGCCGCGTACGGATGGCGAAAGTTTTCTTTGAACCGAAACCCGAACATCGTGCCCATCCCGATCGCCATGTCGGAATAGCCGCTGAAATCAAAATAAATCTGAATCATGTACGCGAATGCCATCAACCACGCCGCGCCCGTCCCGAAAGCGGTTTGTGCGTACAGTCGATCCACCGCCACAGCCGCGGTATTCGCAATCAACAGTTTCTTGGAAAGGCCGACAATGAACCGTGCGAGCCCTTCCGCTCCGCCGGCCCACGTCATCTCGCGATCGGTGATCATCGGGGCGATGTCTTTGTAGATGACGATCGGTCCCGCGATCAGTTGCGGGAAAAAGGCGATGTACAACAGCACGTGCAGGAAATTTTTGGTTGGGGCGACCTTGCCGCGGTGAACATCGATGACGTAGCTGAGCGCTTGAAACGTATAAAAGCTGATCCCGATGGGGAGCGCCAGTCGCGGCAGCGGAATCGAGGTCTGCAACAGCGCATTGATGTTTTCGATGAAAAAATCGGCGTATTTGAAGACGCCGAGCATGCCGATGTTGTAGATCGCGGCCATCCACAGGGCGAGTTTGGATCGTGTCTTCGGAATCAGAGCCAGCCCGTAATTGACAAGGCACGACGCGAGCATCAAAAAGACATAGACCGGCTCGCCCCAGGCATAAAAGACGAGGCTTGCGATCAGCAGAACGATGTTCTGCGCTTTTAAAGGGAGCGCTCGTGTGATGAAGTACACGAGCGGCAAAAACAAGAGTACGAACGTCGCCGAACTGAAGACCATCGTCGATCGCTAGCGTAAATCGTCGAACAGCCCCATGTAGCTGATGCCCATGACGAGCTCGGTCTCGGGATCCAACACCAAGATCAACTGGGTCGGCGTGCGCTCGTAGATGTATTGGCCGAACTGCTCCACGTAATCGTTGCCGTAGATCTCCAGCATCTCGTCTTTCGTCGCCGTCACGGACAACCCCTCCGCCGTCGAGACGGACGGCGCGGTTAAAACAATGCTCGTGACATACGCCACACCGCCCACGGTGCCCACCTGCACTTCAAAGGTCGGAAAGACGTAGACCGTATCTTCCCCTTCAAAGACACAGCTCGGCGCAGACAGGACCTCGTCGGCGCGCTCCAACAAGTCGGCGTACCGATCCGCTTCGACGGTCGGCATGATTTCGGTGCCGTCGGGGGCGATGAACACAAACGCATCTTTGCGGAGGTCCGAAACGGACGACGGCGCCTGCGTCGGCGGCATCGTCGTGTCATTCGGGATGGACGGCGGCGCGGTCGTCGCGTTCGGATTGACGATCTCCGCCTGTCCCGAGCCTTCGGGGGGCGGTGCCACGGCCGTCGTGCAGGCAACCGCAGCACAACACACGACCGTCAAGATCACAAGCCAACATTTTTTCATGGATTTATGCCTCTTTCATTCCGCTTCATGACCGCGATCACGCATGCGCATCATCGCTTCGCCCGTTGGGGGGCGTCGTCGGATCCGAGACCTCCGGCGGATCCGTCGGCGCGGGGGTCGTCGTCGGCGGCTCTGTCGTCGGCGGCTCCGTTGTCGGCGGCTCTGTCGGCGGCGGTTCTGTCGCCTTCGGCGTCGTGGGAGTGGGCGTTTCCCGTGGCACGTAACGGTAGACGGCATAGGGCTCCGCCGTCACCAAGGTCCGCTCTTTCGCTCCGCTCCATCGCCGTGCCTCTCCGGTCTTGGCATTCAACTCCAAGAGCAATTCAAAGACCTCAATGGTTCCGTCTTTCCCGGTATTCGGGACGCGTTGACCGTCTTTCGAGGCATCGCGGGTCTCCACCGTGGACGTCCCTTTGGGCGCCGGCACGGTCTTCTTGTCGATGACGCGCCTGCGGCCGACCCACAATATTTCATCCACTTTGGCGACTTTCTCTTTGTCGTTGTGGATCATGTAATCACGCCACTTGGCGCGCTTGCCGTTCAAATAGGCTTCCTGCCAAAGTTCACCGATGATCCCGGTCACGCCCTCCCGATGCACGGTGAATTGCCCCGCACGATAAGGGCTGTCCTCATCGGGGTTGAGCTCATAAATGGTCTCGTAGGGAATTTTATGCTCGTTGCGGTACACCAATTTAAAGGTGTATTTCCGACCGGACGGCAACGGCGCCGGCCCCGTGCGATATAAATAAAATCCGCCCACGCTGACGACGTACTGCAAATCGGCGGGATCGCGCCAAAATCGACCGTTGTTGGCGTCGATCAGTTTATTGCCCACCATCGCCCACGCGTGACGCTCCTTGTACTCGTGCTGGTAATACGCATTGACGCCCGCACGCTTCAAAAGCGCGACCACGGTATAGGCCTTGGTGTAGCAATTGCCTCGCCGATTGCGCAGGCCGTACTCGGCCCCTTTCGCGTAATGGATGCTTTGTCCCGCCGAATAAGGGAACGCCCGCACGAATTTATAGACTTGCTTCGATATTTCGTACGTCGACATGCTGTTGTTGATGATGCGTCGGAGAATCGGATCGCAGAGTTTGTCCAACGTCGCGTTGCCCGCCGAGCCGCGCGGCGAATACGGCGTGACTTGCACGCGCTGACGTTGTTTCGTCGTGCGTTTCGTCGTCTTCGCCTTGGCCTTGGTGGTGGTCGCGGGTGCCGCGGTGGTCGTGGGATGGAGTTCGTCCCAACGTTGTTGCGCATTCAACGCATACCCGTACGGAACATCGGCATACAACATCATATCGTCATCGAGATCTTCTTCGAAGGGGGTGTGATCCATCTCTGCCGCGTACGTCGTGGTTACCACCGAGGTCGGCATCGTTTGCATCGCGGGGGCTTCGACGCGCAGCGTGGCGGCATGCACCGATCCGTCGACGGCAATTTCCACCTCGTAATCGCCGGGTTCATTCAAATCCACATGATCCAATGTACCGACAAACATCGCTTTATGGGCTTCCGGATGATCCGTCACGAGGAACCGATCCGCCGACAGGCGATCGACCCCGGCGTTGACCGTGATGACGTCATGCACGCGTACATCCTCGGACATGCGACGCGGATCCATACAACTGCCAATGACCATACTCGCCAGGAAAACACTGATGACAAGAAACAGAATAACGGTTTTAAGCAACGTTTGCTTCTTCATACAAAACCCTCTTCAATACCTCGACACACCGTGCCAAGTCATACACCCATCGCACATCACTTTATAATTATATATGTATTATAGCTTACAGCAAACCTCGTCGCGCGCACGAAAACAGCCTCCGCCGTTTATGCCGATCGGCTTCCAAGAGCAAATGGTTCCCTACATGAATTGCAAGAATAAATCGTGGTCGGCTGCAATAGCGGCAATGCTACAGCCCCCGTGAAGAAACGCAGTTATGAAAGATGAGTGGGTTGAAATTATGGTGTTTTGATGGAACTGTACATCTACGTAAAAGGGGCCATCTCTTGTCGTGTGGAGAAAATACAATAGAGACAGCCCCCCAGAGTATTTATTATCTTACGACGCGGCCACTTCCATCGCCTGTCATTAATTTAATGACATCTTCAACATCAACACGGTTGAAATCACCGATAATCGAGTGTTTCAAGCAACTTGCAGCCACCGCAAAGTTGATGGTTTCCTCAACTGTTTCATACGTATTTAATCCATATATAAGACCAGCGGAGAATGAGTCGCCCCCACCAACGCGGTCGACGATGTCACGGATAATGTATTTATTGCTGACCACAAATTCTTCGGATGTTTTAAGGCATGCTGACCAACCGTTGACATTGGCACTTTCGCTTTCGCGTAAGGTAATTGCAACAGCCGTTAAGTTTTTGTATTGATCCATCACCCGTTTACTTAGACGTTCGTAAAATTTCAGATCTAAAGCATCGCTGCGGAATTCATGCTCTAAACCAATACCCAGCGTTTTCTGAACATCTTCCTCATTGGCGATGATGACATCTGCTTGTTCAACCAATTTCGGCATTAATTCTTCTGCTGATTTTCCATATTTCCAAAGTTTATTTCGATAATTCAAATCAATCGATATCTTAATGCCTTGTTTTTTTACTTGTTTAAGCACTTCATAGGTGACATCAAAACAGTTTTGCGTGAGCGCAGGTGTGATGCCCGAGGTGTGAAACCACGTTGCATCTCGCAAGATGGTATCCCATTCAAAATCATCGAATTCAATCTGGGAAAATGCCGAATGACTCCGATCGTAAATGACCTTACTGGGCAATTGATTGGCGCCCGGCTCAACATAGTATATGCCGAGCCGCGATGACGGTTTACGCACTATACCGTCTGTATTGACGTTAAAACTTCTTAATTCTTTGATGCACGCATCCCCAATTTTATGATCGGGTAAAGCCGTGAGGTACATCGCGTCAAAACCATAATTCGCAAGGCTGACCGCAACGTTTGCTTCCGCTCCTCCGAAAGTTGCCTCCAACATGGGAGACTGCAAAATACGCTCACCATAAGGGGCCTTGAGCCGCATCATTATTTCACCAAATGTGATGACTTTCATAGCGATTCACGAACTCCTTTCCATTGCAACATCGCATCGTCAATATTCTTTTGGATGGTTTTAAAATCACCCGTTGCAACACTTTTTGAAGAGCATAACCAGCTTCCGCCAACGGCGGCCACCATATCTAGTTTTGCGTATTCAAGAAAATTGTCGGCATTGATGCCTCCGGTTGGAACAAATTTGATATTCAGTTTTTTCAGGGGGCCTCTCAGAGCTTTTAGCATCTTGGCACCGCCCATAACTTCCGCCGGAAAAATCTTGATATATGTTGCTCCCAACGAGTACGCGTGATAGATTTCGCTGGCCGTCAGACAGCCCGGGATGATCGGGATATCACGCTCGACACACCACGATATCGCTTCGTCATTCACACATGGCGTTACTATAAATTGTGCGCCTGCTTTGACCGCCGCTTCACACTCTTCCGCGGTGTAAACCGTCCCGGCACCGAGAACAAGATCATATTTTTTTGCTGCTAGCGTCTGAATGCATTCCAACGCCTGCGGATCACGTAACGTGATTTCCATGAATTTACATTGGGTCCGATGAATGGTCTCCGCAATTTTTTCGGCCGTTGTCACGTCACCGATATTAATGATCGGCAAAAGACCGCCATCCTCCAATTTTTTCAATAAATCCATCATTAAACCTCCCCCCGCTAAATGATATGCATCGCTTTAAGAACATTTTCTTGGGTAATCGGAATATGCGTCACCAAAACATCGGTTGCATCGAGAATCGCATTGCCGATGGCGGCACCTACAGAGTGCATCCCGTGCTCGCCAAGCCCTTTGGCGCCAAAAGGACATCCGATACCGGGGTTATTTTCGATAAACGTCACGGTGTTTTCGGCAGGGATATCCAAGCTTGTCGGGATGGTGTATTCCGAGAATGATTTCGTTCCCATGCCCCCATCCCCCATGAGGCTTTCTTCGTATAAAATGACGCCCATTTCCATAATGGCGGCACCGAGCATTTGCCCGCGAGCACTCTCTTGATGGATGACACGACCCGTATCATGTGCTTGCGTTAATTTGATCACCGAAACCTTGCCGGTTTCCATATCGACCTCAACGTCAGCAACGCATGCAACCGGGGTAACGCCATACTCTGAATCCTGCTCCAGTTCACCCACAACTCGACCGGTCGTCCGTAAATCTTCTACGTGGTAAAAGCAATAGTCACTGAAGTCTCGCCATTCACAGGCAAGCTTTCCGGTTTCGGCATGGTAAAAATTACCATGATCGAAAATGATTTTGTCTTCGTCTCCGAGATTCAAAAAGCGCTTGGCAAGCGCGATCAGCTTCATTTTCATCTTCTCGGCAGCATCAATGATCGCATTCCCCAAATTAACCGTTGCTTGGCTAAATCCGAGCGCCCCGGATTTCGTCGACAAATGCGTGTCACCATACACGACCGTAATATTGTTTTCATCAATGCGTAGACTTTCACTGGCAATCTTTGTCATGATCCCCGTAAGCCCTTGTCCGAGTTCGGCAAACCCGGTTTTTATCAAGATGGTTCCATCCAAGAACATATCTATTTGCGCCAGAGATCCTTTGTGCCAGCCCGTATTTCCCGTCATGTAAGCTGCTGAGACGGCCGCAAATCCACGGCCTCGGACAGCGTTTGGGCTACTTGGTTCGCCCAGTTCGCCCGCTCGCTCCAGTGCCGTACTTAAAACCTCTTCGATTTTCCACGTTTTGGAACCGCAACGCAACTTATTGCCGGGCATGTATTTGAGAAAATCTTCCGGTTTTTTAAGCCAATTCTTTTTTCGTATTTCATAGGGCGAAATACCCAGTTCACGCGCCACAAGATTCATCATTGTTTCAATGATGAAGAGACCATCCGGCGATCCGACGCCGCGAAAGGCTCCAAGCTCCGGAGCTAGAATGTTGTACATGGCACCATGGATATGCACATTCGGCTGCATATAGGGTCCCACCATATTGCCCAATACGCCGTTACAATTATCGGGAGTATTGCCGTGATAGGGTCCACACGGTCCCACCAAATCTGCTTGTAACGCGCATAATGTACCGTCTTTTTTAGCTCCGACGGTAACTTCCACTTTAAATCCCTGCTTTTTACAGCTATGAATAATGGATTCGCGCCGCGTCCAAGCCAACTTCACGGGTTGCTCAATCAGACTTCCGATCAACGCGAGATAAACTTGCACCGACATGGCATGTTTTCCGCCAAATGCTCCTCCAACGTACGGTGTGCGGAGTTTAACTTTATGAAAAGGCAGATCTAAGGATCTACAGATCATTCTTTGATTTTGTGTGAGGTCTTGTGAGCCAACAATGATATTAATGACGTTTTGCGCATCTCGATAAACCACACCGGCTTCTGGTTCAATATATGCGTGCTCTCCAAGTGGGAACTGATAGGTTCTCGTGACCGTGACATCTGCTTCACTGAGACCTTTTTCAATATCGCCCTTTACAAGCGTATTTTCATAAAAAGGCTCGTCTCCATTTTTGATGGCTTCTTCGACGGTCTTAGAATGTGGCCATTCTTCATATGTAACACGAATCATTTTGGCCGCGTGCAGAGCTTCTTGTTCACTCTTCGCCACGACAATGGCAATCGGATCCGATTCATAGCGTATGATTTCATTTTCGCCAATCAAAACCGGGCGATCGAACACCGTGAAGATACCGGACAAATTGGGGCCCGTAATATCCTTGCGAGTGATCACCTTGACGACACCGGGTTGCTGTTCCGCTTCATGCGTCTCGATTTTTTTGACCATTCCATAAGGAATGTCAGGCCACACAACTTTGGCATAAAGCATATTCATAAAATAAAAATCGTTACTGAATTTTGCTTTGCCTGTGACTTTATCAATTGCATCCATTCGAAACTGTTTTGTCTGTTCCATCTTTTTCCCCCATTACAGTTCATTCTTTTCGTCTCGGAGCTGAACAGCATATTGGGTCGCCTCAATAATTTGTTCATATCCCGTGCACCGACATAGATTCCCCGAAATGGCTTCTGCTATCTCTTCGCGTGTGGGATTGGGATTTTTGATAAACAAACCTTTGATGGCGATGATCATGCCTGGCGTACAGTAACCACACTGCAAAGCGCCTTTTTCAGCGAACGCTTTTTGAATCGGATCTAATTCGCCATTTTGTTCCAATCCCTCGATGGTAACCACTTTTTTATTTTCAATTTCTCCGAGCAACATCAAGCATGAATTAACGGCTTGACCGTCCACAAGCACCATGCAAGCACCGCAATCACCGGTACCACAACCTTCTTTGGTACCTGTAAGGTAAAATTCATCCCTTAAGACACGTAATAGTGTCTGTGATCGATCACTCTCGGAGATGACTTCATTTCCATTTAAATTAAATTTAGTGCCCATGTCTTTGCTCTTTCATAAATCCATTCAGAATACGCTTCACATAGACGCCAACAATGTGCCGCCTAAAATCTTTTGAGGCTCGAAGATCCGTAATGGGCTTGACTTCCTCGCTCACGATTGCGCCCACGGATTCAATCAGTTCTTCACTAAGCGCTTGGGTCTTCATTAATTCTTCCGCACGACACACTCGCATCGGTGTCGGACCAACGGCACCTACACAAATCCTCGCATCATTGACGGTGCCATTCTCATTCATGGCGAGCGCGACCACACCGTTTGCAACGGAAATGGCCAGGGAATTACGACGACCCACTTTAAAAAATGATTGTTGTTGCCATTTGGAATGGTTTGAAAAGGTTACGCCGGATATAATTTCGTCTTTATGAATGTCGGTCTTTCCGGGACCCAAAATAAAATCTTTAATGTCAACACTTTTCTGTCCATTTTTATCCAAAAGTGTTAGCTGTGCATCCAAGCCGTAGGCGACCACAAAACCATCGCCGGCAGGAGAAGCCGTTAAAATGTTACCTACCAACGTTCCCTTTCTTTGAATGGGAGGCGCACCAACTTTGCCAGCCGCACAACTAAGTGCGGGCAAAACACGCTGTAAATTCGGATCATATTTAATTTCGTTAAAGGTTACGGCAGCACCGATACGCACCGACGCATCATCTGCATCGAGCTCATGAAAACTTTCAATGCCTTTCACATCAACCAGAGCTCTCGGTGCGATGTCGCCTTCATGAAGATGAACCAAAACATCGGTACCCCCGCCCATCAGACACGCTTCCTCGCCATACTGATCAAGCACGTTCCAAAGTTCCTGAAGATTGGATGGTCTATAAAATTTTGGTTGTTTCATATTTTTACTCTTTTTCATTTTTTTGCGGAGGATGTGCTGCCTCCGAAAAGACAACACATCCTCCGTTTGAGTTACATATTCAGTAAATCGGCTTCGAAATAATCGATGTAACCCACAAGGGCTTTCGAACCTACCGCCTTGCGAACGCGTGCAGCGCCTTCACGTTTAAATCCGCCACACAACTCAATCAAGGTGCAGTTTTTGTTTTCGACGATTTCTTTCGCAACTTCACAGCCTTCTTCCAATGTATTGACCCCATACACTAAAAGGGTATTTCCACAATGTTCCAACTGTGTTTGATGTTTTTTGGGATCCGATCCCTCAGAGAGGAAAATGAATGCCCAAACAATTCCTTCACTCATTCGTGTCCTCCTGTTCTAGTGAAGATAAACGCAACCTACTCGTCCGGAATATTGTCTTTGGTGACCAAAAAACCGGGGATGTAGATAACGTTGTTTTCAATTTCTTTCCCTTCAAGCAGTTTCACAACTTCTTGTACGCAGACGCGTGCGATGGTATCCGGGTCTTGCGCCATGGTGGCAACGAAGCCGGTGTCATCTTTACGCATTTCCTCGTAAGCATCCGGGTCACCGTCAATGCCAACGATGACGATTGAATCTTGCAATCCGGCCTCACGCACGGCATCTGCCGCGGCAACACCCACACCATCGAACGAGGCAAAAATCGCACTTATATCGCCGGGATTGGGATTGGCCTGAAGAATCGCTTCGATTTTATTCTTCGTATCGGTGTAGAAGTCCGGCCATGCATATGAAATGCTGTAAGCGATTTCAATATCGGGATAATCTTCCAGAACTTCGTGGACGGCATCACGACGCATCCGGATCATGCTTCCGGCATCAGAAATAATTTCAACAATGCGCCCTTTGCCATCGATTTCTTTCGCCAAAATTTCACCGACGGATTTTCCTAAAGCATGGTTGTCCGAAGAAACATAGACATCCACAAAATCAGCCGTCCCGGCATCCATCGAACCGATGATAATGCCGCTTTCACGGGCTTCTTTGCATGCCGTGGCTACCTCATTGATGTCCCCTTCTTCGACAATGATGGCATCGCATCCTTGAGCGGCTAAGTTTTCAATCGCTTCCATTCTCGATGTGACATCATCGGTCACGGTGGAAACCACTTCACATCCTAGTTTTGCGAGTTCATCTTCTAAGGCTGCTTTACCTTTTCTTGCAAAAAAGTTCGCCACACCCCAGTTGTTGATGCCAACCTTAAATTTCTTATCTCCGCCTTGAGTGTCGGGCTTATCCTTGGGGCCACATGCCACCAGCCCAATCACAAGTGCTAAAGTCAAAATGACCAGCAAAATGCGTTTCATGTGTTTCATTTTCTTCCTCCTAAAAGTTTGCTGTTATTTTTCAGTGCCAACCAAATCATTGAAATAAGGTGTATACGTTTTATCCTCACGAATGGTCTTTGTTCCGACGCACCCATTTCGAACGATAACTGCCATGTCAATTGCACGTTGGGCAAGACTGATACTCGATCTTAAAACGATGTTTGCGTCTTCACCTCCCTGTTGTACTTGTTCTTCCAAAGCATTGCGATTTTCATTCCCTGATGTCCATCCCCCGGACCCGATGTACGCTTCCCACAAATCCCCGACCACCGGGATGCACCCTGAAATGAGCGTATGGTTGAGGACTTGAGTCATGGTGTGTTCTTGACCCGAGAAAATATGAATTCCTTGGGTGATACACCCGATAACTTTTAATGGTTTGGGGGCCTTGTCAATTTCGCCCGGATAAAGCGCGCGATAACGGCCAAACATGCTATTGCCAAGTCGATCGAAAAAGGCTTTTAACTGCGCAGGCACACCCATGTGATAAACGGGAACGGAGTAAAGAACCACATCTGCATCCAACCACAGATCTTGCAATTCCTTAAAATCATCTTTAATAACGCAAATGCCATCCTTCATGCATCCTTGACACATCACACATCCCGATAGTTTTTTTCCGCGAATGGAACATGTTTTAATTTCAACGTCCACACCGTGATACGCGGCGCGTTTTTCAACGGCGTCCAGTGCTTGTTCGAGTAAGTAGAGACTGTTACCTTTTCTCGGACTTGCACAAAATCCTAAAACTTTCAACTTCATCTCCATCTCTCCTTTTACGAATGCTCAACACATTGATTATTGATTCATCTTTTTCTTCAAAACAACAGATAGGAGAACCGATAAGATAACGACAATGCCTTTGGTGATGTATTGGAAGTAATATTCAACACCCATCATCGTCAGGCCATTGGTAAGCATGGCGATAATCAGAGCTCCGATAAATGTCCCCAATGGCGTCGGCTCACCTTCACCAAACATGGTTGTACTCAAATACACGGCCGCGATGGTATCCAACATAAAGTCTTCACCCGCCAAAGGCTGTCCACTCCCAAGACGAGAGGTCAATAAAATCGCTGCCACGGCGAGAAAACCTCCGGAGAACATAAACGTCAAAAACCGATATTTTTTAACGTTGATGCCGCTGTATTCACTGGCAAGACGGTTGCCTCCGATCGCATAAATCCTTCTTCCAAGGCGTGTTTTTTGTAAAATAAACATGACGGCCAATACGAAAATCAACATGATAATGACCGGGAATGGAATCGGACCGATTTTACCTTGTCCCAAGAAGAAGACCGCTTCGCCCCCTTCTTGCGGGATATTGACCGGATTGCCTTTTGTCCAAAGCATCTTCAATCCATATGTGATGGAACCGATTGCAAAGGTTGCAATAAAGTCAGGCAACCCCATCACCCCTGCCAATAATCCGTTGAACGATCCAACAAGTATGCCTAAAAGAATGGAGACAACAATCGAAAGAAAAAGACTGTTCGTCGTGATATACATGAAAACAAAGCACAGGTTAATCAACCCGGCGGCATTGCCCAACGACATATCAAATCCACCCGCCGCCATGACGAACGTAAAGCCAAGCGCGACAATCGTCAGCATACTCATTGACCGCAGCAAAATCATCATATTTCTAAAGGTCAAGAAGTTAGGCGAGGCGAGAATGGAAAAGAGAATGAAGACAAAAAGTCCGAACAACGCCGTTCCATATTTCCTTACAAAGACCAATCTTTTTCTTTGTTTTTCAAAAAGATCACCACTCATCGTTTTCCTCCCAACATTGAAAAGCAAATTTTTGCCTCTAAATCATCAATATTTTCTTCACCCACTTTGAAATGATCGACAATTCTGCCCTCACGCAAAACAATGATGCGATCACAAATACTGATTAACTCCGGCAAGTAGGACGACATCATGATGATTGACTTACCTTCCTTGGCAATCTCGTTCATCAAAATGTAAATATCTTCCTTCGCTTTGATATCGATTCCTTTTGTGGGTTCGTCAAATATTCCGACATGAAAATGACCTGCAAGCCATTTTGCAAGTACAACTTTTTGTTGATTGCCACCACTTAAAAATTTGATCCTTTGGGTGGTTCCGGATGCGCGGATGGAAAGAGATTCAATGGCTTCAACAGCTACTTGGATCTCCGATTTATTGTCAATCACCCCGAAACGTGACCATTGTCGAAGATAAGGCAGCGTTACGTTCGCCGATAGTTCAAAGTCCGGAATAATTCCTTCCGCTTTACGCTCTTCCGGCACCAAAGCAATCCCTTCCCCGAGAGCAAATTTGGTGGATGGATTAAACTGCTGACCATTGAGGTAAAATTCGCCACGAATGTTCTTGTCCAGGCCAAACACGGCTTTGGCAATCTCCGTTTTGCCTGCACCTTCCACCCCGGCAAAACCAAGAATTTCGCCTTCTTTAACAACAAACGAAATATCGCTCAATTTTGGGGTGTTGAGCCCCTTAACTTCCAGGACCGTTTTGTCGGTTGCGTAACTATGTTTACGTTTATAGTTGTTGTAGGTTTTATCACCCAACATGAGCTTAATCATCGTTTCAATCTCGATGTCTTCGCCACTTAAATCACCAACTTGGTTGCCGTTGCGAAGCACGGTTACGCGATCCGCAATTTCAATGATTTCTTCGAGGTTATGCGACACGTAAATAATGGATATTCCTTGTCGCTTCAACCCCAGAATGATCTCTAGGAGGTGCTCTCGCATGGATTCATCGAGGGCTGCCGTGGGCTCATCAAAAATAATGACTTTGGGATCGAATATAAGCACACGACAAATCTCAATGATTTTTTTCATGGTGGTATTTAAATGGGATACGGGCGTCGTAACATCACATTCCACGTCAAGTAATTTTAGAACTCGTTCTGTCTCTTCCTTCATTTTCTTATCGTTCAAGACATGCATGCCCATTTTCTTGTTATGGAATTCCGAACCTATGAAAACATTTTCGTAGACAGAAAAATAAGGAACCAAATTGATTTCCTGGTGAACCGTTCGGATACCGGCTTTTTCACTCTCATCAACGTTCTCAAAATTTACTTTCTTACCATCAATAAAAATTTGTCCTTCGGTCGGTTCATAAATACCGGAAAGCAATTTTACAAACGTTGATTTCCCGGCACCGTTTTCACCCACCAATGCATGAATCTCCCCTTTACGCAAAGTAAAACCGACATCATTAAGCACACGAACCCCATTAAATTCCTTTGATAAGTGTTCTGTTTTAATGACTTCTTTTTGCATGTTTTTCTCCTCATATTACGTATTGGCGTGACATCCATTTGGATGAACTTTTGTAATACGATTAAATTGCACTACGCTTCTATGTCCAGAGCGCTGTATTGGAAACGACGGACGCAATACCCGGAGGCCAGAAGAACAACTGCTTCACGTTGAGACCACTCAGCGTTTTCAATCAATGAACAAAACCCAATCGCTCAACTGACCCCAAGGCATCGTCCGGATCTCAGAATCTCAACGGGACCACAATTAAATCAGGAAATCACCACTGTTTTGATCTGAGTCCTACCGGCACAAAACCGTATCAAACATTTCATCTTTAAAAAGCTAGGAGTAGAAGATGATTTTGCGTAGCCCCACGGTAGACTTCCTAAAGATATTGACATCATGTTGCGTACTGAAGCGTCTTATGCAATTTTCAAATTTCACTGTCATCTAACGTTTACGTTACTTTTTCTCAATTCCTTCATCGGTGGCGAAACTTATCAATAACCTTTGATCAGTCCAATTCTTTGTATGGAAGGTCGGGATAACCAAACCTTGCCGGACCAAAAGCCTCTTGTCCTTTGGGGGTTCTAAAGGCCTTCTTGACACGTTCGTGACAAGGAGCCCCCAGGAACCGAACTTCTTTATTCATTTCCAGTTCTACACTCGGGACACCTTGATGCGTGACGGGATCGATCATATAAATGTGATCCGGCAGAATGGCTTTTAATTCACCATTGACCCACATTGCCATGGTCTCATTCTTGATGACGACCTTAGCGGTATCGGACGTTTCCTCATTTTTAAGTGTTAATTCCGTGAGATAGAATCCACCTTTGTTGACGCTTTCAATAAAATCAACTTTTCCTTCAAACAATTTTTTCGCTTTGAGGATATCCAGCAATGCATCATAACGTTGCTCGGAATCAGAATTTTCTAAGATTTCACCAATTTTGATGGATTTTGAAATGGCGCCGGGGACAAGAGCTGCTTTGACTTGTTGACCCGTCATGCCATAATGCGCATTAGCACCTAATCCTCCACCTTTAACAACAATGAAACGACCTACTTCATCGGCATATGTCGTGTTATTGCCATGAACCACAACACTTGTATTCCCGTAACGATCCACAAGTGGCATGGGGTAAAGGTCAATGCCAAATCCGATAAATGAAATCATTTGAGTTTCCGGCGTACTCCGACCGTTACCATCTGCGTCAATCACAGGAATGCCAAGTCGAGCGGCCGCTGCCATAACCACCGGCGTATTGAGACCTCCGGCTTCAAAAGGAATTAGGTAATTAACCTGTTTCCCCTGCAATTTCTCCATCAATTTAATGGCTTCGACAAGCGGAAACATGGTCTCCCATTCTTCTGTGATATCCTCAAATGAAACGTCATCGAGCGATTTAACAGAACCCATGATGCCACCGCTGCAAACGAAGGCATCATCCTCAACCTCTTGAGGATCGACCACTCGGATCGGGCGTCCATGTTCAACCTCATGACGAAGCAGAATACGCCCCCATTCAGCTTCACCGCCACCGCCTGTACCCAAGACGGTAAGACCCGCCAACAATTTTTCTGTGTCTTTCAAATCGAATTCACGCATACGATTTTCTTCTCCTCTCCGTTAAAGATTTAGCTCATCCACAAATTGATGGATACGATCGACACCATCACGAATATTTTGTTCCGAGGTAGCGTAGGAAAGTCGGATGTACCCTTCTCCATTGCTACCGAATCCGTTACCTGGTACAACCACACATTTTTTACTATGCAAAAGGTTCATGCAAAAATCCTCAGAGGACAGCCCCGTTTTTTGCACATTGACAAAACAGTAAAATGCACCTTTGGGTTGATTGCAGGAGATGACATCCGATTGATTGATTAATTTCGTCACCAAATCTCTTCTGTGGTTGTACTGATCGCGCATATGGCCAATTTCATCCATGCAATTTTTAAGTGCAAACGTGGCACCTTCCTGCAAAGGCTGCGCCATGCACGAAATTCCATTCTCGTGAAGCAGTGCCATCGCCGAGATAATCTTTTCCGAAGCGATGGCATACCCGATTCTCCACCCCGTCATCGCAAACATCTTCGAAAATGAATTGACGAAAATAACTTTTTCGTTTTTGTCCGACAGTTGCAACATATTGCGATTGCGCACGTCGTCGTAAATGATGTGGCGATACACTTCATCGGCGATGACGTAAAGATCATACCGATCGGCAATATTTAAGATGTTGAGCAGCGTTTCTTCCGGATAAACCGCCCCCGTCGGATTGCACGGCGTGTTCACGATGATTGCTTTGGTGTGAGATGTTATATGTTCCAGAAGATCATCCATGTCCGGTACAAAATAATTTTTCTCGTGTGTATACACTTCAACCGCTTTGGCACCGATCATTTGAATTTGGCCAAAATAGTTAGGCCATGCGGGTGTAAAAACAATCACTTCATCCCCGGGATCAAGCACGGTAAATAAAGCTAATTGAATGGCCTCTGTGCCACCGGCAGTCACCATAATATTTTTTTCGGGATCACAATCAAATTCATGTGCATGATATTCGGCAATGGCCTCTCGCAACGACAATAAGCCCTTACTCGGCGTATAGTGCGTGTTCCCCGCTTGGAACGACTTGACAGCGGCATCGATGATTTTCGACGGAGTTGTAAAATCCGGTTCGCCGACGGAAAAGTTGATAAGCCCATCCATCCCCACCGTTGCATTAAACATTTTCCGAATAGCAGAGCCTTTAAAATGGGTTGCAAGATTTGATAGCATATGCGTCTCCTTTTATTTTGATATTGTTATTCAGGTAGGACATACGGGGCAAATTTATGCGTTTCCAGAGAAATCACCGTATTGGTGCCTACCACACCCTCAATTTTTTTAAGATCAATAATTATGTCCTCAAGCTGTCTAATACTTCCTGTACAAACTCGGATCAGATAATCAAATTCACCCGTAATCGCGTAGCACTCCTGTATTTGTGGATTCGAACGAATGTAGCGCATCAAATTGTCGAAAATTTTGTACTGATCAATCGTAATGTTGACAAATGCCACAACGTTTTTGCCGATTCTCTCCAAGTTTGTTCGTATCGTAAATTGTTCAATAATTCCCTTTTCGCTAAGTTTTTGAATTCTGTTGTTTGTCGCCGGAACGGACAATCCGATAATTGGCGCCAGCTCAGTGGCCGGCATGCGTGAATTATTCATAAGTTCCCGCAAAATCAATTTGTCGATATCGTCCAGATAAACCTCATTATTTTGTCTGTTTTTCGCCATTTTACCCAACGCTCCTTTGGTTTTCAATGTTTTTAATTTTTTCGATAATTTTTTAATTTATCCAAACGATAACTTAAATATTTATCGATTTGCTGTTAACAGGCTACCACATTCCTCGCAACAAGTGCAACAGAAAGGGCGATTTTCATGAGAATTTTGTGCTTTTTTTGTCATTGCATTATATCAAAATAGGTATTGAGAATTCGCGTTCAAATATTGCATATAACCACTTTTATGAATGAATATCCACATTTAATTGAACGATTAAATACAAAAGCTTTCGTCTTACAAGAATTTAAAATTATGATTTTGAAAGTAAAAAATATCTTTTATGAAA
>JBMNTA010000019.1:0-21634 GCA_050945495.1 Saccharofermentanales bacterium
CGATAATGCAGTCTGCAAAGTTACTTACTTCGGTTAGAGAAATTTTCCTTAATGATGAACACGATATTGAATTTTCGAATAGTGTTTATGAGCAGTACCTTCAGAATATTACAGAAATTGAAAAAGGTCTGGTTGAACTCAGATTAAAGAAGGATGTTGCCAAAGGTAAGGAGAAAAAAGCAATTGCCGAAACAATCAAAAAGGCAGAAGAGTCTGTAGAGGCAATGAAGGTGGCTCGTAAGAGTATGCTCAAATTCAACAGTTCCTTTGCGGAAGGATTACAAGTAAAATAAATTGTTGGTATGGACATATTCCCGCAAACAGCAGAATGGTGAAAAAGGCTGTGGATATGTTCCCTCGAACCTAAAATCAGCGAGGAAATTCAGCGTATCCAGACGAGCCAGGTGGAATGCGTGGTCAAGCTTTTCGAGAAAGTAAATGACTGAGCGTGTCGCAAAGCACGCTACCGTTGCGTCGAAGCTTACGTTTAAAATCGTTTCATATAGGCGTCGGGGCATTCATCATGCGCGGTAAAGTGGGAAATAATCGGCCTTGGTCACGCCATTTTTTTCGACCATTGCCTCGTAAATATCCGGCATAAAGATTTTTCGCCCGACATAGAAGTCCAACAAATCGCCCTTGCTGAATTTTTTCTTGAATGCCAGCAGCGAATCCTCGGGATCGTTGGTGGTGCCGCCCCCATAATGGACCCAGGCCAACCCATGCTTACGCGCCCATTCCACCGATGCGTACTTCAAAACATATGCCGGACTTAAATTTAAATATTCGTGGCGTGTCCCCGAAAGGTGAGCGTGCATAAAATCGCCATACACAAAATAGAGTCCCGAGGCGATGCATACGTCCTCATCATTCCGGACATGGATATTGAGAATATGTGTCCCCAAGTGTTCGCAAAGTGCACGAAAGTAACTTTGCGGAAAGTAATAGTCTTCCGCGGCCTCCTGACGATCCATGGTATCGTAATAGACCTCCATGAAAAGCGATAGATCGTCGGGCTCGGTCACATACTCGACATGGATATTTTGGCGCAGGGCACGCCGCGTCGTTTTGCGTGCGCTCTTGCTAAACTGTTCCATCAAGACATCCGAGACTCCCCGTAGCGGCGTTGCCACGGTGGGGCGCATAAATTGCGTGTCGTAGACGTCGGTAAAATCATCGACATTGTGAAGCAGGGGGTGGAATCGGACAAATTCGCAGACGATATTTTGCGAGCGACAATACGCTGAAAACGCCTCGTCGTATTCACGCACCAATGTGGCACGATCGCCCGTCAACGATACGATGACGGGACCGCCATACCCGTACGGCGTCGCAAGATCCGTGTACGTCCCCGAGGGATCCAGAGCCTCCGGCAACGGTCGCCGTATGAACATGTTGCGGATGGTGCCCGACGGCGATTCCCATACAAAATCATCCGCCGATCCGCCTTGAATCAACTCACAAAGTTTTCCATAGGCGGGCTCAAAATAAATGTCCGAATACGTCATTCCCTCACTTCATCCTTTCCATCCCCATGGTATCAGAGTCACAGATCTTCGGCATCGCCACGCGCGGCGCCGGGCCTGCATATGTCAAGGCCAAACAGACGCGCGGTTCGACGGGTACGTCGAACGTCCAGCATGGGTCGCCCTCCAAGGTCCTGCGCCCGAACGCGGGAACGGGATCGCCGATTTTCCCGTCCAGCACGCGATTCATCCCCGTGAAATCCGCATCGAACCCGATCAAATCGTGTCGCCCCATGGGGTGATTCGGATCTTGATCAAAGATATGCAAAAAAAGTCGGCGCTCCTCGGGCTTCCATGTCATGACCATGCCCTCGCATTCAAACAAGGGCAACGGCGCCGGCACCGTTCCATACACGGCCGGTGCTTTGTCCAGGGCGTATTCGCACACACATGAAAGCAGATCCATATCTTCATCTGAAATCGATCCGTCGCCCTCGGGCCCCACATTCAACAGACAATGACCGCCACGCGATAGGGTTTTCAAAAAGATGCGGAGCAAATCGTTTGGCGATTTCTCGCCCGAACGCGAGCGCTTAAATCCCCACGACTCGTACAGGGAGACCGGCACTTCCCACGGGATGTCCCACGGCACCGAGGGCAGCATGTTATCCTGACACACCGCGTAATCGCCCAGGCCGTGCCCGATGCGCCCGTTGATGAGACAATCGGGCTGCAAGGTTTTTACCGTGCGTCGCAAGGTCACCGCCTGATCCCGCGTCATCCGGTCCGGCGTATCGAACCAGAGCCCCTCGATGGGTCCGTATCGGGTCAGCAGCTCTTCCACCTGCGGTAAACATTTGTCATGAAAATATTCGGAGAACGCCGCCCCCGACGATGCGTCGTATGCCCGATATGCACGCTCATCGTCCCAATCCTGCGCTTGCGAATAATACAAGGACAGCGGCATCGCGTGCGCGCGGCACGCTTCTGCCAGCGCCCCCACCAAATCATGCTCGCTGCAAAAGTCACTCGCCTCGGAATGAAACAAACAAAATCCGTCGTGGTGTTTGGCCGTAAAACAAATGCTTTCGAACCCGAGCGCTTTCGCCCGACACACCAGCCCTTCGGCATCGAAGCGAGACGCCGTAAAGTCTTTTTGCAGCGCACGGTACGCCTCACGCGGAATCTTGGCCGTGTGCCGGATCCACTCCGCGTACCACGGCACCGTTTGACCGTGCCACTCACCGCCCAAAAGCGAGTACAATCCGTAGTGGATCATCAGGCTCAGTTTTCGTCGTTTCAACCGATGCATGGCGAACGCAAAACCCCTTTCAATGATGCTCCCAGTATACCGTTAGAACGGCCGATACGAACCCGTTATGCTAAACTGATTTCTGCATGCCCCGTTCATGAAGGAGACCCTCGGACATGGATAACGACGACCGCAACACGAACGACGCGCCAAGTGATAAGAAAGAAAAGAAGTACATCTATGAACCGAAAGAGCAGGTCTCGACCGGTTGGAACATTGCGTTCTGCATCGTTGCGGCCGTGATCGCACGGTTCGTCCCGTCCGACAGTTTTTTGGTCATCATGGGCACGTTCCTCGTCATCTTCAGCGTTCTCTACTACCTTCGCTATCGCTACATCAATCGCGACCGTGCGTCGTCTCCGTCCGAAACGAATGAGGATCTCGACACACCGTCGCATGACGACGACGTTGAATGACGGCGTCCTTTGATTGACCGACCACATCGCGCCGACCTCGCATGGGGCGGCGTTTTGACTGGATATCGCCCCACGATTGGGCTATACTTTTGCCCGCCGAGATAAGAAGCAGGAGGCTTTCCATGCAATTGACCCCATCGCCCTATTTAGAACATGTACACGACGCATTGCGTGCCATCATCGATCGTCTGTCGGATGAATTCGCCTTTGTCTCGATCCTCGGAACCGATGTCAAAGGCAAAGTCATGTCGCTTGACTCGAGCGGCATGTCCCTCGCACCGTCGAACGATGAGGAACGCGGCTTTGTCTGTCGCGTTTACGGCGAACACGGATTCAGTGAATACGCGTTCAATGAGCTGTCCGATCTCGATGCGATTGCGGATGCCGTCCGACGTCTTGCTTCCGACGATCGCGCCCGTTTTTTGGAACATCATGAGGCGCTGCCCTACGACGGACCGCCCGTTGAGGAAGCGATGGAGCGCGTGTACCGTGCCGAGGTCTCGGTCTTGCCCGAGTCGCTCGACACCCAAGCGATCTTCGATACGTTTCGGACGCTGCACGACCGTGCACGCGAACGGGACGCGCGGATCGTCTCGCTCTATCTCGGCTTCAACTGGACCCAAGTCGATAAAATTTATCTTTCGACGAAAAAGGATCTTCGGCAAACATACCTGTACTCGGAATTCATCGCCGAGGCCGTCGCCCGGGACGGCGACGATGTCAAGTCAGACTACATCACACTCTCTTCGACCGATGTTTTGAACGATCCGAATGTCTGGGAAGCCACCGTCGACGAGACGTGCCGAAACACCTTGGAGCTCATGACCGCCGAGCGCATCGAACCGGGCGAATATGACATCATCTGCGATCCCGACTTTGCGGGTCTCATCGCACACGAAGCCTTCGGACACGGCGCCGAGATGGACATGTTCGTGAAAGATCGCGCGAAGGGTCGCGAATACCTCGGCCAAGCCGTCGCATCCCCCCACGTGAGCATGCACGACGGCGCGACCGCCTGCCTCGAAAACTCGTCCTACCTCTTCGACGACGAGGGCAACCTCGGAAGCGACACGCTCGTCATCGATCAAGGTATCTTCCGCGCCGGGATGGCCGACCAGCTCGCCGCGATGCAGCTGGAAATCCCGCCCACCGGCAACGGCAAACGCCAGTTTTACAACCACAAAGCTTATACCCGCATGACCAATACATTCTTCGCACCCGGCGAGGACTCGCTTGACGACATGATCGCCTCAATCAAGTTCGGCTACCTCTTGGAAGGAGCTCGCTCCGGCATGGAAGATCCGAAGAACTGGGGCATCCAATGCGAGGCGACGCGCGGCCGCGAGATTGTCGATGGCAAACTCACGGGCAAAATCGTCTCTCCGGTCTACATGACGGGATACGTCCCCGATCTTTTGAAAACCATGACGATGGTCTCCCCGGATCTGAAACTTTGGGGCGGCGGCTACTGCGGCAAAGGGTGGAAAGAATGGGTCAAAGTCTCCTGCGGCGGACCCTACATCAAAGCGCGCGCCAAATTGAGCTGAGGGAGGTCATTATGTTAAACGCGATCATTGACATTTTGGAAAATAACCATCAAATATCCGACTGGATCATCGAAGACACGGCCAAGTCGACGCTGGAACTTTTCTTCGTCCGGGATCGTCTCGACATGCATCGTCGTACGAACATCCACGATTACGCGGTCCGCGTGTTCGTGAATTTCACGGACGACGGCATCGACTACAAGGGCGATGCAGAGATCTCGCTCGGCGCAGGTTACTCACCGGACGAATGCCGCGCCAAGATCGAGGATGCCGTTGTGAGTGCGTCGTTTGTGAAAAACAAATACTATGACCTCCCCGACGATCACGGGAAGCCCATCGCACTCCCCCCGATCGACAACATCGGCACGTTGGAAGACAGCTACGAAGCCATCTTTGACACATGTTTCAAACCGCGCCCGTACCCGTCGAAGATCAATTCGCTGGAGCTCTTTGCGACGAACGCGACGACACGCATCGTCACATCTCACGGCCTTGACATGACGTTCCCCCAAAGCTCGTTCATGTTTGAACCGGTGACGGATGCGGACATCGGCAAGGAGCCGGTGGAAATCTTCAATGATTACACGCTCCGGACGCCGGATCTTGACCAAATCGACGCCAAAATCGATCGACAACTTCGCGAAACGGAAGAACGAAGCAAAGCCGTCCAAGCGCAACCGCTCAAGCACACGCGCGTCATTCTCACGGGCAATGCCGTGCCGACGTTCCTGTCTTGTTATACGTGGCAGGCAACGGATCGCCCCATCTATAAGCAACAGAGCCGGGCAAAACTCGGCGAGCGCTTCATGCCCGACAACGCCCGACAAACCTTGAACATCCGCATCGATCCGACGATTCCGTCCCCGTTCGCACGTCCCGTCGACCGCGAGGGTAAGCGCCTCGAGGCGTATCCCCTCTATCGAGACGGTGTCGTCGAGAACTTACGCACCGGTGCCCGTTACAGCCACTACCTCGGCATCCCGAACCGAGGCACCACGCCCTGCTTTTCCGTCGCCCCCGGTGATCAACCGCTCGCGCACTACATGCAGGACGATTACACCGAGATCGTGACGTTCTCGTCGTTCCTCTGTGATCCCCTCACCGGTGACTTCGGCGGTGAATTCCGGCTGGCACGCCAACACAAAGGCAATCAGACATCCTACATCACGGGCGGCGCCATTGCCGACAACCTGTTTAATTGTCAGGCCAACATGTGCTTTTCCAAAGAATTGGAAACGTACGATGTCGCCATCGCCCCCAAAGCCATCATTCTGAACGGCCTCGATCTCACTTAATGCGGTGATCCATCAAAAGTCCATTTCATCAAACGACCCGCGTCACCAGTTGGTTGCTTCCCGCTTCAAAACCGCCTCGCCGTAACGATTCGCCTGTTTTTCCGGATAGCGGGAAGTATAGAGAACGCCTTGGCTTCGATAATACGACCGACGTTTCGAGTAAATGAGGGACCACGTCATGGATGGCAAAGCCACGAACGGAATGAACAACGGTCCAAAGATGATCGATTGAATCGTATGCCCGTATTCATGGGTAATGAGGCGATCACGCGTATCCGGATCCCGTGTTCGAGATTCATCGAGGAAGATAAACATACCGGTAGCAAAACAGCCCGTGCGCAAACGACGCGAGCGAGGCCGATAATCTGACACGATCGCACCGTGACAACTCGATATGTTTGTCTTCTTCAAGATCAGAAAATTTATGAAACCGCCGATGTTTTGTAAAATGCCCCACGTCCATTGCAGGACCCAATACATGATGAGAAACGGGATGTGATTCGATGCGTTCATGGTGCAACCATCATATCATGGGCAGCGTCACACGAGGCTCGGAAGACCGTAGCTCGATTTATGAATCATCGTTCGACCGCCGGCGGGCGGATGGCCCACCGACGGTCATAAAAGCGTAGAACGCACCTCAGTTCAGTACACGAATGACTCGGCCATCTGCGATTTTTTCACGAGATCGGCGTAGAGCGCCGAATCTCGCATGAGGTCGTCGTGCGCCCCCATGCATTCGATGCGACCGTCGTCGATGGCGACGATCTTGTCCGCATTCTCGATCGACTTCAGCCGATGCGAGATGATGAGCACCGTTTTGTTTTCGATCAATTGATTGAGGCTGTCCTGAATTTTCTTTTCATTGTCGACGTCGAGGGCGGCCGCGATCTCATCCAAAAGAATGATCGGGGCATCTTTCAAAAAGGCTCGGGCAATCGACAGGCGCTGACGCTCACCGCCCGAGAGATTGGCGCCGTTCTCTCCGATGAAGGTATCGTAGCCCTCCGGCAATTTTTCAATGAACTCATCGCAATTGGCGAGACGGGCGGCCGCCATCACCTCCTCGTCCGTGGCGTCTTGACGCCCGATCCGGATGTTCTCCATGACCGAGGCATTGAAGAGCGTCACTTCTTGGAAAACAATGGAGATGTAGCGGAAGAGCGAGCGCGTCGACATGTCATGAATGTCGACGCCGCCGATGGTGATGCGACCGCGATCGTAGTCGTAGAGCCGTGAAATCAGGCGGAGGACGCTGGTCTTCCCGCATCCGCTTTTGCCGATCAGCGCGGTCACTTCGTCCTGTTTGGCGACAAAGGAAATGCCTTCCAACACGGGGGTGCCGGGCTCATAAGCAAAGTGGACATCTTCGACGACGATGTCGTACCGGTCGAGCGTTCGGTCTTCGCCCCGTTGGCGCTCGTGTCCGCGCATCTCTTGGATGCGTGCACACGGCGCATGGATGTAAAAGAGTTCGGAGATGAGCTCGCCGTTGACGGCCGCCGCCTCGCGCAACTTCATCGCGGCGATCAAATATCCGATGAGGTAGAGGATGGAGATCTCGCCCTTGGAAATGAGTGCCACCCCCACCAGCAAGACGATCGCAATGGACAGATCCATCATGACGCCCCCGACGAGCATCGGGACGGCAATCGAAAATTCTGTGTGTCGGTGAATTTTTTCGGCCTCCTCCATGTTGCGATAGAGATCCTTGCGGACGTCCTCGGACAGACCGAAGCTCTTGATTTCCTGCTGCAATTCGATCGCTTCCTGGAAGGCGTTCGAGTTGTCGCGGAGTTTATCGTAATAGTGCTTGTTCAGTCGATCCTGCATGTTTTTTGACAGGAGAATCAACGCCACGTAGAGCGCCGTCGGGAGCACCACCGCCAGTCCGAGCTTCACATTGCCGATCAAGAGCAGGATGCCGATGATCGGGAAGAAAAAAGCGAATCCGCCGGCCTTGGGCATGGCATGGCTCATCGCGTGTTCAATCGCGCTCACATCGGCCATGATGGTCTGCGAAAGGTCCGACAGATCGTGCTTCGAAAAGTACGACAACGGCAATTCGGCAAGCGTCTCGGCGATGTCGATACGCAGCGCCGCACTCTCGCGGTACGTCGCGTTGTACATCGCATCGTACTCCCGATCGATCAAGACGTAGAGGATGGCGAGGATCACGACGGCCAAGAGGTAATACCACCCATGGGCCCGCGGATGGCCCAGCAGAATATCGTCCAAATACAGCATCAAAAACATCGGCGGCAGCATTTGGCCGGCGTATACGCCAAACGACCACGCGATCGCGCGAACCACCGATTCGGCGCCTTGCCGAGTCAGGGCAAACGTCTTTTGCAACCACTTACGCATAGGTCACCTTCCATTCGTTCGCTTGGTTGTAGAGGTTTACCAAGCGTTTGTACTCCGTATCGCCTTGCATGAGTTCCGCGTCCGTGCCGCGCTCGACCACCCGACCGTCTTCCAGGACGAGGATTTCGTCGACGTCGCGGATGCTCGACAGGCGGTGCGCGATCATGATGACCGTCCGACCCGTCATGAGGTTGGCAAAGGCTTTTTGCAGTTCGTGTTCGTTATCGGGATCGATGGCGGCGCTCGCCTCGTCGAAGATGACGATGTTCGCGTCTTTGAGCAGCGCGCGGGCAATCGCCACGCGCTGCTTTTCGCCGCCCGAAAGGTAGACACCCTTCGACCCGATGACGGTCTGCTCACGATCCGGGAATTTATCGAGAATGCTGTCGCACCCGGCCAGCCGCATCGCCTCCATCACCTCGTCGTGCGAGGCATCGCGTCGGGCCAGACGAACGTTTTCGTACAGCGTAGTTTTGAACAATCGGACGTCCTGAAAGACGAACGCAATGTTGTCGATGATCGCCTGCTCACTGTAGTCGGTGAGCGGCACCCCGCCGATCTTGATGGCGCCGTCGTCCACGTTGTAGAAGCCGGAAATCAGTTTCACCAAGGTCGACTTGCCGCTGCCGGACGCCCCGACCAGCGCATACGTTTTTCCTTCCTCGAGCGTGAAGTTCAGGTGCTCGAAAACGGGGTGCTCGCCGTAGGCAAACGACACATCGTCGAACGTGATGTCAAAGTTTTCGAAGTGCGTCCGATCGCCGAAATCGAGTCGATCCGTCTGCATGGCGTCGAAGATGGCTTCGAGTTTATCCACCGCGGAACGCCCCTGAAAGGCATACATCGAGATGTACATGATTTTCATCACGGACGCGAACAGGATGCCCGCCAAAAACAGCGTCATGATGAGGTGCACGGCGATCACGCCCGCGGAAGCGGCCGACCCCGCAAAGATCAAAATGAGCGGGATCAGGAACGCGACAATGCCGAAGAACACCCACTCGAAATTGACGTACGGGCGTTTGCAGCTCATGGAATAATCGTACGTTTTTTGCGCGTATTCCTTGATCGCGTTGTACAGCGTCTTGAACGAATCGACGCGCGTACCGAAGATCTTGATGACCGGCATCCCGCGCACGTATTCAACGGTCTCGCTGCTCATCCGCTCCAGCGCCGCCTGATAGATTTCCATGAACTTCTTCTCGCCTTGCATGAGGCGCAAGACACCGATCAGGAACGACAGCATCACGATGAGCGCGATGCCGATTTTATAGTCGATGTAAAATCCCAGCGCGATCGCCGCGATCGGCGTGATGACGGCCTTCGCGTTGTCCGGGATCAAATGCGCCACGATGGTGTGGGTCTGGGCCGCGTTGTCATCGATGAGCTTGCGCGTGCGCCCCGAGGGGTGCAGGTCGTAGAAGCGAAAACTTGCGGTCGTAAGCCCGTCGATCCCGCGTTTTCTGAGATTCGTTTCCAGACGAAATCCCAGCATGTGCGACACGATGACGGACACGAAATAAATGATGCCGCCCGCGGCCAAGAGGCCCGCGATCCACCACGCGAAGTGCCGACCGGCCGCCAGATCTCGGGCCACAAGGATGTGTGTCAAGAAGCGATGCAAAAAGAAGTAAGCGGCCACGGACGCCAACGTCGATACCACGCTTAAGAAAATGGCCACATAGGCGAGGTATCGCTCCTTGGGAACGTAGCGCAGCAACTTGCGATAAACATGCATCATGTCGAAGCCTCCCATATTAATGCGATTAGACGAATCAAGTGCTTATTCAATGGATTCAAAATTAACACATATACGCCTGGAACGCTGTTATAACTTGATTTGATTGTATCGGTTATATTATGATCTTCAATAGAAACATCGAAAGTTCGTCTAATCGAGATATTTGACTAATCGCGACAGGAGGCCTCCGTGTACGAGCAAATCGTCCGTGACTTTGGATGCGAACCGTGCGATCATTGCACAAAATACGCGCCCGCCGGGCAGACGTTTTACATCGATAACGAGGACGTCTGCGGGAATTATTGGTACTACGAAAACGATGATTTCGTGATCGACATCCACGACGTTTACGTGAAACGCGAATACATCGCCCGCACCGAATTGCTGCCTGAGTATCGCTTTCGCCTGATGTCGTTCTACATGATCTCGGCCAACGGAGAATGGCTCGATCCGTACGAGAACATCACATCAAACAGCATGCTGCTGCTCGATCTCGCGCGAACGCCCGTGGAGTACCTCCTCCACGGCAACTTCCCGTACGTCGCCGTCGGCCTCCGTTTCAAAGACACATTCATCCAAAATTATGTGGCCGATCGCCTGCACATCGCATCCGAAGCGATCCCCACGATCTTCTTTGAGACGCAAGACGTCGTCACGGCGGGGCTCGCCAAAATTGCCCACGAGATCATGGACTGCACGATGGACACCCCCACCGCCGACATCTTTTTCGAAGCCAAGGCGAAGGAATGGGTCGCACTGACCGTCCAGGCGTTTCTCGACGCGCAGATGCGCCCCGCACTCAACCGCCCCGATGACCTCGCCCTTCAACAGGTCGCCCATTACATCAACGATCATTACGCGATGGACATCCGCCAAGATTTTCTCGAGAACCTCGCCCGCATGAGCGGCACCAATCTCAAGACTAAATTCAAAGAAAAGTACCAGATGAGCATCACCGAGTACATCCAGCGCAAGCGCATCAACACGGCCGAGCACTTGCTCCTCACGACCGAACTTGCGATCCGGGACATCGCCCAAGCCGTGGGCTACAGTTCCCACAGTCGCTTCTCCGAACTTTACAAGCGCTACAAGGCGATGCGCCCGAGCGATGTGCGAACGTTCCAAGCCCGGGGGCGCACCGTGAATCCGTGCGCCGCGTGCGATCGTCACGTCGACGGGTAAGTCGTTCTACACGACCTCTCTATCTGCGCCACGTAAAATTTGCGAGCTTCAGTAACCGTCGGAATAACCCCGTCTTGATGCCGCTCGTCTGCTTCAAGGCGCGCAAAGGACTGGCGATGCTGGAGGCCAAGAGCATGCGATGCTCCGGCGCCTTCTCGCCATGGTCGTTCGTCCCTTTGAAGATGATGCGCTCGACGAAACGCGTCATGAATCGCATCGTCTTACTGTGCCGAGCCATCTCAACCATCGAATGGTCTTTCGTGAATTGGCCTTTGACGAGCGGCGCCTCGATGTATTTGTAACCGAGCATGGCCTCCCACGCCTCTTTGGACGGAATGCCTCGGAGATGCTCGTACCAACTTCCCGGCTGCCACGCGGGGACGGGCACGTCGACGCCGTCGACGTCCACGGACAACCGTTGCCGCAGATCATCGGACGCGGCGCCCACGGCGAGGGTGTACGTGCCGATCGGGATCTTCCACCCATCCCGCCAGACGGCAAACGTGCGGTCATCGAGTTCGAAAGTGATGTCGCGGCATTCGCCCGGTTCGAGGCGGATTTTCCGAAACCCTTTGAGTTCCTTCTTCGGACGATGGAGTCCGCCGGCGGGCGGGACGACATAGAGCTGAGCGATCTCGGCGCCCGCCACATCGCCCGTGTTGGTGAGGGTCACGGTGACAACGCGGCCGTGACGTCTCAGGTTCGAATAGTCGAACGTCGTGTACGAAAGGCCGTGCCCAAACGCAAATCGGACGGGCACTTCGGCGCGGTCGTAATAGCGATAGCCGACGTAAATGCCTTCACGGTATTGCGCGTTCTTGTGTTTGGGGTAGTACGTGTGGAGCACGGTATCGTCGAACGTAAACGGCCAGCTTTCGGTGAGCTTGCCGCTCGGATTGGCCTTGCCGGTGAGCAGATTCACCGCGGCTTCGCCGCTCGCCTGCCCGGCCAGTCCCATGTAGAGCACCGCCTTCACGTCATCGGCCCACGGACACGCCACGGGGCTGCCGCAACTCAACACCACCACCGTGTTCGGGTTGGCTCGGGCAACGGCGTCCACCAGGCGAAGATGGCCCTCCGGCATCCGCATGTGATCCCGATCGAACCCTTCCGATTCGTAGCGATCCGGGAGCCCGACAAAGACGACGGCCACGTCGTGCGATCGCGCACATTCCGTCGCCTCACGGATCAACGTGTCCGTGGTCGTTCCGTCCGCATCGCAACCGGCGGCGTAGGCGACGTCTTTCGGAAGCGCGTCGAGGGCGGATGTGCATCGCGTCGGATGGATATGACTCGATCCCGCCCCCTGATAGCGGGGTATCTCGGCCATTGCACCGATCCATGCGACCGACTGCGACGGCCGCAACGGCAAGAGACGATCTTCGTTTTTTAAAAGAACGGCGCCTTGCTCGGCCGCTTTGCGGGCGAGGACATGGTGCGCATCCATATCGATCGACGCCGGCACATCTTCGTCGTTTTGTCGGAACACCCAGCGGAGGACGCGACACACGCTCCGGTCGATTGCGGCCTCATCAAGTTGGCCGCGCTTCACGGCCTTGTACGTGGCGCGCTCCATGTAGCGACTGCCGCCCGGCATGTTGAGATCGCAGCCGGCGCGGAATGCTTCGATCCGATCGTGCATGCCGCCCCAGTCGGTGACGACCATGCCGTCAAACCCCCATTCATCGCGCAGAATATCGGTTAAGAGCCGCTTGCTGTCGCTCAGATGAACGCCGTTGATCTTGTTGTAGGCGCACATCACGGTCTCCGGACGTCCCTCTTTCACCGCGATTTCAAACCCCGTGAGGTAAATTTCGCGCGCCGTACGTTCATCCATGACGCTGTCGGAATTGAACCGACGGTACTCCTGATTGTTGAAGGCGAAATGCTTCAGGCTCGCGGCCGTGCCCGTCGATTGAAGTCCGCGGATGAAGGCGGCGGCAAGCTTGCCCGTCACATACGGATCCTCGCTGAAATATTCGAAATTGCGACCGCATAAAGGACTGCGCTTGATGTTCGCACCGGGGCCGAGGACAAGGCGCACGCCCTGCGCCCTCGCCTCCTCGCCGATGGCACGGCCGATGCGTTCGAGCAGATCGGGATCCCAGCTTCCGCCGGTCGTGACGGCCGCAGGAAAACACGTGGCCGGCAAGGATGCATGGATGCCGAGCATGTCCGTGCGTTTCGTGTAGGGCTGTTTTCGGAGGCCGTGCGGACCGTCGCACATGAAAACAGCGGGGATGCCGTGCTTCGGCAGGGCTTTGGTCTTCCAGAAATCGGCGCCCGAACAGAGTTCGATTTTTTCCTTGAGCGTCAATGCTCGGAGAATGACCTCAACATCCATGAAACGCCCGCCGAATTACATCCGTCCTTTGGAAAACGTGATGATCAAACACACGTTCCATTTATTCCAATACGTCACATCGACGACTTCCCAGCCTTGGCGCGCCATCTCATTCATGACGTCTTCCGCGTCTTTTTTCTTCACTTCCACAACCTTGTATTGCTTCATGGAGCACCCTTTCCAAACGCATGGCAACCACGGATCTATTGTAAACTACCGTTACCGAGGTTTTGACGAATTTCTGAACACATTCTTCGGTTTTTGAAACCGTTCATGCCTTTTCCCGCACATCCATGGTAGGAGGGCACGTGTGACAGCCATGAACAACGAACCGACCATTGAAGCTTATTTCAATCAGATCTACGACGAAACGTTCGACGCCATCGCTCGATTTGTCGCGGTCAAATGCGCCGACGTCGCGCAGGTCCCCGACATCGTGCAAGAGACCTACACCGATTTTTATCAATTTTTGTTGAAGAACGGCGTGGCCGGCGTGGAACATCCGCGCGGATTGTTGTTTACGATCGCGAAGCGCAAACTGTTTCGCTATTACGCGTGGAAGGACAAAGTGAAAAACGTCGTGTCGCTGCAACAAGAGGATGTCGACGCCTGGTTTTCGCTCTTGGACACTCGCGTGACGGCGACCGAGGAGGTCGACCCCGTGATGCGTCTCGAATACGAACGCATCCTCGACATCCTTGCCGACTACCCGGCCGATGTCCGAAAGATCTTCTACCTCTTTTACTACGAAGACATGTCACACAGCGAGATCGCGGACGTCATGGGCTACACCGTGTCGAACGTCAAAAACAAACTGTACCGCACCCTCCATGAAATCAGGGAAAAGGAGCAGAAACAAAATGAATGAACAAGATATTCGCAACGCCTACAAGACGTGCGCACTCGACAAAGAAACCATCCGCCGTCAGGTGCTCGCCGATGCCGCGCCGGAACCGGCGCCCGAGCACTCACCACGGAAAAAACCCGTCTGGGTCGGCCTTGCGACCGCGGCCGTCATCCTCGCCGTGATCGTCGGCATCTGGGTTCCGCACTCCGTCACTTTGCGCCGTGCCGAGGCTTTCTTTGAACAACACAACGTCTCGGCCGCCGAACTGACGCCCAATGAAATGATTGCGGTGTACCGCGACATCGAGACGGGATCGTTTAAAGAAGACAAGACCATCGAAGTCATCAACCGCATGGTGGAAGGCCGCAAGATCACGACGCCCCCGAACTGGCTCGCCAACCGAACGGTGGCCTCCCCCGATGACGCCAAAAGCGCCTGGACCTGGCTCAATACCGAGCAGACCTATTACCGCTACGACAACGTCACCACGGAAAAGAACGGATGCCTCGAAACGCTCAATGAAAGCACGCTGACAAAATGCTTCGGAGATACGGAGCAATGGTCACGGACGATCCCTTACCAAATGCAAGGGTTTACCGAGACAGAGAACGGCGTCTTGATCCACGGCATCCAACTCGACCGGGACCATCAAATCACGGTGAGTTTCATCGATGCGAACGGCCGACTGCAATGGACGACGCCGCTGACGGATCCGGAAACGGAGCAGCCGCTCGCCAACGTGGACACGCACCTGGTGAAGCCCTTGAACGATCGCATCATGGTCATGTGCTACGACGGCGCGGGCACCATCATCGCCACCGAGCTCACGCCCGAGGGCGAATGCATGCGCGGCACGAAGATTGCCATTCCCATGTCGTCGCACCTCATTTTCATCCGCAACGTCGCGCGCTTTAATGACGAGTACCTCATCGCTTTCAGCGACCACAGCAACGATTCGCGTCACAAACTGATGCGCGTCGCGCCCGACGGAACGGTGGACTTCGCCGTGACGTTCTCCGATCATGACACGGAATACATCATCCAAGACATGGTCGAGTGGGACGGCAAGGTTTACCTCAGCACGTACGCCATTCCGTACCGTGCGCCGGCGAACATCGGCGATGACGCCATCGGTCGGCCGATCACCGTCAAACCGAGTGAATTCCGGGAGGAACTCGTCGACCTGATCACGCACACGGATGACGCCGGTGAGGTGCTCACACGCAGCGACAACGAGCTTTTGCCCGCCGCCCTGCGCGACTACTACACCGCCGTCTTGCTGACCCTGGACCCCGAGACGGGACGACCGACCGACTTTCATGAAGTCGACGGCGGATTCGGCGGTCGCCTCATGGTCGGCATCGACGGATCGCTCGTCTGGGATGTCGAGATGATCCAACACGGCACGTGGTTCCCGGCCGTGAACGCCTGGCAGGTCTTGATCGAAAACAAGGTTCAGCACTTGTCGCTGGACGCCTCCGGCACCGTCATCGGCCAAGAAATGACCGACGAGACGACCACGTTGTACCGATAAGTCCGAATGCGTGGGCGGAGGACACGCCACCGCGGCGGGTCCTCCGCCCACGCAAATCATCCATGAAGGAGAACCGAACCATGAAAACGACCCTCGCGATTTTGTTGGCGATCATGTTGATCGGACTTTGTGTCGCATGCAGTCCGACGGCCTTCAATCAGCACCACGTCCGAGAAGGCCGATACACTTGGATTGAAAACAACGGCGCCAACCCGGAACACACCGTCTCCCTGACGATTCAGCCGGATTCGAAATTCGTATTTCACTATGACTGGGCGAGCAGCCTGCTGTGCAAGGGCGCGTATCGCATCGAGGACGATCGCCTGATCGCCGAAACCGACGACGAGATCCTACATGAAACGTACGTGTTTAAGATCATCGATGCCGATACGCTGGAATTCCTGGCCGATGCCTCCGACTGTCGGCTTCGGGGGCACACCCGCGAAGCCTCCGATTTAAGTCAAAACATGACGCTCACGTATGAGGCAACTCCTTGACATTGCACCGCATCATGTGACGTACATGTCGCTTTGTGACGGGGAACCGTCACACGAAAAGACCGATTTTTCACAACGTCGGTCTTTTTCTGTGCATCACGACACGCTATACTGGGCACGCGAGGCGTCATGCCGCCTCGGTGAAGGAGCAAACATCATGATTCAAGGTCCCCGCGTCACGTTGCGCCCGTTCGAAGCGAGCGACATCGACGATGTCATCCGCTGGATGACCGTCGACCGTGAATTCATGAACTGGGATGCCCCGTGGGAGGATGAAAGCGACTTTGACCCCGAGGCGTATCGGGCAAAGACACTCGCCCATCTCGAGACGATCCATCCGCCGGTGATCTATCATCGCCTGGAGATCGAACTGAACGAAACGGGCGAACACATCGGCTGGGTCAACCGTTACCACATCGACGATCAATACGAATACACCCAAGGCGACGGCCACTGGACGTTCGGCATCGACATTCCCGAGATCGACGCACGCGGTCGCGGCTACGGCACCGAGGCCGCGGCACTGTTTATCGCCTACGCGATCCGACACGATCAAGGCCCGATCTTCGCGCAGACGTGGAGCGGCAATCACGGATCCATCGCGCTCTTGACGAAGCTCGGCTTCGAACTGATCGACGTCGATCCGGGCTACCACGAAGTCCGCGGCGAACGCGTCGACGGATACACCTATCGATTAAACCTCAAGAAATTCGGAGAAACTTACCATGCCACGTTTTTGGATTAGCCTTACGGTGATCCTCGTCGCCGCCTTCATGTTGACGGGGTGCTCCTCGGGTGCGCACGCCTACAAAACCGGACCGCTGATCTTGGTAACCGACCGGCCGAAACCGTTGGCGCCCTTATCGGCCGCGGAGGCCGAACGCGTCACCGCTGAGTATTCGAAGATCGCGTCCGACATCGTGCCGTTTGCCGATGTCATCACGGACGCCCGATCCGGGGAGAACTACATTTATTCCCCGATTTCCACGTGGATCTGCTACGCCTTTTTGGCCGGCGGCTTGCGCGATGAGGCGCAGTCGTCACTTGAGGCGCAATTGGAATCGGTGACGCCCTTGAACCCGCAACTCAAAGGTCGCGCCATTGCGGAACGGATCGAAAAGATCAACGATGCCGACGGCGCCCTGATGCTCAAGAACTTCCTGTTCGTCAATCAACACTACACGGTCAAAGACCGTTTCCTGGATGTTGCCGACGCCTTCCGAGCAAGCATTTTCCTGATGGATCTCGAGCAGAACGACCAAGTCACGGACCGGATCAACCGAATGATCGAGGAAGCAACGCACGAACTCATCCAAGATTTCTATGGTCAACCGATCGACCCCGACGTGACCTCCATCCTGATCAATATCCTCGCCATGGACGCCCAATGGGAGCAACCGTTCAGGAAAAACAACACCATGGATCGACCGTTTTATTTGAGGGATGGCTCGACGGTTGAGGTCCCCATGATGTGGCAGGAAGCAAGCTTCGATTATTTGGACGACGAGGTTGCCCAATACGTGTGCCTGCCCTATACGTCGGGGCAAACCATCGTCTTCATGCTTCCCAAAGCGAACATCACGCCGGAGGTCGCGCTCCAAGGCTGGCTCCAAAAGCCGGTCCGTGCCCACACATTTTCCCGTGAAACCGTCGATTTGACGCTGCCGCGCGTCTCGATTGAAAGCACCTGGCCGCTGCGGGAACCCCTCGAAGCGATGGGCCTCGGCTATCTCTTTACGGGCGAGTTGGCCGGCATGGACGGCATCCTCGAAAACACAAGCTTCACCATCTCCGATACGAAGCAAAAAGCGCGCATCGAAATCTTTGAAGAAGGCACAAAGGCCGCCGCTGTCACCGACATCGCGGTGAAGGACACGGCTGCCATGCCCACCGAACCCGTCGAGCTGGTCTTCGATCGTCCGTTTGCGTTCGCTGTGTACGACGGCGAGGATTCCCTCGAACTCTTCCGTGGGGTGGTGTACAACCCACAACCGTAAAATCAAAAGATCCACGAAGACCGCCGCCGGACCCTGCCGACGGCGGTCTTCGCATTCGCCATGTTGAACGTTCGGCTCATCGATAATATTGGGCCTGCGCCTCCCACATGTCGCGATAGAGCCCGGCACGATCCAACAATTCATGATGTGTCCCGCGTTCGACGACTTCGCCCGCGTCCAGGACGATGATGTCTTCACAGAGGCGACACGAACTCATCCGGTGAGAGATAAAAATGGTGGTTTTGTCTTCGATCAAGTTTTGTAAGTGCTCGTAAATCTCGGCCTCCGCTTTCGCATCGAGGGCCGCCGTCGGCTCGTCGAGAATGACGAAACTCGCATCCTTTTGCAGCGCCCGCGCAATGGCAATCTTTTGCTGCTCCCCGCCGGAAAATTGCGGCGTGGCGGTCAGCATGTCCATCACCGTTTTTTGCAAAAACGCCTCAGGATCCTCCGGCGGATCGTACCCCGCGCGTTCGAGATTGCGGAGCACTTCCTCCGAGTCATACGTATCCGAAAGTGCGACGTTTTCGGCCACGGGGAATGCAAACAGCTGGAAATCCTGGAAGACGACGGAGAACAGTGAGAGGTACTCATCGTAGTCGTATTTCCGAATGTCGACGCCGTTTAAAAGGATGCGCCCTTCCGTCGGATCGTAGAGACGGCACAAGAGGTAAATGAGGCTCGACTTCCCGGCTCCGTTCGGCCCCACGAGGGCGTGGCGTTGATTCATGTCAAACGTGAGCGAAACATTTTTCAAGACGTCGACGTCTGTGCCGGGGTAACGGAAACTCACATTCTCCAAGGTGAGCGTCAACGCGTGATCGCGCCGTTTTTCCACGGGAATGCTGCCCGTCGCGAGCTTATTCGGAAGCTCGGCGTACGCCTTGATGTCTTTGAAATAGAGAAGGCTGTGTCTCAAATCACGAACCAAAAAGGTCAACTCTGAAAAGGATGTCAGCATTTGTACGTACGCGCGGGCATACGTCAGGAGCGCGGACATGGGAATCGCCAACGTCAGAGCCTTCATCGCGGCAATGCCGTAGCCCGTTAAGAGCACAATGCCGAACAAGACGGACTCTCCGCCATTGATCGTATTGTGCGCCCGATATGTTTTTTCGAAAAACTGTCGGCTCTTTTGACCGTTCTCATTCACGTGGCGGCTCAGCATGGGGAGCATGTCGTAATTTTGATACATCCCGTACCGATCTTTGGCTCCGCTGATCTCGAGGATGTAATACTCCAATTGCGATTCTACCTTCGCGTGATTTTTCAAGTACACCCGCTTCACACGATAGCCATAAGCTGCCATGCATCGATTGAATAACAAACCAATCAGCAAGGCGACGACGGCCACCAGGAGCGTGGGCCACGGGCGCACCATCCAGGCGAGCACCCCGGAGGTCGGTATCTTTTTCGGCATGCTGAAGATGAGCGTCAGCGTCAACACGAGCGATGTCGCAATGCTGATGATTTCCTGCAAGCCGTTGACGGCGCGCTTAATGAACATACTGAAATCGCCCACTTCAAGCGTCATGTTGTTCAGCGCCGCCTGTAGGGATGCTTTGTGGCGCGGCGATGTCACCGTCTCGTAGTCGATCTCCATGGCATGCGACTTGAGATCGATCATGATCTTTTCGTTGATCGTTTGGCGCAGCATGGTCGCTTTGTACAGCAGATATCGATCGAGCATTTGCACCAAACACGTGCTGCCGTAGACGATGATGCCCGTGATCAACAGACGCGACCAATCGGCGGCAAACGCCGCATCCAAAATGTATTTCAGCCCGATGATGGGAAGATAAATCGCCACCACGGCAACGACGGCCCGGATCAGATGCAAGGGAATGCAGTTGGGATCAATCGCGTGCACCGTCTTAAAAATCCAGTGCATGACCTTTCGGCGGTCTCGGCCGTTCATGATGTCTTGTTCCTTTTTCATGACAAAACCTCCCCCGAAAAGTCATCTTTGTAGTATTTCGCTTGCGTCTCAAACATGTCGTAATACAGGCCTTTTTTGGCCATCAGGTCGTCGTGGCTGCCCGATTCCTTGATCTCGCCGTCCTCCAAGAAAAGAATGCGATCGCAAAATTGCGTGGAGGACAATCGGTGCGAAATAAAGACCGTCGTGCGATCTTTGGCAAAGGCGAGATACTCTTGATAAAGTGCGGCCTCCGCCAGCGGATCGAGGGCCGACGTCGGCTCGTCCAACAACAGGAGATGGCCGCCTTTATACAGCGCGCGAGCGAGCACCAAGCGTTGCTTTTGCCCGCCCGAAAGCTCCATTCCGTCGTCGTTGACGTAGCGCGTCAAATGCGTTTCCAAACCATTGGGCAATGTTTCGACGAATGACTTCAGATCGGCGTCGTCCAGGGCCTGCCACACGCGATCCCGATCGAGCACATCCAAGGTCTCGCATGCGACGTTTTCGGCCAAGGTCATCGCAAAAAGCACCACATCTTGGAAGATCAACGTCGTGTAGGCGTAGCGGTCGCGCGGATTGACGTCTTGCAAGTCGACGCCCCCGATCAAGATGCGCCCTTCGTCGGGCGTCAAAAGCCCTGCAACCAATTTTGCAAGCGTCGTCTTGCCCGCACCGTTGCCGCCGACGAGCGCCAGCTTTTCGCCCGGGCGAATCCTGAGATTCAAATGTTTGAAGACCGGCGTGTCGCCGTACGAAAACGAGACATCTTCGAACACGACGTCCGCCATGCCATCCGGCATGGTCTTCGGATAGTCGCCCACATCGTAATGGGGCAGTCCCAAGACATGGCGGAACGCCGTCACGCGCGGCTGCTCTCCCGCCACATGCACTGCCGCCTCGAAACATTGGGAAATCGCGAGGCCCAATGCGGGAATCAACGAAAGATACAAGACAAAAGACTCGACCGCCATCCCTTGCTTCAAGGCGAGGATCAAAAGCAAGATGGATACCCCGTCACGCACCAAAAACAGCACAAATCCGAAAAGGTCATACCCCATTTTTCGGCGTTCCAAGCGATCCGTCCATTCCAGGACGTCGTCTTTTAAATCGTTTTGACGTGCCCGAAAAAGATCGACCAAGTGGTACAGACGGATGTCTTTGGCCGCTT
>JBMNTA010000020.1:0-20972 GCA_050945495.1 Saccharofermentanales bacterium
CGTCCGGATCGTCGTTCGGCCGGATCGGGAAGATGCTCTTGCCGCGGTAATGGACGGGGCGGTCCATGGCACGAACGGGGGCGGTGATGCGCTCGGCCGTGGCTTCATCCAAGGGGCCGATGTGGCAGAGCGCGTCAACGACGCGACGTCGTTTAAATGCGGTTTCCGCTTCGTACGTCATGTGGCGGAGCTGACAGCTTCCGCACGCGGGGTAATACGCGCAGTCCGACATCTGACGCGCGGGGCTCGCGGCGAGGATGTCGGTGAGTTCGCCGACCAAGTAATTTTTCTTCTCGTCGACGATGCCGACGGTCACCGTTTCGCCGGGGAGGGCACCGTCGACAAAACAGATCTTGTCGGTACGCGTGTCGCTTTGAACCGTGCCGACGCCTTGCCCGCGTTCGTTGAGATCGCGGATGGCAACGGTAAGGTCGGGGAGATTCGGGATATCTTCGATGTCGTGGGGATTTTGTTCCATGGGTCGCTCCGTTCGCCGTTGTTCATGTTCATTGTAAACGAGCGGTGACGGGGGTGAAAACACTGCGCTCTCTCGTCATTCTTTTTCAGTGGGTCGAGTGGGTTTTCTTGCTACAATGAAACCAACGATGCGGGACGCGTTGTTGTGAAAGGAGGCGCGTGTGAGCACACTTTGTTTGCGAAACGGCATCATCTTGTCGGACGGTCGTCGCGTGGCGGGCGATGTCCTGATCCGCGATGGCGTGATCGTCGGGATCGGGGATGTGCCCGATCCCTCGGTGCCTTTCATCGATTGCTCGGGGCGCTTTTTGGTTCCGGGGTTTGTCGATCCGCACACGCACGGATGCGGGGGAATCGATGTCAACGGTGCGACCGCGGAGGACTTCGATCGCATGTCGCGCGTGTATGCGCGCACGGGGGTAACGGCGTTTGTGGCCTCGATCGCGGCGGACGATGCGGCGCGTACGGTGGCGACGATCGAAGCGGCGGTGACGGCGATGAAGCGCGGCTGTGCCGGGGCAAGGTTGCTCGGCATCCATTTGGAAGGGCCGTTCGTCGCCCCGGAGTATCGGGCGACGTTTGATGCCGAATACGTCGTGCCCGTCGATGTCGATCTGGTGCGCCGGTATCAGGCGGCGGCCGAGGGGCATATCGTGTCGATCACGGTGGCGCCGGAGCTTCCCGGGATGGATCGCTTGATTCCCGCCTGCGTGCAGATGGGCATGCGCGTCTCAATGGGGCACTCGGGCGCATCGTACGACGACACCATGCGCGCGATCAAATGGGGCGCCACGGCCGTGACGCACCTCGGGAATGCCATGCGTCCGCTGCATCACCGAGGACCGGGCATTTTGGGCGCGGCCTTGGACAGCGACGTCTACGTCGAATTGATTCTCGACGGCGTGCACGTGCACCCCGCGTTTGCGCGAACGGTCCTGCGCGCCAAGGGGCGATCGCGCGTCATGGCGGTGTCCGACTCCATGATGGCCACGGGGCTGGGCGACGGCGCGTATCGCTTGGGTTCGCGCTCGGTGGTCGTCCGCGACGGCATTTCGCGGCGAGAGGACGGCGGATTGGCGGGAAGCACGCTGACCTTGGACCGCGCGCTTCGCAATGTGGCGGACTGGACGCGGGATCCGATCGAAACGGTCCTGCCCCTCGTGGGGGCCAATGCGTTGCGATGGCTCGGCATGGACGATCGCACGGGGGCGATCGCCGAGGGGATGGAGGCCGATGTGGTCGTCTTGAACGATGACCTGACGGTGGCGTCGGTCGTGATCGGCGGACGTTCCGTGACCGCATAATTGATCATTTTCTGCCATATTTGCGGATAATTAATATAAATGCATAGAGTGCATGGTATATTAATACCATGCACATGAAAGGCAGGTCGCCCGATGATCCGATGGGTGTGTGCGGGAGACGCGCTCACCGAACATGTCGGATCGGGTGGCGTGCACCCTCCATGAAGATGGTCCGTCGGCGTCGCGCGACGTCGCATCCGAACGCACAACGCGTGGATCGTAAAGGAAGGCATCTCGCATGAACGACACGACATCCAACAAAACGTCATCTCCGGCGATCTCGCCCGAGCAGATGGCGGCTTACGTCGAGGAGATCCGTCCCCTCAGCGCAACGCCCGGCATGTTGATGCAGGCGTTGCACATCGCTCAGACGCGGTTCGGGCACATCCCGCCCGACGTGCAGGAGGTGATCGCGAAGACCTTGGATGTGCCGATGTCGACGGTCTATGGCGTCATCACGTTTTACAGCAATTTCACGTTGGATCCGAAAGGCCGCGTCGAAATTTCGATTTGCATGGGTACGGCCTGTTACATCCAAGGATCCTCGAAGCTTTTGCAAGAGGCCGAAAAGAAATTGGGCGTGGGGCCGGACGAGACGACGCCCGACGGCATGTTCACGCTGTCGACGACCCGTTGCCTTGGGGCTTGCGGGTTGGCGCCCGTCGTCACGGTCAACGGTGAGGTGCACGGCCGCATGGCGCGTCCCGATCAGATCATTGAACTGATCGATCGGTTGGCGGAGGAGGCGTAACGATGGGCATCACGTTGGAACAATTGAACCAAATTCGTGACGAGACCTTTGCGAAGATGCATCTTCGGGGGCTTGCCTCCGACGATCCGGACGGGCCGTTTCGGTGGACCGTCGTCATCTGTCGCGGCACGGGCTGTACATCGTCGAAATCGCCGAAGATCATGGAGCGCCTTGAGCGCTTGATCGAGCGCGACGGGCGATCGGATGAAATATCCGTCGTGGGCACCGGGTGTTTCGGCTTGTGTGAAGCCGGCCCCGTCGTCATCGTCCATCCCGGCGGCACGTTCTACAGCCACCTGGACGTCGAAGACATCGACACGATTTACGAACAACATCTCGTCGGCGGCGAACCCGTGATCGACTTGATCTATCCCGCGGCGGTGGCGGAGGACGGCTTGCACGCCTACTCCGACATCCCGTTCACGGCGCGCCAAAAGCGCATCGCCTTGCGCAATTCCGGCCACATCAATCCGGAAGACATCCGCGAGTACATCGCGTTGGACGGCTATCGTGCGCTGTACCGGGCGGTGACATCGATGACGCCCGAGGAGGTCATCGAAGAGGTTGCGGCGTCCGGGCTGCGCGGCCGCGGCGGCGGCGGATTCCCGACGGGGAAGAAGTGGCAATTTACGCGACAGGCGGAAGGCGACGTCAAATACGTTATCTGTAACGCCGACGAGGGCGACCCCGGGGCGTTCATGGATCGCAGCATTCTGGAAGGCGATCCGAACACCGTGCTCGAGGCGATGGCGATCGCGGGATACGCCGTCGGCGCCCGTCAAGGGTATGTGTACATTCGCGCCGAGTACCCGATCGCGGTGCAGCGCTTGGAGATCGCGATTCGGCAAGCCGAAGAACTCGGATTGCTGAGCGAGAACATTTTCGGCACCGACTTTTCGTTTGACATCGCGTTGCGTCTCGGGGCCGGCGCCTTTGTGTGCGGCGAAGAGACCGCGCTGATCGCATCGATCGAGGGCCAGCGCGGCATGCCGCGCAATAAACCGCCGTTCCCCGCGAACTCGGGGCTCTGGGGCAAGCCGACGCTCATCAACAACGTGGAGACGTACGCGAACATTCCCGTCATCGTGTTGCGGGGAGCCGACCGTTTCCGCGCCGTCGGCACGGACGCCTCCCCCGGAACGAAAGTGTTCGCGCTCGGCGGCAAGATTCAAAACGTCGGGCTGGTGGAAGTGCCGATGGGCATCACGCTGCGCGAAGTCATCGAAGACATCGGCGGCGGCATCCCCAACGGCAAGCGTTTCAAAGCCGTGCAGACGGGCGGACCGTCCGGCGGTTGCATCGGGGCCGAGCATCTCGACACGCCGATCGATTTTGACGGGCTGACGGCGGCCGGATCGATGATGGGCTCCGGCGGCATGATCGTCATGGACGAGGATAACTGTGCCGTGGACGTCGCCCGCTTCTACATGGAGTTCATCACGGAAGAGTCGTGCGGCAAATGCACGCCGTGCCGCGAGGGCACGCAGCGCATGCTCGAGATTCTCGAAGACATCACGGAAGGGCGAGGTGACGAACACAGCATCGAGCGGCTCGAGCGCCTGGCGAAAACGGCACAGCGCGCGTCGCTGTGCGCGTTGGGGCAGACGGCCGCCAATCCCGTGTTGTCGACGCTGGCCACGTTCCGCGATGAATATGAAGCACACATTCGGGACAAGCGCTGCCCCGCGGGGGTGTGCCGTGCGCTGACCTCCTATTTCATCGGCGATCGGTGCATCGGCTGCACCAAGTGTGCCCGCAATTGTCCGGCAAGCTGCATCGACGGCAACGTCAAAGAACGTCACGTCATCGATCAGGACGCCTGCATCAAGTGCGGCACGTGTCAAGACGTGTGCCCCGTGGGTGCCGTCATTCGCAAATAATCGATGCCGACGCGATCGCATCCGCGCTTTCGCACGGCCGCGATTTTGGCGGGCGGTGAGAGCGTGCGCATGGGCTTCGACAAGCAGACGATGCACCTCGGCGACGTCTCCGCCCTCGATGCCATTCTTCGGCGATTGCGGGGCATGTTCGAGGACATCGTGGTGGTGTCGTCGCGCCCCGATCTGTACGTCGGACGCGACGACGTGCGCGTCATCGGCGATGTGTTTGCGGGAGCGGGCCCCATGGGCGGCGTCCATGCGGCGCTCCGAGCGGCCCAGAGCGAATACGTGTTCGTCACGGGCTGCGACATGCCGGAACCTTCGGCGCCGTTCATCGCCCGGATGGAGCATCTTTTGGACGCCGAATCGGCGAAGGGTCCCGTCGCGGGCGCCGTTGTTTGCCGTACGTCCGGCCACCTCGAGCCCTTGCACGCTTATTACCATCGAGATCTCATCGACCCCATGGCGGAGGCCCTCCGCACCGGGCACCGCGGGTTGGCCGATTTTTGTCGTGCCCACCCGATGCTTGAAGTGCCGGAGACCGCGGCGCGCGCCGTCGATCCCGAACTTCGCATGTTTCGAAACATCAATGACTTTTCCGAACTGGCCGCCTGGCGCGACGGGCGCTTGCCCGAGGATGGCGGCGAACTTCAAGGGCGTGTTCGGCGCGTCGACATGCGGCGTGTGACGGCGGCGGGCGTCGACGGGACCGTCGACCGCGTGGTGATCGAGGGCACGCTGACGGTGGTGCTGGACGACGCGCCTTTCGCAACGATGCACGCGCTTCCGGAGCGGTGGCGCGATCTTGCGCTGGGCGCGCTTTGGGCCGACGGGGCGATCGCGTCGATCGCGGATGTGGCGACGGTGACCTGCGATGTTTGCGGCGACGATGCCACGGTGCGCGTCGCGCGAACGGCTCGGGAGACGCGTTTCCCCCGCGCCACGCGGCCGCGCGAACGCATGGTTCCCTCGCCGACGTCGGAAGAGATTGTGTGGGCGCTGCGCGAGCTCGATCGGTTCGCACATATTTTTCGGGCGACGGGCGGCACGCACAACATGCTGCTCGTGGATGCCGCGGGCGACGTCGTCGATCATGTCGAAGACGTATCACGGCACGCCTGTCTTTTGAAATTGATGGGGCGGGCGCTGGACGCGTCGCGCGATCTTTCGACCGAATGCCTGGTCGTCAGTTGTCGGCTCACGGCCACGTTGGTCGAGCGGGTGATCCGCGCCGACATTCCGTTGGTGGTCGCGAGCGGCGCCGTCACCACGGCCGCGCTGGCGCTTGCCGAGGCGCACCGTGTGCGGCTTATCGGATTTGCGCGCGATCGGAGGTTCAGCGATTACGGTGATCCGCCGGAGGCGCCTTGATCGGCGGCGGCGCGGGAGCGCCTTTTTTGATGGGGCGACAAGGGCCGGGGTGGCCGTACCGCTCGCGGATGCGGAGGGCGAGTTCCGGGTCGTCCGTGATGATGGTGTCGGGGCGACTGACGACGGCATACAGCAGGTGTCGCATGTGATTCACGGTCCAAAAACGGATCTTTAAGCCGCGTTTCGCGGCGCGGGCCACGATGCGCGGTCGCAGGAGATTGGCGAATTGGGGGTGCACGGCGTCGAGGTCGTGCGTGTCGGCCCATCGGAGTTTTTTGGATGGCAGGCGCTTGGTCAAGAGGGCGACGTCCATGTCGGGTGCGAGGTCGCGGAGTCGGAGGACGCTTGCTTCGTTGAACGTCGAGAGAATCGTTCGGTCGGCGAGCCCGTGGGCGCGTACGGCATGGATCACTTGAGCCTCCATGCCCTCATAGGGGACGATGCCGTTTTTCAATTCAATGTTGACCGCGAGATCGGTTGTCTCAAACCAATCCAAAAACGTTTCAAAGGTTGGAACGTGGTCGGGCGCCGCGCCGGGGAAATGGTGGGCAATGTTGAGCGATTGCAGCGCTCGTAGCGAGAGGTCTTTTAAGTTCACATCCTCGCCCGTCAGGCGAAAGAGGTTTTCATCGTGGCAGATGACGAGGACGCCGTCCGACGTGCGCTGAACATCGAGCTCGATGCCGTCGATGTCGAGTGCGGCGGCGGCCCGAAAAGCGGCCATCGTGTTTTCGGGCCACACACGTCGGACACCGCGGTGTGCGAAGATGCGCGTCATGTCATGCGTGGTCGGCGACGGGCTCGGGGGTCGGGTCGTCGGAAACTTCGCCGTGCTTCACAAACAGCGTGCATACGAGTGCGAGCGCAAAGCAGATGACGGCGTAGATGAACAGCGTGTTGTAGTTTTTCGTCGTGTCGCGGATCCAACCAAAGAGAATGGGGCTCGCAATCGAGGCCGCGAACGAGAAGAAGTAATAGTACCCCGTGAAGCGACCGATCTTATCGTGCGAGGCCAATTCCACGACCATGGGCAGCGAGTTGATGTTGACGCAGGCCCAGCCGAATCCGGCGCAGGCCAAGAGGCCGATGACAACGATTTTTTTCGTGACCAGGGAGGCGGCCGACGCGATGTTGACGCCGAAAAGTGTCAGCAAAGGATTGATGAACACCATCGGGAGCAAGAACACCAGGAGCAGAATCAGGCCCGTGATGATCGTCTTCTTGCGACCGCGCTTCGTGGCGATGAGGCCCGCGGGGACGGCAAAGAGCACGAACGTCAACGAGAACGCGGTGAGCATGGTCGTGGCCGTGCCTTTGTCGACGTCCAACATGTTGACGGCAAACAGCGTAAAGAACGTTTCGATCGCGTTGTAGGCGCAGAACCAGAAGAAGATCGCCGCCAACAGCAGGACGAGGCTCTTCTTTTCGGCGGCGGTGAGCTTTTTGCCGAGGCCGCCCTTGTTCTTGATCTCTTCGTTCTCTTCGTTGTCTTCGATCGTTTTCGCAAATTCACGGGCGGTCAGACGGCGACCGATCTGTTCGCGTTGTGCGCGGCGCCAAGCGAGGGCGACCGGCTCGCGAATGAAGATCATGAGGAAGATGAGCGAGAGGACCATCACGACGGACCCCATGCCGAACGATGCGCGGCCGGTCGGATCCATCTTCGCGAGGTGCCCGCCGATGAGGAAGGCGATGATGGCGCCGACACCGCCCATGAGGTTGATGACGCCGTTCGCCTTGCTTCGGAGCGGGCGCGGGGTCAAGTCCGGCATCAGGGCGATGACGGGCGAGCGCCACAGCGACATGATGAGGTTGAAACAGATGATGAAGGCCATCATGAGCTTCAGCGATTGGGCCCACGGAATCAAGAAAAAGAAAATGGCGGAAAGCGGAATGCCGATCATGATCCACGGCATCCGTCGCCCGTAGCGTGTATACGTTCGATCGCTCAAGGCGCCGACCAGCGGTTGGAAAATGATGCCGAAAATGTTGTCGATCGTCATGATGACGCCGATCATGGTCGTCGACAACAAAAACCGTTCTTCCAAGAGAACGGGAACCAGGCTGTTGTAGAGACTCCATGCGAGGGAACTTGCGAGGAACCCGAAGCCCAAGAGCATGGTTTTCTTATAATCGAGTTTAGCGGAAACCGAAGACATGCACACCTCCATACGTCATCTGCCACAGGCGTTCTTCAGAATGACTTAATTGTACCAAATGAAGCGATGAGCGAGGTGAATGCATCGTCAGAGAATTTCGACGTGCCACGTGCGGATCTCGCCGTTCAGATTTTGGCAAACGAGATCGTAGAGCGATTGGGCGAGCGCATGGCCACCGTCTTCGCTGAGCACCACGGCCGCCATGCCGAGGATGAGCGTCTGCCAAACGTCGTGTGCGTCGACTTCCTTCACGGAGACCTTGTGGGTGTGGACGATGCGGTCGATCAATCGTTGCCGTTGGCGGCGCTTATCCTTCAGCGACCGACACCACGGGAGGTCGAGGACAGCTTCGATGACCAGGATGCGCACGGATCAGTACGTTGGCTCGATGGAACGCGGGACCACGGCGTATTCGAGCGTGGATAGAAACGCGGTATCGCCGGTGTCGATGTGTCGACCTTCCAAAAGGACGCGATCTTCGCCGTCGGGTCGAAGATAAACGCGCATGCGATCGAGGTAATTCATCTCCGAGACAAACTGGATGTGAAATCGGACGGGGATGAGTTCTTCCTCCCACGGATCGATCGCGAGATGTTTCCCCGCGGCATCGACGGCCGCCCGGACATAATGCATGCTGTGCAGATGCGTATTGGTGTCGAGGTTGCCGAGTTGCACTTCCATGTCGAGCATGGCTCGGTCATCGTCGTCCGCGAACGGCTTCAGCCGAGGAATCCGCGCCATGTTGCCGACCGTGGGATCGCTGCGACGATTGTAATCGTCGACGTCGGTGACGTCGGATGGACGCAGCGGTCGGTGCGTGTCGAGCTCCGACAAGATCCACTGGGACGACGCGGTGCCGAACAGGTGCTCGTCGTCGACGACGTTGCGATAGTAGCGGTTGTCGCGGTACAACCGGATCCCTTTCGTCCCGCGGGTCCACGAATCGACGATGAGCGTGTCCTCGGCGACGGGGAAGGGGCCGGTGAAGTGCGTGGCGTGCGAGATTAAAATCCAACAGATGCCGCGCTTCAAGAGCATGTCGGACTTGAGCCCGAACAGACCGCAGTTGCGGTCGTCGCAGTCTTGCGCATAATCCAGGAGACGGTGAAGGTGGATGTGACCGCACGGATTGCAGTCTTGGAAACGAACGGTGTAGCGTTCGACGGAGTGATCGGTCAATGGCATATGGCTATCCTCAATTCAATCGGTCTCAAGTATACCATCCTTTGCGATGGCATGTCTGAAACGAATCGTACGCCGGGCGCGTTTTATATGGGATGGGCGGGGGTGAAGCGCCGCGGGCGTCGCTTGCTTCAATGGCATATCTTGTTCATAATTCATTGAGATACTACTTTTAGAAAAATCGTGTTTTTTGGCTGAATAGGCTGCGTCGGCATCTTCAAGGAGGTTGACATGGACTTAGCGACGTACGATCGATATTTTGAGGGATTCAAGGAAACCAAGGGTTATCGAGGAGTCTTGCGCATCACTGAAGATTACGCGGACGGCACCGCCTTTGTCGTGTATGCGCGGGACGGCCGTCACGTCGTGTCCCATTCGGAATATTTCGGTCTGCTCGATGAAACGGTTCGCCGCATGGACGCGCTCTTTGCCTCCGATCCGCTCCGCGCCGCCTTCGAGCGGGCGGCCCGCGGGCGTGAACCGGACGATCCCGGGCGCCGCGGATGGGTCGGCCTCAAATTGTCGAACGGCCCCACGTTTGCGCTCTGCTTTTGGGCGACGCTTGCCTCGGGACATCCCGTCGCCTTGATCGATCAGCGGATCTCCGACGCACAGGCCAACGTGTTGGCGCGTGACATCGGGGCGGCCGCCCTCATCACAGAGGAGATGCCGTCGTTTGAGACGCCGTATCCCGTGATCCTCGCGCGCGACGTCGTCCCCGATTGGCGCGACGCGACCGTCCGCGCGCGTTATGAACGCCGCGACAACGCCGTGGCCAACCGCTTGTCGAGTCGTGACGGTTGGGCGGGGCATATTTGTCTCGCCACGAGCGGCACGACCGGGGCGTCGCGCTGTTTTGTGCACGACGATCTCGGCATGACGACGCTCTGGGGCGGCTGCCGACGGATGATCGCCCCGAACGATCGGTTCGGGCGCGACGGCGTTGAGGAAAAGAACTTGGCGTTTATCCCATGGCATCACGTGTTTGGGTTCTGTGCCAGCTTTTTATTGGCGCATCTGGTCGGTGCGACGATCGTCGTGCCGTCTCATATGTCGCCGGAGGCCGTTTTGCAAGCGAGTCGCGACAGCGGCGTCACGCAATTGGTGGCGGTGCCCGCCCTGTGGAACGCGTTGGCCCAGCGGGCCAAACGCGGCTTCATGGATGCCACGGGGGAGACCGCCGAGGCGTTCGACGATCTCATCAACTTGGCGTTGTCGTATCGTCAAGCCGGCGTCGACTTGCCGGCCCACGTCGAGGAGACGCTCGGCGCCCTGCGCGCCCGACTGTTCGGCGACGATCTTTATTTGGGCATCAGCGGCGGTGGGTACATCCTCCCCGAGACGCTCCGCACCATGAACGGGCTCGGATATTTTTTGATCAACGGGTTTGGCATGACCGAAATTTCGATTCTGTCCGTGGCCAACAGCGACGATCTCGAGGATCGGCTCGACGGATCCGTCGGTCGATCGTTTTACGATGACGCGGTGCGCCGGATTCCGGTGGAAGGGGCCGACGCCGGCGATGATCGGGGCGAGTTGGCGGTTCGCATGAACGCGGTTTACGCCGGCAGCCTCCGCGACGGCGTCTACACGCCGAACGATCGCTCGCAATGGTTCAAAACCGGCGATTTGTGTCGCATCCAAGACGGCAAAATTTACCTGGACGGGCGCGTGAAGGACATCATCTTGCGCGCCGACGGCGAAAACCTCTACCCCGATGAGCTGGAAGCGGCCTTCATGGCGGTGCCGGGGTTTTCGCGCTACATGATCTTCGGGCTGTCCGACGGTCTCTACGACGAGGTCGCGCTGCTGGTGGAGCCCGTACCGGGCGCCGATCCGGAAACACTTGCCGGGGCGGTGGCCGATGTCAACAAGACGCTCCCGATTCGCGAACGCATCCAACGCTTTTTCATCACGAAAAAACCGTTGGAGATCTCCGCGTCGGGGAAGGTGCGCCGCGGTCCCATCGCCGAAGCGCTGATGCGCGGCGAATGGCCCGTGACGGAGGTCGCGTTGACGGGCGAGATCGTGTCAACTCAAGCCGTCGAAACGGTGTCCGACATCGAGCTTGAGACGGCGGGCTACTTCAAGCCCGAATTTGTCGCCGATCCGGCGTTTTTCGAGGTGCGAAAGACGATCCAAGGCATCATCGCCAACGTCCTGAACATCCCCGTCGAAGACGTCGAACCCACGGCCTATTTCTCGCAGGATTTGCAGGGCGACAGTCTGCAGAGCATTTCCATCCTGACGCATGCGGAGGAACAGTACGAACTCTCGATCGATGAACGCCTGTTCAACCGCGATTTGACCGTCAACGACATCTCGGCCCTGGTGTACCGACGCATCCGCGGTGAATTTGCGGAGCCGTCCGCGATGCCCGACGCGGACGGGACGCGACCGGCCGTCCGGCGGATCGCCACGTTTGAAGAGACGCCGGAATACAAGGCCTTCGAAAAACGCCTGGAGGGGCTTTCGGGCGCCCTGTCCGAATACGGCAACCCGTACTTCGTCGCCCAAGATTCGTCCTTGCGTGACGTGTCCTACCGCGGCGGCGAGGAGATGATCAACTTCGCGTCGTACAACTACGTCGGCATGTCGGGCGATCCGGAGGTGAACGAGGCGGCGATCGAAGCGATCCGCCAATACGGCACCTCGGCGAGCGGCAGTCGCCTGCTCGCGGGCGAAAAGACCGTGCACCAGACCTTGGAGCGGGCGTTGGCCGACTGGAAGGGGACGGAGGATGCCGTTGTCTTGGTCGGCGGTCACTCCACCAACGTGACGTTCGTCGGCAACTTCTGCGGCGAGCGCGACCTCATTCTTTACGATGCTTTGATTCATAACTCGGTGGCGGAAGGCGTGCGTCTGGCCAACGCCGACGCGCGGCCTTTCCCGCACAACGATTATGAGACGCTGGAACAGATCCTTCGGAGCCGTCGCGACCGCTATGAAAAAGTCTTGATCGTCATCGAAGGCGCGTACAGCATGGACGGCGATGTCGCCCCCGTGCCGGAATTCGTGAGGATCAAGAAGAAATACGACGCGTTCCTCATGGTGGACGAGGCCCACTCGATGCTGGTGCTCGGCGAACACGGACGCGGCGTCGACGAGTACTTCGGGCTCGACCCGAACGACATCGATGTCCACATGGGTACGCTCTCGAAAGGCTTCGGCACGTGCGGCGGATACTTGGCCGGACGGCACAGCTTGATCGAATATCTGCGTTACAATCTGCCGGGCTTCGTCTTTTCGGTCGGCATCAGTCCGCCCTTGGCGGCCGCGGTCGTGAAGGCGATCGAGATCATGCGGCGCGACAATTCCCGCATCGTGCGACTGCACGACAACATTCAGACGTTCATCGATACGGCGCACGGGTACGGCATGGACACCTGCCTTGCCGGAGAGACGGCCGTCACCCCGATCATGATCGGTTCGGACGAACTCGCGTTCAAGCTGTCGAAACAACTCGAACAACACCACATTCTGGTGCCGCCGGCCGTGTTCCCGGCCGTCGCCCGCGGACAGGCGCGTCTGCGCTTCTGCCTCACGAGCGAGCACACGAAGGCGCAGATCACGTACGCGCTCGCGACCTTGAACGACTTGTTGAAGCCTTACCCGGAAGTCTTGCATCGGACGTAATATGCAGAAGACGAACATCTACGGCATCTATTGGTTTTTCGCGCTGGCGCCGTTTGTGACGGCGGTCCCGCTCTACTTTCTCATGCCCGACACGATCCCCGCGCGCGTCTACGCATTCGCCTTCGTGCAGAGCACGGGCCCTCGCTGGCAAATCTTTTTGTTGCCGTTGAGCTGGTTTGTGGCCGAGGTCATCTTGCACGTGTTTTTCTGGTTGTTGGAACGAACATACGAGCACTTGCCGCTGGGGCTCGTGGTCCCGCGCATGTTGATCGTCGTGATCTTCTGCGGGCTTGCGATCGCGATGGAACTCATGTTGTATCGCGCGTCCATGCTGGTGCTCTCGTCGGTGGCGTTGCCGCCCGCGATCGTCCTCTGAATATGCCCATAAAAAAACGCCCTTCGGGCGATGCACGCGGGCGGTCGAGCGGCCGTCCGTTTATCGTTGGTTCAAAAGGATGTCACAGGCCTTCCATGCCATCAGAAAACCACCCGTCGGCGGCACGAACGGAACGCTTCCGATCATGCCGGGCGGGCCGTCGGGCGTGATGGCCGGTTCCTCGGAAAAGACGACGGGCAGGTGTTCGATGCCGTGATCGCGCAATCGGCGGCGTACGATTTTTGCGAGCGGATCGGTATGGGTATCGGCCAAGTCGGCGACGCGCACTCGGGTGGGATCGCGGCGGTTGCCCATGCCCATGGATGCGACGATCGGGATATCGAGATGTCGGCAGGCGGCGATGAGGTCGACTTTGGCCCTGACATCATCGATCGCATCGATCACGAGGTCGATCGGTTGGAAGCGTTCCAGAAGATCCGCGGCGTCGCCGGCAACGAGACGGCGGCACAGCGCGGTGGCGCGGATGTCGGGATCGATGGTGCGGAGCCGCTCTGCCGCCACCTCGGCTTTTGCGCGGCCCATCGTCGTGGCATCGGCCAAAAGTTGGCGATTGAGATTGGAGGGTTCGATGACGTCGCCGTCCAGCAAGATGAAGGTGCCGATGCCGGCGCGCGCGAGCCCTTCCATGGCCCACGAGCCGACGCCGCCCAGACCGGCGATGAATACGGTCGCCGCCCGCAGCCGATCGACGGCTCCGAGAGGCCAAAGCGAAGCAGAGCGTTGACGGCGATCGTCCATGCGATTACACGCCGTTGTCGCGGATGCGTTTGGCGACGGAGCGAGCCGCGTGCATGCCGCTTGCGCCGGCCTGCGAAAGTCCGCGCGTGATGCCGGCGCCGTCGCCGATCGCAAAGAAGTTTTTCAGACCGGTCTCAAATTCGTTCGTGAGTTTGAGACGTGCGCTGTAGAATTTGACTTCGACGCCGTAAAGCAGCGTGTCGGCGTTCGCCGTGCCGGGCGCAAGTTTATCCAGGACATCCAGCATTTCCATGATGTTGTCGAGGTGGCGCTTCGGCAGGACGAGGCTCAAGTCGCCCGGGGTCGCGTCGAGCGTCGGGCGGACGAAGCTCTTCGACATGCGGTGGTCGTTCGTGCGACGGCCGTCGCGCAAGTCGCCCAGCCGTTGAACCATGACGCCGCCGCCGAGCATGTTGGACAGGCTCGCCACGTGTTTGCCGTAGCGGTACGGCTCCTTGAACGGCTCGGTGAAGCGGTTGCTGACCAGCAAGGCGAAGTTGGTGTTTTCGCTTCGCAGTGCGGGGTCGTCGTAGCTGTGACCGTTGACGGTGATGATGCCATCCGTGTTTTCGGTGACGACGTACCCGTAGGGGTTCATGCAGAAGGTGCGGACGATGTCTTTGTAACCGCGCGTCATGTACTTTAATTTGGCTTCGTACATGGCGTCGGTGATGTCTTTGAAGACGATGGCCGGCAGTTCGACGCGGACGCCCAGATCAACTTGGTTGTTGATCAGCGGAAGGTTCAGCTCGCGGCAAATGTTGCTGAACCATTCGGCGCCGGAACGGCCCGGCGCGGCGATCAGATAATCGCACGCCACGCGGCCTTTGGAGGTCTCGAGTTCGTAGCCGTCGGGATCGATCCCGTTGACGTGCAGGATCGGTTCGCCGTCCTTCATCGGAATGATCTCCGACACGGACGTCTTGCACGATAATTCGACGTGGTCGCTCAACCAGTCGTACAGGCGCATCAAAATCTGGCGGTTGTTCTCGGTGCCGAGATGCTTGCACTGGGCGTTCAAGAGGTGAATGTCGTAGGACAGGGCGCGCCGACGAATGGCGTTGCCTTCCGGCGTGTCGGTCGAATAAATGCGATTCGTCGCCCCGAATTTTTGATTGACGGCGTCGACATCGTAAATCAACTCCATGACGTATTCCGGAGGCAGGTAGTCGGTGAGCCACCCGCCGAATTCCGTGGTGAAATTGAATTTGCCGTCGGAGAACGCTCCGGCGCCGCCGAATCCGCGCATGACCGCGCACGTTTTGCAGTGAATGCAGGTGCTGACTTTGCCTTGTAAAATCGGGCATTGGCGCGACGCGATCGGTTCGCCTTGTTCGAGCAACAAAATGTCCAGATCGGGGTGGGTCGAAGTGAGCTCGTACGCGGCAAAGATGCCCGCGAGCCCGGCTCCGATGATGGCTACATCTACTTTTTTCATCGTTTATTCCGTTTCTTCCAGCGTGTTGGTCGCGCGTGGACCGCACGACATGCTCCGTTGGCCCAAAAGACCACCTAAATATAATACCATGCAAAACGCCTGAGGTCTTGCGCCGTCGGCGCCGTGTTCGCGCCACGTCTCATTTTGTCCGAAACCGTCGGATGACGGCGTCACAAGGCATTGGATTTCATCGGAAATTCACGAAAAATTGTCACCGTAATCATCGGATTTGACAACGCGTGTGGTAATATAATGTTTACATCAATCCGCGTAGGTTCGACGTGCCTTCGATGAAGATCACACGGCGACGTCGGAATCATGACGTCTCACAAAGATAAGGAGAAAGCGATGGGACTTTTTAAAGCAGCGGGAGGCGCGATTGGCGGCGTGATGGCCGACCAGTGGCGCGAATTCTTTTACAGCGACGCGTTGCCCGACAACGTCCTCGTGCAAAAGGGTAAAAACAGAGTTTCCGATCGTCGGAGCAGCAACGTCAAAGGGGAAGAGAACATCATCTCCAACGGCTCCGTCATCGCCGTCAACAACGGTCAGTGCATGATCATCGTTGAGCAAGGTCGCGTGGTGGATTTTTGTGCCGAACCCGGCGAATACGTCTATGACCAATCGAGTGAACCATCGCTTTTCTATGGTCCGCTCGGCAAAAATATTGTCGAAACCTTCAAGCGCATCGGCTACCGCTTCACCATGGGCGGCGACACGGGCAAGGACCAGCGTGTCTATTACTTCAACTTGAAAGAGATGATGAACAACAAGTTCGGCACGGCCAATGCCGTTCCGTTCCGCGTGGTGGACTCGAACATCGGGCTCGACGTCGACATCGCGATCAAGTGCTTCGGCGAGTATTCGTACCGCGTCGAAGACCCCCTGTTGTTCTACACGAACGTCTCGGGCAACGTCGAACAGCCGTACACGCGCGATCGCATGGACGATCAGCTCCGCGCCGAATTCATGAACGCGTTGCAGCCGACATTTGCGCGCATCTCGGACATGGGCATCCGCTACAGCGCTCTGCCCGGTCACACCGAAGAGATGGCGGCGGTTTTGAACGATGTGTTGTCTGAAAAATGGATCAATCTCCGCGGCATCGCCGTGGTCTCCATCGGCATTCAATCCGTCAAGGCGTCGGAAGAAGACGAACAACTCATCAAAGAACTCCAGAAGAGTGCAGTCTACCGCGATCCCACGATGGCGGCGGCGGGACTCGTCGGAGCGCAAGCCGACGCGATGCGCACGGCCGCGGCCAACGAAGGCGCGGGTCCGTTCATGGCCTTTGCCGGCATGAACATGGCGCAGATGGCGGGCGGCGGTCAAGCGGGCCAGCTGTTCCAGCAAGGCGCGCAACAGCAGCAAGCGCAACAACAAATGCCCGCGGGTTCGACCATGGTCGCCCAGGCCAAACCGGTCTGGAAATGCCCCGAATGCGGCAAGGATGACAACGTGGCAAACTTCTGCGGCAACTGCGGCACGAAGAAGCCCGTCGTCGAAAAATGGGAATGCGAATGCGGTGCCGAGAACACCGGCAACTTCTGCGGCAATTGCGGCGCCAAACGCCCGGTCGTGCAGACGTATCAGTGCGATAAGTGCGGTTGGGTGCCGGAAGACCCGACGAAACCGCCGAAGTTCTGTCCGGAGTGCGGCGACGTCTTCGATGAAAACGACATCAAGGGCGGCGACGCGCCGAACGGCGAGCCTCCGTCGGAAGCCTAATGAACATCTCTCCCGCGTCGTCTCGACGGCGCGGGATCATGTAAACATCCCGAAAGGAAGTGTCGCGCTTAAGAGGTGTGCGAGGCACTTCCTTTTTTTGATGCGGTTCGGTTGTGATCCGAGGTGTGCGTCGATCGCGGTTAAGATGGATCGTCCGGTGCGTCGATGGCCGGCAAGCCTTGCAAAACACCGAAGTCGGAGTGGAAGATCTTGCCGTCCGTCGTCTCCAGCTGGCGGCTGACGAGGTTGGTCACCTGGCTTTCGAGCAAATCGATGTAATGCACGATCGTGGTCGCCACAGTGGTCGGGCGGTCGCCGTATTCGCCATGATGCCCCGCGATGACGGCTTGCACTTGGCGGTAGAACGCTTCATCGAATCGCGATAAGACTTCGTCGCGGATATCGGCCAAAAATTCGATGCCGCGCACGCGATGGTTGGCATACCAGTATTCCGACACGTCGAGATCGCGGTATTCAAAGACCTTGCCGATGTCGTGCATGAACACGGAGAACGTCAACAAGTCGGCGCTCGCTCGCAATTCGGGATTGTTCTTAAAGAGCGCGATCAGGATGCGGAGCATCTTGGTCGTATGGTTGGACAGCCCCCCGAAGACGTTGTCGTGATGTTTCACCGCCGCGCCCTCGATCAGGTAACGATCCTCCAAAAGCGGATGGGTGATCGCGACGTTGACGAGGTCCCAGCACGTGTCCGACACGCCGAGGTCCGTCAATTGCTGTTTGACTTCCGCCAGATCTCCGATCAGTTTTTTGCGCGGGATGCTGCCCAGGAAATCGTGCGCCGTGATCTCGTCGCCGGCATACAGATCGACGTCGTTGACGGTCAGCTGTTTTTTGCCGCGGTATTCGTCGCCGCGGGTCTCGACCGCGTAGATGCCGGGTCCGTATTCTTCGATGATGCCGTAGATGTCTTTCTCCCAGATGCGGAAGGGAACCGTGTGTCCTTCAAAATAAAAATCGCCCAACATAAAGTCGTCGCCGTGCATGCGCGAACGAAGTTCCGGCTTGCGTTGAATCAAGACCAGTCCGCGCGACGCGCGCCCTTTATCGGTCGCCTGTTTCAAATCGAGAATGTCCATAAAAACTCCTTGAGCTCATCATAGCATCCGACGGGTCCCGTGCGCATCCGTGAGGGTATAATAAATACATGTCATCATCGAATGCCTCCTGGAACGCTTTGATCGATCGGGCACGCACGCTCGGCGCGACCCATGTCGCCGTGGTGCCCGTGGAACGCATGCGATTCGATCGCGCGTTTCGCGACTTATGCGCCGCCAATGTGTGCGGCAACTACGGGACATGCCATATCTGTCCGCCGGCCGTCGGACCGATCGACGAACTGATCGAAAAAGCGCGCTCGTATACATATGCGCTGGTCGTGGCGGCGACGTACACCCCCGACGACGGCGACTTTGTCGGGGGCGGCGAGGCCGTTCATCGGATTTTGCGACCCTTGCGCGCCGACGCTCGACGCCTCGGCTGGGACGTCCTCGCCCTCGGTGCGGGGCACTGCGTTTTGTGCGAGACATGCGCCCTTCGGGACGGCGCCCCGTGTCGTCATCCCGACGACGCGCTCCCGTCGCTTGAATCGCACGGCGTCGATGTCGGCCATTTGGTTGAGTTGTCCGGGGGGCATTTTTTGTGGGACGGACCGTCCCGTACGTTTTGCGGCGCTTTGTTGATGAAGTAACCGCCATCGGAAGGAGGGCGTATGCCGCTGATCATTCGCCAAGAAAACATTTTGGATCTCGACGTGGACGTCATCGTCAACGCCGCCAACACCGACCTCGAGATGGGCGGCGGGGTGTGCGGGAGCATCTTCCGCGGCGCCGGCGTCGGTGCGATGACGGAAGCGTGCCGCCCGCTCGCCCCCATCCAAACGGGCGACGCCGTCATGACCCCCGGGTTTGCGCTGAAAGCGAACGCCGTCATTCATACGGCGGGTCCGCGGTACATCGACGGTCGGCACGGCGAAAGATCGTTGTTGGAGGCGTGCTATCGGAACAGCATCCGATTGGCAGACGATCACGGATTCGAAAGCATCGCGTTCCCGTTGATTTCGTCGGGCATTTACGGCTATCCGAAAAAAGAAGCGTTCGACGTCGCGCGTCAGGCGATCCTCGACGCCCTCGAGACGATCGACATGACGGTGATCCTGACGCTTCTCGGCAGCCTCGAAGGGCTGGTGGACGACGCCCTGTTGCGCGAAGTGTCGGTGTATTTAAACGCCCACGTCGCATCGAAAAAAGCCCCGCGCGACGAATATGCGAACCGAGCGGACGTGGATGCGATGCGCATGCGGCGCTCGAACATGGCGGTGGCATCCGATGCGGTCGACTACGAGGCCGCGCACTCTGCCGCCGTTTTGCCCCAACGTCCGACCGACATGACCTTTTCGGAAAAAGTCCTCGACTGGATCGATCGGAAGGGCATGGACGATGTCGAGGTTTACAAGCGTGCCAACATCGATCGCAAGCTTTTCTCGAAAATTCGCTCCAACAAAGATTATCAACCCGCACGCAATACGGCGATTTCGCTGGCGCTTGCGTTGGAGTTGTCGTTGAACGAAACGGATGATTTGTTAAAAAGCGCCGGCTATGCGCTGTCGGACAGCAAGTATGCCGACGTGGTCATTGCGTATTGCATTATGCAGGGGATCCACGATCCCATGCAGATCAATCTCATGCTGCTGCGTCTGGAGTTGCCGACCCTCACATAAAAGCGTTCGACGATGTCGCTTCCGAAGCGACCTCCCCGTGACGGATCTCCTCTATGCTGGTCTCAGCAAGGCTAAAGGAGGTCACACCATGCAGCAACTTACATCCACACAACCCACCGAATTTGCCCTGATTTTGGATCGAAGCGGGTCGATGGGCGGCCTCGAGTCCGACACCATCGGCGGCTTCAACAGCCTCATCAAAAAACAACGGGAGGCGGAGGGCACATGCCGCGTCACCACCGTCCTCTTCGATGACCGTTACGAAGTGCTCCACGACCGCATCGATGTGCACGACGTGCCGCCGATGACCCAAAGCGATTATTACGTACGCGGATGCACGGCGCTCTACGATGCCGTCGGCAAGACGATCCACCGGATCGAACGAGGCCTCGCGGACGGCGATGCGCCGGCGAAGGTGATTGTCGCCATCATCACGGACGGGCTCGAAAATGCCAGCCGCGAGTACCGAACCCGGCAAGTCAAAGCGATGATCGAAGCCAAGAAGGCGGCGGGTTGGGAGTTTTTATTCTTGGGCGCCAACATCGATGCCGTGACGAGTGCGGCCGACATCGGGATCGGCGCGGACCGCGCCGCCAATTTTCACGCCGATGCCGACGGGATGAAGGTCAACTTTATCGCGATGAGCGAAGCCGTGCAATCCTACCGCACCGGTCGCGTCGTCGACGCGGATTGGAGCGAAGACATCGACGAGGATTACCGATCACGCACATCGAAACGATAAAATCTTTTGTGATCCTCGGAAACGGCCGCTTCGGCGGCCGTTTTTGTTGTGCGTGATAAACTGAGGATGACGGCGACACGGTCGTCGGACAAGGAGGGAGCCCGACATGATTCTACGAGCTTATGCCGTCCCGCACCCACCCATTGTTCTGCCCGAAGTGGGGCGAGGCGAGGAACGAAAGATCGCCGCGACCACGGCATCGTTTGAACGCATGGCGGGGGAGATCGCCGATCTCGCCCCGGATACCCTGGTGATTTCATCTCCGCACGCGCCGCTGTACGCCGATGGGTTTTTCATCGCCGGCGGATTGGCCGAAGTCGGCCATCTCCGATCGTTCGGCATCCGTGAAGTCAAGGAGCGCGTGTCGCTCGACGAAGTATTTTCCGGCGAATTGCACGACGCCTTGACAAAGGCGGGCATTCCGAGCGTCTT
>JBMNTA010000021.1:0-20473 GCA_050945495.1 Saccharofermentanales bacterium
CGAGCTCTTGCTCGAACGCCCCGCCGAACACCACGCCTCCAATCTCGGCGCCGGCATCGCGCTTTACATTGCGCGGGACGGCGGCGGCATCCCGGCGTACATCTACGACTCGGTGGCGGTCGACGAAATGTTGCCCATCGCGCGATATTCCGGCGTGAAGGGCTACCCCCGCCAAAGCTTTTCGCACGTCTTGAACACGCGGGCCGTCGCGCGGGCCATCGCGGATCGCGAAGGGTTCGATCTGTCGGCATCCAACGTCATCGCCGCGCACTTGGGGGGCGGCATCTCGCTCAACCTCCAATCGAAGGGCAACCTGATCGATGTGATGTCGGCCGACGAAGGCCCGTTTTCCACGGAACGTGCCGGCGGCATCCCGATTTACCAGGCGGCGCGCATTGCCAAGAACGAGGGCATCGATGCCCTGTACAACTACGAAATCGGCCGCGGAGGCTTGATGTCCTACACCGGCTCCAACGATGCGATCGCGCTGGACGATCGCGCCGGGACGGGGGACCGAGAGGCCGCCATGTTGTACGACGCGATGGCCTATCAAGTGGCGAAAGCGATCGGGAGCCTGGCGACGGTCGTCAACGGCGACGTCCGCGCCATCATCCTGACGGGCGGCATGGCCCGATCAAAACGGATCGTCGACGCCGTGCGTCCGCGCGTCGAGTTCATTGCGCCGGTCTATGTGTGGCCGGGCGAACTCGAGATGGAGGCGCTCGCGGCGGGCGGCATGCGCGTGATCCGCGGCGAGGAGCCGGCACGCAACATTCGCGACGACGTTCTGATCTGAGCAAAATCGCCGAGAGGCATGATTAAAAACGCCGCATCCTCCGAAGCGGGTGCGGCGTTTTTTCATGTAGAGGGATGGGTCGGCTAACGCGGATCGATCGGGTGCTCGAGCATATCGTTCCAATACGTGTCCATGTCGGTGGCTTGTTTCTCCGACATGCGTTCCTGCCGCTCCCGTTCTTCCTGCTCTTCCTCGGCGATCGCTTCGTTCGGCGTCATCTCCAAGAGCGACGGATCGTCCAGGAACGAGTCGAACAGATTCAAACTTTTGATGAAGTAGAAGCCGTCACAGATGCGCTCATCGAGCGTGAAATTGAGATCGATCGTGCGCTTCCAAATGACTTCGTCGGTGCGGATGTCGCGGTACGGCTTCAGGTAAACTTTGCCGATGGTGCAAAAGACGGACGTGGTTCCGAACTCATACAGGTGATGGTACATGGCGTCGCCGCCGATGCTGCCCATGTGCGACAGGAAGACCGACGAATACATGGGAATCAAATCCAACAACGCCTTCGGCATCATGCCGTAGAAATCAAGGGTGCGAAGGATCCAGGCGATCACGCGGTTGACGCAGCGCGGCAATTTCGCGATGAATTCCATGAAGCGGTCGTCCTCTTTGCCGTCCGATCCCTTGATGGCATTGATGTGGGCATCCATCTTGTCGCGGACGGAGTCCAAGTTGTCGTCGGCGTCGAAGCGAACGCGGGCGATCGACTCGATGCCTTCGTCCGTCATCGATGTCTTGACCACGTAAAGGATGTCAAAGGTCGTGTGCTCATACAATTTTCGGCCGGCGACGAAACGGTTCAGATGCGGGCGTCGGATAAACGTATGCAGAAACGTCGCCGAGATGATGTTGAACACGGTGATCCGATCGCCTTGCTTGCGGCGTTCACGGATGTATTTTTGCATGTTTTCAATGCAGTACGATTTGGAATAGTAGACGGCCGACTCGTTGCGTCCGCGCATGATGTAAGGCATCACGCCCGAGATGGGGTCGCGTCCTTCTTTGACAACTTTTCCGTCACTTCTTCGTCCGAACAATGCATGAACCTCCCGGAGTTTTTTCGGTCAAAACACCGCCGTTGGGCGCGTTTCAATCTCGAAACGCCATTTTTTAGATTGTACCACAGGTCGGCTGCAAAATCGGTCATTTGGGAGAAGCAACATGCGGCGTTTTGCGCAAAACGTCGGTCGTTTGTGCTATCTTAGTGCGAGAGTCAAGTCATTCGGTCGGCACACGCGCGGCTGATTTTATTTTATGGAAGCAAGGATCGGGGGAACATGAAACGCATCGCCAACCAAAGTTTAATCGCGCTGCTGATTGTGGCCGTCCTCCTCATGATGACGGTGGGGATTGTCTTGGCCGTGCGCGGACGCCATGCGCCGGGACCCGTCGAGACGTCGCCGAACGGAGATTTCCGGTATTCCGTATGGTCGGGGGGCTCTCGGCCCGCGGACGAGACACCTCCATCCGCCCCCGACGTTTTGAAGACGACGGTGCCGCCCATGACCGAGCCGCCGGTGGTCCACCATTATTCGCACATCATCGTTTTCTTGGATGTGCAACGCGTGGTCATGTATCACACGACGGAGGACGGGGAGGCCATCCCCGAAAAAGTCTTTCGGTGTTCCACGGGCGCACGCGCGGGCACCACGCCGATCACGCCGCCCGACCGACCGTTCATCATTTCCGGCTACGCGTCGCCGTTGCTCTTGTTCACGAAGGCCCGTGTGTATGTCTGGGTGCGTTACGCGACGCATGTTGACGGCGACATCTTCTTTCACTCGCAGCCGTATGACTATGTGGAAGATCCCGACGGCAAGGTCGTACCGGTCGACTTCAACACGGCCAACATCGTCGGCTACAACATCTTGGGGGAGCGCACCGTCTCGAACGGATGCATCCGCCTGAGTTTGCGCGACGCCAAGTTTGTGGCAAACAACGTGCACCCGAAGATGCCGGTGTACATCTTCGAGAGCAGCAAGGGCTACGAGATTCCGGAGGCGGAACCGTTGCCGCCCGCCAATTTGAACTCCCGATGGGATCCGACCGACGAAGATCCGGCGTGCCATTATCGTCAACGCGACGCCGACAACCTTGCGTGGAAATATCGTCCGAAAAAACAGCGGATCACCACCACGATCGATGTCTTACCCGATCCCGTCGAGGCCATCGACAACATGGACGCCATGCCGGCGGGCACGCGGGTCGTGTATGACTACACGCCCGACGTGTCGGTCGCCACGCTCCGAACAGCTTTCATCCGCGTCATCTATCCCGACGATTCATACGACCGATTGCGCATCAAAATCGAGGTCATCGACCCCCATACGCCGACCACGATCGTACCGACGGATACGAAGACGACGGAGCCGACGCCGCCGGCCACCGTTCCGCCGGAGGTGCCGCCGACCACGCCGTTTTCCGGGACGACCCCGGTTGTGTCATCGGCTCCGACGGCGCCCTGACACATTGGCGTGCTTGTGCGCGTCATTCGGAAATCATTTTTTTCGGATCCGGAAGTTTGTGATTGATCCGCAAAATCGCCACCGCCAATAAAACGACCGGGATGAACAAGATCAGCGCCTGTCCGTCATGGCTTAACTTTGCATAAAGGCCCGTCGCCACGATCAAAATGCAACATGCCGCACCGATCGCCGCAATCCAAATAAACGCGTTCGCGCATAAGGCCTGAGCGAGATCCCAATTTTTTTGCGAAGCGGTGGATTTTCGCGTTCGAAACCCAAAGAGGGCATTGATCGTTTGGGGTGGTTTGTATTTTAAAATCATGCCAAACGTAAGAATCAGCAGAATCATGCACAGGTAAGCGATCAGTACGCCCATCTCGGAATGCCCTCCTCGGATCGTTTGTCTCTATGGTAGCAGACGCGGTTGACCGGACGGTCGGCGACGTGAAAAATGAGACGATGCCGAACAAATATAAAAATTTTCGTCCTTCCGTCACGCGCGTATATTCATCCCCCCCGCGCTTGTGTATAATAGGTTAAACCAGTGCCGATCATTGTGAGGAGATTGAGCCGTTCATGAAACGCTTCCGCCATTATTACCCCGTAGCGGTGGCGACGATCATCATCGTCGTTTCGCTTATATTGACGGGAAGTTTTTCTCGCCCCGCAAAAAAGACCCCGGACGAAAGTTCCGTGCCGGATAGGTTGCATGTCGTGACGACGCCGCGCGCCACGGAGCCGGTGCCCGTCAGCACGAAGATCCCGGTCGCGACCATCGGGTACGTGGACGATGTCACGACGCCCGCGACGACGGTCCCACCGACCGTGGAAGATACGGAAGTGACCGTGACGCCGCCGACCACCACGATGCCGACGTCGATCGCGAATTTTCAATTTCCGGGCAATCCCGGCGGACCGTACTCCTCCATTCGCATTTTCATCGACAAACAACGTCTCGTTTTCTATAAGTCGGACGGGAAGGGCTACGAATACCCGGCCTACACGTTGTTGGTGTCGACCGGCATCGTGCGCAACGGCTGGGGCACGCCCTTGACCGAACCGGGGAAACCCATGCGCATCAGCAATCCGAACCTCGGAGCTTACTCTTATTTCAAAGCCGGGTCCAAAGGCGGCACCGACTGTTGGGTCGGTCACGCGACGCACTTGCAGGGATCCATCTATTTCCATTCGATCCCTTATCTCTTGACGGAGGAATTCGATCCGTCGAAGTGCAACATGACGAGTTACAGCTACCTCGGTCGCTACCAGGCTTCGCACGGATGCATTCGGATGTGTCGCCGCGACGCCGCGTTTTTGCAGCGCAATGTCTGGCGCGGCATGCCGGTGTACGTGCTCGCCAAGAGTACGGGCTACCTGATTCCGCCGGCGGCCCCCATTCCGCCGCGGCTGTCGGGCGCTTACAACTGGGATCCCACCGATCCGCAATACCCCGGATTCAGGCCGGTCACCGTGACGACGACCACGACGCCGCCGACGACCACGCCGGTGCCGACGACCACCGCGCCGCCGTCTCCGACGACGACGCCGACCACGACCACCACGCGGCCGCCGACGACCACCACGACCACCACGACGACCACGACGACCACGACGACCAAGACGACCACGACGACCACCACAACCACGACGACGCGAACGACGACGCCGAAACCGACGGTGCCGCCGGCACCGACCACGCCGAAACCGACGGTGCCGCCGACGGCTCCTCCGCCGACGACGGGGATGTCGTGGCCGATCACGATGCCGAGCCTGCCGTAAAACGGCGGCCATCGGAACCCTTTGTGTAATTCTTTGAAATCTTCTTCTCGGGACGCCGCGCGCGGTCGCCCCGTCTTCATGCGTCCGCGCGACCTCATCTTTCTCGCGATCATCTTGGCGATCGCGGCCCTGATGTTTTTTGGGCCGCGTGGGGCCGGCGTCGCGTCCACGGCGGCGCATGTCTATGTCGACGGGAAGCGGATCGACGTCATCGACATGGTGACGGGACAAGCGCGTGATTTCACGTACGACGCTTGTCCGACCGTGACGATCCGGCGGTACGACGACGGCAGCGTGGCCGTGGTCGCCTCCGATTGCCCCGATCAAATTTGCGTGCAATCGGGACCGTTGCGGCGTGTCGGAGACATGACGGCGTGCGTTCCGAACGATGTCGTCGTGACGATCGTCGCGAGCGAACGGGGGGGTGAGGGCGATGTCGACCTCATCGCGTAAGCCGTCCGCCGTGCGCGTGGCTCGCCTCGGACTTTTGGCGGCCATGGCGATCGCGTTGAGCGCGCTCGAAGGGGTGTTGCCGCCGTTGCCGTCGCCGATTCCGCTCCGATACGGACTGGCGAACGTGGCCGTGATGGCGACGCTGCTCGTGATCGGACCGAAAGCGTCGGTCGCCGTGGCGCTCATGAAGACATGCTTTGTCCTGATCACGCGCGGCGCGATGGCGGGGCTCGTCTCCTTGATCGGGACGGTGCTCGCCTTGGCGGTGATGATCGCGCTTTACCGCGCGACCCGCGGGCGCATCTCGCTCGTGCTTTTATCGGTATCCGGTGCCATCGCGCACAACGCCGGGCAATTTTTATTGATTTGGGCGCTCTACGGCGTGCCGATCGCCCCGTGGGCCATCGGCGGTCCCTTGTTGGCGTTCGGCGTCGCGACGGGATTGCTCTCGGCGGCGCTGCTGTCGGCGACCGTGCCGGCGCTGACCCGCGCATTCGGGGCGACCGCGCCGTCGAAGGGTAAGGAGGAGAACAACGATGCTTAGACGTTCCGGGATTCTGCGGGGCGTGACGTGCGTCGTGGCGCTGGCGCTGCTTTTTTGCGTGGGCGCGTGCACGCCCTCGACGGCATGGGTGCGCGAAGAGGTGCATGTGACGGGACCGTTCGATACGTTGTCGACCGCCATTTTGATCGGCACCCAAGCGGCGGTGCGGGACGCCCGTACCTTCTTGGAGGACGAACTGTGGCGGTATCACCGATTGTTCGACATCTATCACGATGCGCCGGAGGGCACGAACTTGAAAACCGTCAACGATCGGGCGGGGAGCGCCGTGCGATGCCCCGCGGAGCTCATCGATTTATTGATGTTCGGTCGGACGATCCATCGCGCCACCGACGGGAACGTCAACATCGCGATGGGACGCGTGCTCGCGCTGTGGCATGACGCGCGAATGCATGCCGAGGCGCATCCCGACGACGCCTATCTGCCGTCGAACGACGCCTTGGCGCGGGCGGCGGAGCACATCGACATCGAGGACGTGGAGATCGATGGCGAGGCGGGGACGGTGCGATTGGCCGATCCCGACATGCGGCTCGACGTCGGCGCCATCGCGAAAGGGTATGCGGTGGAGCGGATCGCGCGCGCTTTGGAAGCGCGGGGTCTCACGTCGGGGGTTTTGGACATCGGCGGCAATGTGCGGACCTTGGGTCGCAACGCGATCGATGATCGGGCCTGGCGGATCGGCATCCGCCATCCCGATCCGAACGAGGATGCGCTGCTCGATGCCGTGTCGGTCGAACACATGTCGGTTGTTACGTCGGGGATCTACGAGCGCGCCTTCGAATATCGGGGCACGACGTACGCGCACATCATCGATCCCGCGACGTTGTTTCCCGCAAAATACCACGAAGCCGTCACCGTCATCGGTCCCGATTCCGGCGTCGCGGATGCGCTGTCGACGGCTTTGATGACGATGTCGTTGGACGACGGCGCGCGCCTGATGCGTGACCATCCCGACTACGAAGCGATTTGGGCCACGGGTGGCGGGACGTACGAAACTTCGGGCTACGCAAGCTATCGGTGCACGGATGCAACCCCGTGATTATGCTATAATCGCCGTTGAATCCACAACGATTTTCAATCACTTATTGAAGGAGCGGACGAAACGATGCCGACGCCCACTTGGACGAGCATGAGGATACCTTTCACGGCCGCGTTGCCGTTTTTCGAGACGGGGCGGTTCGATGTCGTGCGCCTGCTCATCATGGTGTTTGTGATGACGTTGTCGCTCTCGGTGCACGAGTACGCGCATGCCCGCGCGGCGTATCGTTTGGGCGACGACACGGCGGCGCTGGCCGGCCGCATGACGCTGAACCCGCTGCGACACCTCGACCCGATCGGGGCGTTGGTGTTTATCTTCGCGGGCGTCGGATGGGCGAAGCCCGTCCCGGTCAATCCCGCGCGCTTCACGAAGGCCAAATCGGTGAAGCAGGGGATGCTGCTCACGAGTTTGGCGGGCCCCGTGTCGAATTTGATTCTCGGCACGATCTCGTGGCTCTTGTTTTGCATTTTTTATACGATTTTCATGGCGACCGCGCCCCACATCCAACTGGTGACGACGGTGTGGATGTTATTTTACACGCTGTACGCCACCAACGTTTTGTTGGCCGTGTTCAACTTGTTGCCGGTGCCGCCCCTGGACGGCTCGCGGATTTTCAGCGCCGCGCTCAAGGATGAGACGTACTACAAGTTGATGCGCTACGAACGATACATCGGCATCGCGTTTTTGCTCTTTGTCTTCTTGTTCAGCGGCGCATTCTCGCGTTTTCTCGGCTGGATTTTGACGCCGTTCAATTACATCATTCAGTACCCCATCACATGGCTGTTCCAACGACTTCAAATCGCGCTGGGGCTGCCGCCCATGCCGATGTTGATCGGGTAAAAGGAGGTCATTCATGACGGACAGCGATCGCTCGCAAAAAATTATCGCGTCGGGGGTGCGCCCGACGGGCGACATTCACCTCGGCAACTACGCCGGAGCCGTCGCCAATTGGATCGCATTGCAAGACGACTATCGGTGCTATTACTTTATCGCCGACTATCACGCGTTGACGACGCAGTATCAGGATACGTCGCGCGTGCGTGAAAACACGCTCAACATGTTGGCGGACTTCTTGGCCTGCGGCCTCGATCCCGACAAGACGACCTTGTTTTTGCAGTCGTCCGTGCCGGAGCATGCGGAGCTGTCGCTTTTGCTGTCCATGCTGACGCCCGTCTCCTGGTTGGAGCGCAACCCCATTTACAAAGATCAGATTCATCAATTGGAGAACGTCGAGATTCGCAATCTCGGGTTTCTGGGGTATCCGTGCCTTATGGCCGCGGACATTCTCATTTACGCCGCCGACTACGTGCCGGTGGGGGAGGATCAGTTGCCGCACCTGGAGATCACGCGTGAAATCGCACGACGCTTCAATTACCTGTACGCGCCCGTTTTCCCCGAGCCCGAAGCCCTTTTGACGAAGAGCAAAATATTGCCCGGCACGGACGGCCGCAAGATGTCGAAGAGCTACAGCAACGTCATTTGTTTTTCCGATCCGCCCGAGGCCGTTCAAAAGAAAGTGATGTCGATGGTGACGGATCCCGCGCGCATTCGGAAAGACGATCCGGGGCACCCGGAAGTGTGCACCGTCTTCGCGATGCATCGCGAATTCAACGCGGACGAGGTCGAGGCCATCGAAGCCGACTGTCGGGCCGGCAAGATCGGTTGCGTGGCGTGCAAGCGCCGATGCGCGAAAAAATTGGCCGAAGTGCACGATCCCATCCACGAACGCCGCACGAAGCTGCTCGAGAAGCCGGACGACTTGATTGATCTGTTGGAAGCCGGCGCCGAGAAGGCGCGTCCGCGCGCCCGTCGCATCCTCGCGGAATCGCGTGAAGCGATGCAAATCGGATTTTTGGAGGCCTGAGGCCGACCATGTGTGAGCGCGATGACACGGTGGTCATCGACATCGCCGATTACGATGGCCCGCTCGATTTGTTGAATGCGCTCTTGGAGCGTCATCGCGTGCCCGTGGATCGCGTCTCCATCGCGTCGATCGCCGATCAATACGTGGCGGTGATCCGTGACGCGCCCACGTTTGACATGGATTTGGGCAGTTCGTTTCTGCTGATGGCGGCGACGCTGATTCAGCTCAAAACCTCGCTTTTGTTGCCGCGGCATCGTTCGGACGACGATGATGACACCCCGATGGATCCCGGCGATCTTTTGGTGCTTCGCCTGTTGCAATACCGCCGTTGTCGCATGTATGCCCATGCGCTGAAGGAACGTCACGACGCCTTTTCCGGCGCCTATTTGAAACCTCCGACGTCGGCCGAGCGCCTCGGCATCGAGCGCCCCCGCGCACAGACCACGCTGGATCGCGACGCCTTTGAACAGGGCGTCGAGGCCGTGGCCCTGCGCAACGAACATCGCTTCTTTGACAGCGCCGAGCACGTCGACCGAATTCTCGAGCGCGAGCGCGTGTCGCTCGCCGAGCGGATCGCGTACGTCGCCCGCGCCGTGGTGCGACGCACGCGCGTCTTTTTCTACGAATTGTTTCCGCACGACGCGCCCCCCATCGAACGGATCACGGGCTTCTTGGCCGTGTTGGAACTTGCCTTTCAAGAGCGCGTGACGGTGCGTCAATCGTCGTCGTTCGCGCCGATTCTCATCGAACGGAAACGGAGGTCGCATCGTGGAACATAATCATGTATTGGCCCGGCTGGAGGCGCTCTTGTTTGCCGCCGGGGATCCCGTCGCGATCCAAGACATCGCGGATCTCCTGGAGGTGGATGTCGACCGAACGCGATCGCTGCTCGAACAACTGAAGCGACGCTATCAACGCGATCCGTGGTCGGGGCTCGACGTTCGGATCATGGACGGGGCGGCCGCACTGGTCACGTCGAAAGACGTGCAATCGACCATTGAGGCGTACTACGGCGACGTCCGCGACGTCAAACTGTCCAACGCGGCATACGAGACGCTGGCCGTCATCGCATACAACGCGCCGGCCACGCGCACCGAAGTGGAGCGTGTCCGCGGCGTCAATTCCGATTCCGTCGTCTCGCGCCTGATCGAGCGCGGACTCGTCGAAGAAGTCGGGACGTTGGACGTTCCGGGACGCCCCGCGCTGTTGGACGTCACGGATCGGTTTTTGTTGGATTTCGGCCTCGAATCGACGCGGGATTTGCCGGCCGTCGACCTCATGATGTATGACACCATCGCGCAATTCACCCATGCGGACGGATCGTCGACGCGTATGCCGACGCCGCGCCCCTTGGTCGTCGCCATCGACGGGCCGTCCGGGGCGGGGAAGAGCACGGTCGCGCGCATGCTTTCCGAACACCTCGGCATCCACGCGTTGGACACCGGGGCGATGTATCGGGCATTGGGCGTCAAAGCGCTTCGCAACGATCTCGATCCCTCGGATGCCGAAGCGATCCAAACGATGTTGACCGACACGACGATGACGATCGATTTGTCGGATCGCGTGCAGAAAACGATCGTGGACGGGGAGGACATGACCCCTTACATCCGTACGCCGGAAGCGTCGGAGGCCGCGAGCGCCATCAGCGCGTTGCCGGTCTGCCGCGAATATTGCGTCAGAATTCAACGGGAACTCGGGCAGCGCCAAGCGTTGATTTTGGAAGGCCGTGACATCGGCACGTATGTCTTCCCGGACGCGCCGGTGAAATTCTTCATCACGGCCTCGCCGGAAAAGCGCGCCGCGCGTCGCATGAAGGATTTGGAGCGGGCCGGCGTCGAGACGACGATCGAGCAGGTGTTGGCCGACATGGACCTGCGCGATCGCCGCGACAGCGGTCGGACGTTGGCTCCGACGCGCCGCGCCGAGGACGCCATTTTGATCGACACGAGCATGATGGGCGCCAAAGCCGTGGTGGACGTCATGATCGACGTCATCCGCCAGCGCGAACAAGAACAGCCCGCCTGGCGGGTGAGGTGATTCCGTGACCTCGGCGGCGCCCACCTCGAACGGGCCCTGGCATCGTCTGGTCAACCGCTTGATTCGTATCGCGGCCGGCCTGTTTTTGGTGCCCTGGTACCTGCCGAAGGTGACCGGCATCCGCGAGCCGCTCACGGACGAAGGCACGCTTTTGGTGGCCAATCATCATTTTTGGGTCGACCCCATTTTCATCTCTTATTTTTATCGGAGCTCGCGTCTTCGGTTCGTCACGAAAAAAGAATTGTTTGATTTGCCGGTCGTCCGCACCATTCTCAACGCGTTCAACGCGATTCCGCTCGATCGCTCCGTCGCCGATCTGCGCGCGAGCAAAGCCATCTTGCAAGGGCTGCGCGAAGGCAACATCGTCGGGCTCTTTCCGCAAGGCACCCGCGTGAAAGGCGAGGACCCGGCGGCCGTCGAACCGCACGCGTCGCTGCTGATGCACGCCATTCGTCGCCAAACGGCGGTGGTCCCCGTGTCGATCCGACCGCGTTACCGTTTTTGGGGACGCCCGCAGATTCGCTTCGGCGCGCCGCGACGTTGGTCGCTGCGCGAGGGCATGACGCTGGATCGTGAGGAACAGACGTTGATCGGATACGAAATCATGCGCCGCATCTACGACGCGGTCGATCTCGACTATCACTTTGACGGGGAGGCGCGTGCAAAACGTCTCTTTGATGAGCGCATCGAGGAGACGTTCTTGGAGGATCTCCATGAAGATTAAAGTCGCTCGGTCGGCGGGTTTTTGCCCCGGCGTGCGGCGCGCCGTCGATTTTGCGTACGACGCGATCCGCGACGGGGGCTCGCCGCTCTGGATGTACGGCCCCGTTGTGCACAACGAACACGTCATTCGCCAACTCTTGGCGGGGGGCGCGCACGTGACGGACGACATCGAGGCGATTCCCGACGGGGCGCGTGTCCTGATTCGTGCCCACGGCGTCGGCCCCGAGATCCATCGTCGGCTGGAGGCCAAAGGCTGCGAGGTCATCGACGGCACCTGTCCCTTCGTGCAACGCATTCATCGCATCGTCGCGGACGCCGTCGCCATGGGGCGGGGCGTCATTGTGACCGGCACGCCGAACCATCCGGAAGTGATGGGCATCGTCGCGCATGCGGCGCCCGAAACGCCCGTCCTTTTGGAGACGGCGGAGGCGGCCGAAGCCGCCGAATTTGACGATCGGTCGTGGGTGGCCGTGTCCCAAACCACGTTCTCACTCAAACGTTGGCGGGCCATCTGTGCCGTATTGGAAAATAAAATTGCCAAACTCGAGATGTTTGATACAATATGTAACACGACTGTCCAGCGACAGTCGGATGCGAAGGTGCTTGCCGCGTCTTCGGACATTGTGCTCGTGCTCGGCAGTCGTACGAGTTCCAATACTGCCAAGCTCGTGGACGTGTGTCGTGAAGCGTGTCAAGCGACATACCGGATATCGAATCCGGAGGAGGTCGACGCCATTCAAGGACTCGGCGCGGCCGAGCCGATTCGTGTCGGTGTGACGACCGGAGCCTCAACACCAAACGAGATGATCAGGGAGGTTATCTACAGAATGACAACAAACGAAGGCATGACGAAGCCGGAGGAAACCGTCGACGTAAATTTTGAGGATTATGTCGATAGCATTCCGGAGCTTCAACCAAGGAGCATTGTTCGCGGACGCATTGTACGTTATGACGACGACTACGTTTACGTGGACGTCAAAGACAAATCAGAGGGAAAAGTTCCTCTCCGCGAGCTTTTGAGAAACCCTGAATACGATTTGGATGAGGCTGTCAAGAATCACCAAGAAGTCGACGTCTACGTACGCAGCATTCGCAACTCGGATGCCGGCAAAGACATTATGTTGTCGACCGGCTACGTGGAGACGTTGAAGCACAAAGAGGAATTGCAAAAGGCATACGATGAGAAGACGCCTGTGACGGTGAAAGTCGTCAACGTGGTACGTGATGGCGTCATCGCTCGCTATGGGAGCATCGATATCTACATTCACCGCACACAATTGGAACTGTCGCGCGTGGAAGATCTCGAGCCCTATCGCGATCAAACGTTTGACATCTTAATTACGCAATTTGATCCGAACCGCCGCCGCATTCGCGTGTCCGGTTCGCGTCGCTCGCTCTTGCAGCGTGAGCGCAAGGCCAGCGAACGCGAGATCTGGGAGACGATCGAGGTGGGCAACGAGTACGAAGGCATCGTCCGCAACTTGACGAACTTCGGCGCGTTTGTCGACATCGGCGGGGTGGATGGTTTGATTCATATCAGTGAATTGTCTTGGCGCCGCATCCGTCACCCCTCCGAAGTTTTGTCGGTGGGTGACAAAGTCAACGTATTCGTGAAAGACTTTGAACGCGAGCGCAAGCGCATTTCGCTCGGGTATCGCCGCAAAGAGGACGACCCGTATCGCGACATCGAAGCTCGCTTCCCCGTGGGCGCCATTGTGCGCGGCGTCGTGGTTCGGATGTTCCCGTTCGGTGCGTTCATCAACATCGCGCCGGATGTGGATGCCCTGTGCCACGTGTCGCAGATCTCCGATTACCGCCTGAAGACGCCGAGCGATGTGCTCGTCGAAGGCATGGAAGTCGACGCCCGTGTGGTGGAAGTGTCCGATGAGGCACGCCGCATCAGCGTGAGCATCCGCGAAGTGGAGCCGATCAACCCGGATCCCGATTCGGAACTCGTGCAGCAACAGCAGCAGGCGAGGGAGAATCGCGCGGCCCGTCGACGCAATCGTCGTCGCCGCGATGACAACGACGGTTTGCCGACAAGCTACGTCGACAACCAAGCGACGTCGTCGATCTCCGACATGGCCGAATTTTCGACCGATTCCAAGGACGGCTCCGATCTGATGGATCGCATGGCCGCCCTGCGCGACGAACTGCAAGAAGCCGAGCGCGGTGAAGAGACCGAAGACGCGGAACCCGCGCCCGAGCCCGAACCCGAGCCCGAGCCGGCCGCCGAAGCGGACGAGGAAGCGCCGGCCGAAGAAGCGCCCGTTGAGACGGAAGCGGCGACCCCGGAGGCGGAACCCGCCGAATAACGGTCACCGTCATCGGAGACGTTTCGAGACGACGGGCGTGCCCGTCGTCTCTTTTTCTCTCCGTGAAAGGACGTCCCCCTTTCGTGTAGAATGAACCCAAGAACCCCACAGGAGGCTTTGGCACATGTTTCGTTGGAATATGATTCCGAAAGATTGGATCACCAAAGATCAGTTTTATGCCGTCATTGAAATACCGCGCGGCAGCAAGCAAAAGTATGAATTTGATGAACAGACGGGCATGCTCCGTCTGGACCGTATCTTATATACGTCCACGCACTATCCCGCGAACTACGGATTTATTCCGCGCACGTTGTCGGAAGACGGCGATGCGTTGGACGTGCTCGTGCTGACCACCGAAAGCCTGTCGCCGTTGGCGTTGGTCGAATGTTATCCCATCGGGGCTTTCTCGATGATCGACGACAATCGACAGGACGAAAAGATCATCGCCATTCCGTTGGGCGATCCGCAGATGCGCAGTTGGCAGGATTTGGAAGATTTGCCCGAACACATGTTGACGGAGATGCAGCACTTTTTCAGCGTGTACAAAGAACTCGAAGGGAAGGGGACGGCCTTGACGAAAATTCACTCGGCCGAATCCGCGAAGAAGGTCATTGCCCGCGCGCTCGACAAATACGAAGACTGGGTGAACCGCCGCTAGACCGTTCGCCCGTATCGGATGCAACCAAAAACGGCGCTCGCACGCGGCGGGCGCCGTTTTTCTTTGGCGCAAAAGAGGATTATGCGTCGGACGGTTCGGTCGCGTCGCCGGCCAACCGTCGCAGCGCCTCCCCGTAGAGGGCGGCCCCCGCCAAGAGTCCGTCGATCGAGGCCCATTCGTTCGCCTGGTGGGCGACGTCGGGATCCTCGGGGAATGCCGGGCCGAAGGCGCAGATGTTCGGAAGCGCGCGGGCATACGTGCCGCCGCCGGTCGCAATGGCCTCGCCGTCCGTTTCCGTGAGGTCGCGGTAGACCTCCATCAGCGTCTCGATCAGGGGCGAATTCCGCTCGATGTGGAGCGGCGGCTGATGACTGACCCAGTCGACGTCGACGCCGTAAGGTTCCACGTGCGCTTCAAGCGATGCTTGCAAGTCGGCGTACTCCATGGTGACGGGATATCGGATGTTGAGCGTCACACTCGCCGTCGCGTCGTCGATGTTCAGGATGCCGGCATTGACGGTGGTCGCCCCGGTCGCATCGTCGTAGGCGATGCCGAGCGAACGGCCGTCAAGTTCCCAGCCGATGACGTCGTTGTAGAACGTGACAAAGGCATCGTGTGCGTCGGTGTCGTCCGCGTCATCTTCGTCGTCGAAGAGGCCGTCCAGCGCTTCGGAAATGGCGTTGTGGCCGAGCTCCGGCGTGCTGCCGTGGGCGATGTCGCCGTGGCTTTCGCGTTCCGTGCCGTCTTTCAGAGTCACGACGCAAAGGCCGGGCACCATGTTGGCCGCATCGCCGGCGTGCGCTTCGAGGATCGCGTCGTCCTCGGCGCGCGGCAACGAGAGCGTCACGGTGACGATGCCTTTTTCCGCGTAAATGGCGGGGAAGACGGCATCGGCGGTGAATCCGGCGACGGGGATCTCTTCGGTCTCGCGGTAACGGGCCATGCATCGGCTGCCCAACTCTTCGTTGGTGCCGACGATCAGGCGGATGCGGCGTTTCGGGCGGAACGTCGGATCGTCTTTCAGCGCCTTCATGGCGTAGAGGGCCGCCACGGCGGGCCCTTTGTCGTCATTGACGCCGCGTGCGATGACGGTGTCGTTGACGATTTCCATCAAAAACGGATCGGAATCCCAACCGCTGCCGGCGGGGACGACGTCCAGGTGGCAGACACAGGCGACCATCTCGTCGCCTTCGCCCATCTCCACGTACCCGGCGACGTTGTCGACGTTTTGCACGCGGAAGCCCATGCGTTCGCCCATCGCCAAGAAATGGTCGAGGGCGCGTTTCGGTTCGATGCCGAACGGGGCATCGTCTTCGGCGGGACCGTTGACGGACGGAATGGCGCACAATTGCCCCAGGTCCTCCAAGAAGGCTTCGCGATCGTCGTCAAACGTCGCGGCCATGGTCGCCAGACGCGCTTCGCCGACCACGCCGACGTCGTCGGCATGGAAGCCCTCATCGTCCAGCAAGACGAGCTCTTCGTCTTCGTCATCGGCCGCATCGTCGTTGTACGCGGCGGTGAAATCGACGCCTTCGGTCTCGATGCAATCTTCGTGCACGTGGCAATACAAGCCGACGTACAGGGCCTTTTGATCGGCGGGCAGCCCGCAGATCGCGCACGCCTCGGGATCGACTTCGAGGCTTTTGAGCCGTTCGGTCAATGTTTGCAGGAATTGATGCATTTGTCGGGCCGTGCCCGAGAACGCCGTATCCTTGACGCGGATGGCCATGAAGTTGTCCGTCATCTCATAGTCGATGACGGTCAGGGGAAAGCGCTTCGACTCCAGCCAGGTGGCGAATTCGATTAAATTTTCCGGTGCGATGCCCGCCACGGAAAAGAAAAATGACGTCAGAATGTCGTCGGTTTTGGCGGTGAAGGTATATCCGTTGACGTCGCCGAATACGTACTCGTCACCGTTGCAGGTGTTCCAGTCGTGGGTTGCGGCGAATTTGAGAAGCGAATTGGATAACATGAAATGAGTTCCTCCTCGGTTGATGAATCATGCTCGCTGGCAATGCGGTTGATACCTTCATACTATAACACGCGCGCACGCCGCCGAGACACCGTTTATTTGCACCCCGGCGGGGGATGTGCTATCATCGGCGAGGAAAACGCACGGAGCGTTATTCCTGTTGCCCGAATGTGGGGGGATCTGACGCTCCGGAGGACAAAACAGGAGGATTCTATGGCTGTCGTTTCCATGAAACAATTACTCGAGGGTGGCGTACATTTCGGCCACCAAACACGTCGCTGGAACCCGAAAATGGCGCCGTATATCTTTACGGAACGCAACGGGATCTACATCATCGATCTGCAGAAAACGATCCGCAAGATCGAGGTCGCGTACCAATTCGTCAACGAGATCGCTTCGCGCGGCGGTTCCGTGCTGTTTGTCGGCACGAAGAAGCAGGCGCAAGACACGATTCGTGAGGAGGCCACGCGCTGCGGCATGCACTACGTCAACAACCGTTGGCTGGGCGGCACGCTCACCAACTTCCAAACCATCAACAAGCGCATCGAGCGCCTGCATGCGTTGCGTGAAGATTCCGAAAGCGGCGTCTGGCAGAATTTGCCGAAAAAAGAAGTCGCGACGTTGCGCCTGGAGCTCGATAAACTCGAACGCAACTTGGGCGGCATCGCCGAGATGCGTCAACTGCCGTCGTGCGTCTTTGTCGTCGACACGAAAAAAGAGCACATCGCCGTGGCGGAAGCCCGTCGTCTGAACATCCCGATCGTCGCGATCGTCGATACGAACTGCGATCCGGAAGAAGTCGACTTCATCATCCCCGGCAACGATGACGCCATCCGTGCGATCAAGTTGATCACGGGCATCATCGCCAACGCCGTCATCGAAGGCCGAGAAGGCTTTGAGATGGAAGCGTCGGGCGGCGGTGAGATCGTCGCCGAAGATGCCGAAGACGAAGAAGACGTCGAAGAAGCGCTCGAGGAAGCGCCGACGGCGTAAACGCACACCGCGACTGGACAAACATGCATGAATACCCGCGTGAGGCGGAACTTGGAGGTTAAGGAATATGAACGTCACCGCAAAAATGGTAAAAGACTTGAGAGAGATGACGGGCGCCGGCATGATGGACTGCAAAAAGGCGCTGGTCGCATCGGAAGGCGATGTCGACAAAGCCATTAAATGGCTGCGTGAGAACGATCTTGCCACGGCCGAGAAAAAAGCGGGCCGCATCGCCGCGGAAGGCATCGTCGACGCCTACATTCACGACGGCGGTCGTGTGGGCGTTTTGATCGAAGTCAACATTGAGACCGACTTCGCCGCAAAGAACGAAGATTTCCAACAGCTCGTGCACGATTTGGCGCTGCAAGTGGCCGCGATGAAGCCCTTGTACGTCAGCCGTGAAGATGTTCCGGAAGAGGTTATCGAGCACGAAAAAGAGATCATCCGCAACCAGGCGCTCAAAGAGGGCAAACCCGAAAAGATCGTTGAGCGCATCGTGGAAGGCCGCATTGACAAGTTCTACGGCGAATACTGCCTGATGGAACAAGACTTCATCCGCGACGACAGCAAAACGTGCGGGCAACACGTCCAAGAGTTTATCGGCAAGATCGGCGAAAACATCAAGGTCCGCCGATTCACCCGGTATGAGATGGGTGAGGGCCTCGAGAAGCGCAATGAGGACTTTGCCGAGGAAGTGGCCGCTCAGCTCAAAAAGTAATCGAACACGGAAGATGAAAGAGGGCGCCCGTCGCCCTCTTTTTTATCTCTAAAATCATGTTGTGCCGACGGCGCAAAGGGGGTCTTATGGGATACCGACGTATATTACTCAAGCTTTCGGGGCAATCGCTGGCGGGCGGATCATCGTTCGGCTTGGACGGCGACACGCTCGATCGCCATGCCGACGTCATCGGCGGTCTGGTGGAGGACGGGCACGAAGTGGGCGTCGTGATCGGCGGCGGCAATTTCTGGCGCGGCCGTTCGAGCGGCGCCATGGATCGCGTGGCGGCCGATCAAATCGGCATGCTCGCGACCGTCATGAACTCGCTGGCGCTGGCCGACGCGCTGGATCGCCGCGGCATCCCGCAACGTCTGATGACGGCGGTGCCCATGCCCACGGTGGGCGAAGCGATGAACGGTCGCGTCGCACGGCGCTACCTCGAGGAAGGGGCGGTCGTGATCTTCGGCGGCGGCACGGGCAATCCGTTCTTTTCGACCGACTCCGCGGCGGCGCTTCGGGCCGCCGAGATCGGCGCCGATGCCATTTTGATGACGACGCTCGTGGACGGGGTATACGACCGCAACCCCGACGAACATCCCGACGCGAAGCTTTTGAAGGAGCTCACGTTCGACGATGTGCTGACGCACCAACTCGGCGTGATGGACGCGACGGCGGCCGCCCTGTGTCGCGATTTCGGTCTGACACTGGTCGTCTTTAACGCCGACGACCTCGACAACATTCGTCGCGCGGCCGAGGGCGATGCCATCGGCTCGGTCGTCCGCGGGCGATGATTTTGATAGAATGACGTCATAAGGAACACTCAATAAGGAGGAACCGTTCACCATGGCCATGGATATTCACGAACAAACCATGAAAAAGTTTGAGGATAGAATGGCAAAAACCATTCAAGTTTTGGAAGCCGATTTGCGCACGATTCGTGCCGGTCGCGCCAATCCGCACGTGCTCGACCCGATCACGGTGCCGTATTACGGCGTGCCCACCCCGATTCAACAGGTGGCCACCGTCCAGGTGCCGGAGGCGAAGATGCTGGTCGTGACCCCGTGGGACACGAACCTTTTGAAGGACATCGAGCGCGCCATTCAAATGAGCGATCTCGGCATCAACCCGGTGAACGACGGGCGCTGTCTGAGGCTCGTCTTCCCGTCGTTGACGGAAGAACGCCGTCACGATCTGACGCGCGAAGTTTCGAAGAAGGGCGAAGAAGCGAAGGTCTCGATTCGCAACATTCGCCGCGAAGCGAACGATCATTTGAAAGATTTGGAAAAACAAAAAGAGATCTCGGAAGACATCTGCTACAGCATGACGGAAGAGGTCCAAACCTTGACCAACACGTACATCGACAAAGTGGACGATGTCGTGGAGCGCAAGACGGATGAACTGATGGAATTCTGATCGTCGAATCGGCGATGCAACGGGAGGACAGCATGCGGGCGGACGGTGACGGCACCGGCGTGATTCGGCACCTCGCCGTCATCATGGACGGCAACGGGCGTTGGGCGAAACGACGCGGTCAACCGCGCGAGTGGGGTCACCGCGCCGGATCCGACAATTTGCACGCCTTGTGCCGGCTCGCCATCGAGCGCAACATCCCGTACGTGACGGTCTATGCGTTCTCCACCGAAAATTGGCGGCGCCCCGAAAAAGAAGTCCGTCAGCTGATGCGGATGGTGCCGCACTATTTCAAGAAATACGACCGCGAGATGGCCCGGGAGGGCGTCCGCATCCGATTCATGGGCGATCGGGAGGGATTGTCCCCGTCGCTCATCGAGCTGATCGACGACGCCGAGACGACGTCGCGCGATCGGACGACGCTTCAGCTGATCATCGCGTTCAATTACGGCGGTCATCGCGAAATGGTTCATGCCGCGCGACGGGTGGCCGACGCTGTCGCGCAAGGCGCCCTCGACCCCGAACAATTGGACGAACGGACGTTTGCCCGTTATTTGTATTTGCCGGACGTCCCGCCGCCCGACCTGATGATCCGAACCGGCGGCGAGCGTCGGCTTTCTAATTTTTTGCTGTGGGAATTGGCCTACACGGAATTATATTTTGAGGAGTGTCTGTGGCCCGAC
>JBMNTA010000022.1:0-19263 GCA_050945495.1 Saccharofermentanales bacterium
ATAGTTTTATTAAATTAAAAAGGTATTTCCCTTAAGTCGATTGGTTCGTTCTTTTCTTTTATGTCTCTTAATCTCTCCTGTGCTTCAGATTCTGTCTCTTCTCTTATTTCTTTTGCTTTGACTCTTTTTGCCCAGTAGTCTTCTTCACCTTCCTCTATATCCCTGCTTCCTTTTTTCCAATGCTCGTAATCTGAATATTGAGAGAATAGTCCCTTGTCTTTGAGATTTTGCCAATGTTGTTTTGTGAATCCACTCATATTGTTTTAATCTTTTTTAATACTATCATATATTGTTTTTCTTGTCAAGCCCATAAAAAAAGAGAGCGGTTTTATCCACTCTCTTTGCGTTAATACTGGGGCGACATAGGGGGACTATGGGGACTATGAAGCGACCAATGACATTATATATTATCCTTTAAAAAAAGTCAATAGAATTGAGTCAGAATTAAATCAGAATTAAGTCAGAATTAAATTAATGTATTCATCCTGCTTGTAACCTTTTCAGTCAGTTTCGCAAGATTTATTTTTCCTTCAACTATTACTCGCTTTTTTTCTTGGAAATTAACACTTTTATAAACTATTAAAAGCTTATTATCATCAATTGCTTTTAAATATTTTATAGGATAATCTTCGTCTTCTTCTTTTTTCTCGTAATCGTAACTAATTATATTATTTTCTTTTATAGTTTTTTTTATAATTTTTTTATATTTTTTCTATATTTTTTTAAAAATCTAAACAACCGTTCCGCTCCGTTCTTACCTTCCCGAAACCCACCGCTATATTCGGGCGTGCTCGGAGACCTAAAGCCTATGAAGGTTGCATTGTTTAAGATGTTTTAATCCGTTGTCTCTCGGAACATCTCTCACCCTTCTGTCCGCAGGTAGATGGTCAGCTTTTGGCTTCATCCCACACCCCCGCTTCCTTGCTCATTCCCAACCTAAGGGTGATTTAAAACTTAAGGTTGGTTGTATTGCCATCTCGGATAATTAACCCAAATTGATTAAATTAATCAAAGTGAGTTATTCGGTATGTGTCCTCGACACGCATCATCCCCAGATTTAATTCGGCATCCAGCGGGAGGCTCTGAGGTCCGCCAACCTGCCCCGCCAGTTATTAACGCAAGAAGAGCAATGTCGCAGTTGCAACACATGCAACACAGCTCTTCTGGGGTCAATACTATTTTGTGAGGTTGTCATTTTATTTTCAATATGAATACATAATACATTTATAAAAAAATAAGTCAAATATATTATTGCACTGCTCGTGGTGCTGACAATTTTAGTGCTGATAATTTTAGTGCTAACAACCTTGGAGCGCTTACAGATGAATCAGGGGTTGTCTTTTGGTTCCAATTTATTTGGTTCCAATTTATTTGATTCCAATTCATAAAAATGGGTCTCTCTCTTGTAACTTCCACAACCTCTTCCACAACCTCTTTCGTAATCTCTTCCGTAATTGTAACTGTTTTACTCCCACCTACAACCCAGAGAGGAATTGCCAATGGAAGCATCAGCATTAAAAATGTTTTTCTCATAATTTTGTTATTAGCATATTTTGGTTTTTGTGTCAAATAATACAAGGTTGCTAATATAAATGCTTTTAATCTACTCCCAACTCTGTTATTAAAATGCCACCAGAGCCACAAAACACCCCCTTACAGCCGTTTTGGTGCCTTTTTGGCAGTTAGTATCGTCTTTGCCCTTTTATCACTCCTTTTTGACCAGTGTTCCTATTCTGTCTTTTCTTCTCAATATCTGTTATCAATTTCTTGAGTTTTTGATTGCGTTTCCCAACCATTCTGGGCTGCCTAATTCTCCCAAGATATCTCCAGTTGGCACAGATGCTATCATCTTTTTTCTCTATCCTCTCACTTGCCCAGAAATCCAACGGGCACTTGGGGATAGAGCATCCCTTATAACGAGGACAGCTCATCATATTTTTTGTGTTTTGTTCTTCTGTCATAGATTGATTATAACATTATGATATTGACAATCAACTCACATCTGCTATACTAAAAATCGGAGTGGGGTGTCCTCGCTCGTAAGAGGGTCGGTGAAAGCCGACTCTTTTATTTATAACAACGAGAGCTCCGCTAAGAACTCTCGTCGCTAACCGTAGCACTATGCGATTGGGTGATATTGACCTTCTCAACTATCCCTGCAGAGAAGAGCCGTGCATCTGAGCTCTTATCGCCGAGAAGGGACCTTTCCTATTCTCGCTCACACTGTGCACTATGTGAGCTCCTTCGTATCTCTCAATGAAGTTATCATAGTCTATTGGATAATCAAAGTCATCAGTCCAATCGTTTATCTCTATGAAATCCTTAAGCATTCCCTTTTCTTTCATCTTTTTTTGCGGGGAAAATCTATGAGCTTCCCCATAAACAACGTAGTTATATAATTCCCAGCCGATACATCTACTCATACTCGGAGCTATCTCATAGAGTTCGTTTACCTTTTTAAAGAAGGCTTTATCTGTTTTTACAGCCAGTAATTCTCCGTGCTTTTTGCCAGTTAGTAAGTTATTGCCACTTCTTCCAAAGAAGATAGTCTTATCGCACTCTGTGGATAGAATAGTTTTAATTGCCTTTTCAGTATAAAAGACATCTCCATACAAGATAACATCTGGGTTATTCTTTTCGGCATTCTTAAATCTATCAAGTTCTAATTCTGATTTGCCGACAATCTCTTTTGCTCCCAGCAAATCTCCAAAGCAATTCTTTTCAGAAACAGTAACAGCAATATCAGTTATACCATTCTCTTTCAGCAATCTTATTGTGCGATAAAGTATCGGCTCTCCGTCTATTTTGGCAAGCTGTTTCGGGACACCTAAATAGTTATTCCACCTTGTGCCACGACCAGCAGCCATAATTATTACCCTCATTTATACAAATCCCAATATCTTTCAAGGCAATAAAATAACCACCTCCCGCTGCCAGAAAGATTGTCTATGTTTATATTTTTAATAAAGTTTTTGTGCGTTGGCTTGTAATCTTTTAACCATATGCGAAGCGGTCTTTCAAATGCTATCTTCTTTTTTGGGTCTTCACCATAAAATCTTTTATAGAGGTTCAGAATAGGATATTTTCTGTCTTCTAAATACTTATCTCTATCAACCGCATAATCAATTGTAGCGTATGGGATATAGGGGATAAGTCCTGCTGCTGAAATTGGATAGTAATCACCCCAATAGTTACCAAAACTTATTTCATCTATAAACCTTTCGGCATCCATTGTTTCATTTCCATTGACATTTTTGGTTATGTATTTGCCGAATAATTGCCTAAAAGGAATGCCCCCTTTAAGATAGTCGGTTGGGTTGTAGTGTCCGTTATTCCCCTTAATCAGTTGATCAATGTTGCCGTCCTTTTTATACTTTTCTGCTGCCTTGATGTGACAACTGAACTTGCCGCTTGATAGTGTCCCCGTTGCCAATACTTCTATTCCGTCTTCTTTCGCCGCAAGTGCTAATTTATAAATCGTTGGCTCTATTGGAAGTAGCGGCTCCCCCTTAAACTTAATAAGTTCATCAGTGTATTTGTCGTAGTCTTCTTTGGTAACAATAACTGTTTTGTGTCTTATCCCCAATCGGTCAGCTATCTTTTTTGCGAAAGGACTTTCATCTGCTATTCCTTTTTCCAGAAACTTGACCGTATAAGCAATAGTATCTTTCGGCAACATTGCGGCAAGAGAGCAACTATCCCTACCAGAAGAAAGTAAAATACCCACCTTGCCATTCGGTAGGTTGTTTTTAACAAAGTCTATTATTTCATCTTCTGTTTTTAGAAGAGTTCTGCTTGGCGAATAGAAGGGGTTGAATTGCCTTGTGGCTAAATAATAACTCTCTTTAATTATTTTTTAATAATACTTTAAATAACTCCCATTTCTATAAACCGACCAAGCATTGAGTCCTTGCTCTTTGTATATCTCATAAGCAACTCTGATGTTGGTTTCTGGGTCATTCCAATTGTCCCAATTAAGACCGTGCTTGCCGAACCAGACGCAACCTATCTGGGCTATCCCATAACTTCCAGAGCAACCTTTGTGTCTGTCTTTGGCGTTTACGGCATTGGGTTTTAGCTGACTCTCGGCATAAAAGATTGCCTTCATAAGACGACTGTCCCAGTCATACTTATCAATCAAATCATCGTAATCAAACAGCTTAATCCCAGTTACTCTGGGTTCAATCTTTGGTTCAACTATAATACTGTTAGGGTCTGCTATCGGCAACAATGTATTGTCGCACATCATCGGAATACTATCTAACGACTGAATATATATGGGCGCCTTTTCCTCCTTGACTCCTGGTGTATGGACTGAAACAAGAGCCATAAAAGTCAAGATGACCAATTGTAAGTTTCGTTTCAGATAACAAGATTATTTTGTAATCTCTTTTTCTGTAGCTCTACCGAACTCGTATGCCTTTCTTAATGCGTTGAGAAATAGATACTCCCTACACTTGTCGGGCTTATTCTTGTTTCCCTCTACGCAAAACAAAGAAGGATACTCTGTTGATATTTTTATCAATCTTGCGGTTACTTTTTTCGGGTCTATCATACCCACATACTACACTATTCGGGGCAATAAATCAAGTCATATCAGAAACAGTGCTTAACCCCCGACCAGTTAATATCCTTCTCGGAGAGGGTTAAAAAACTATGAAAAAGCCCCTCCCCGAGGAGAGCATTAACTCTCCTTTTTGGCATAAGCAACATCTATTGCACCCTCTACTCCTATGTAAGCAAGAGCTGTAATAACTATTGCAACAATTGCTTGTGTCCAGTCTAGTTGTCCTTGAAGTGCCATACCGATAGACGTTAGTATTGCCCCTAATGCCAGCTGAAACTTCCTGCTTTGTATCTTTTTTAGATAACTCATAACTTATACTTAACTACTAATCAAAGTCCTCGTCTTCGTCGTCGAGGTCTAACTCTTCTTCCTCTTCCTCCTCCTCATCGAACCCTTCAAGGTCTTTTGTATTCAATCCTGTTCTTACATCAAATGACATATTATTTATGTTGGTTAGTAATCGACCTTTAACTCCAAAAAGCACCTAAATACTTTATGAATAATTTTAACCCTTTGTCTTTGGTTTTCAATAGCTCTTCAAGCTCCTTGCCATTTTCGTTGTAGCGCTTACTATAATTCACTTTAAGTTTTAATTGAGCCTCAAACCCTTTAGCAATATCTTCCAATATCTCTTCCCATTTCTTTCTTGACCCAATTTTGACAGGGTAACCTGAACCATTGTCCTTAAGGTCTCTCATCATTGGTGGAACTATGGTTGACAAGTATTCTCCAATATCCCACAAATCTCTATCAGAATAACCTCTTCTGGCTCGTTGGCGGCGATACTTTATTCCACGGAAGAAGTTTTTTACAAAGCATCTTACTCTGTAAAGTATTGAATTGTTCATACTTGTATGTTGAAGATTATTTGGTAAATCATAATTTCATAAAACCTTTAATTCCTATTTTATAACAATGCCAGAAAGAATAAAATGCCGTGTCCCTTGGTCTTAGCTTTCCGTCGGATATGAATCTCATTCTTTCTTCGGGGCATAAGAATCCAATGTGTTCGTTGTTCTCTATAAGCATTTGGACATAAGCTTGGTTGTTAAATGCTTGGGTCGGCTGTAACATTATGAATGGCTTATTAAAAGAATACAATCTTTTAAATATCTTGGTGCGGTTCTGAAATGGCGGGTTACTTATTATACAACTACACTCTACTTCGGTTTCAAAGAAGTCTCCCCCAGTATCAATATGTGTGTTTACCACTTGATACCCCTCTCTCTTTAATGCTATGACGATGCTGCTATCATCGGTATCAAATGGACACCAGATTATTCTATTGGTTGGTATCAGGGACTTGATGTATTCTACCAACTTAACTGCGTCTTCTAACCTTGTATTGTTCTCGTCTCTATCCCCAGACTTATCTTTCTTGCCCCAACCAACATAGACTGACCTATTCATACCAACTCCTTTATTTTTATATCAATTCCTACACCCAACTTATTTGCCACGAATTGAGCGTAAGCTTTTGGATTGTTGTTGTCCGACGACGGAGCGTACTTCTCAAAGAATTGTAGCAAAGTATCGTCTGGAAAGTAAACACTGCTCTGTCCATTTGTCGCAATCTTTAACTGAAACTCCAATGCCCTGAATCCATCCTCGTAAGAAGCGAACACTGAAAATCCATTCTTGTGGTCTATCTGATATTTACTCCAACGTAAAGCCCCTGGGTTGTTGTGTCTGAAAGTAAGCGAACCTTCTTTCCAACCTTCATACTCTTGAATAGCCAATGCCCATTCCTTAATGTAGTTTTTTTTTACTATCTCTTCTTGCGGTGGGTCAATCTTTGCACCCAATAAAGATATTGCCTTGCGGGTCAATCTAACTATCTCCTCCATAAGACCAACTTTCTTTTTCAAGTGAATCTTAATCTCATCTACCGCTCCAAGCAGACTCTTCTTATCGTAGTGCCACTCGTGAGTATTGTCTTTCAATCCGTGCTGTCGGTAGAGGTGATGACATAATTCGTGGGTCAATAATTCGGCAAACCAATACTCAAACTCTCCCGTAAGAGAAGCCCTAACATCGCCTTGGTCGTATATCTGAATGACACTTCTACTATTTACAACGCTGTGCCACCCACCTGCTCCTTGGACTTTAAACTCTGGATAGTGAACTACAATCACATCGGCGTAAGCATACATATAAGACAACATATCAATGTAGCTTCGCTTAATACCGAACTTATCTGGGTAGGTTGGAGTATAAGCTTCTCTACCAATAGCAGTGAAAAAGTAGTCTCTGATTTCTATGTCGCCGCCTATCTGGGACTTCTTGAACTCTTGAAGTGCCTTCTCTAACTTCTTGCGTTGATTTGTGAGAATTACTATTTTCATCTGCTATTTATTATTTAATATATACCTTCTCATATGTTCCCTCAAAGTCTTGTTCTTGCATAATAATCAGGTCTATGTTGTAATGACCCCCTCCCTTTACAACAATGTAGTTACCCTTTTCTAAGGTGTATCCATCGAGACCCCTAAGAGCAAATACTCCACCTAAATCAGCTATTATCACATCAGCAAGCCACTTCAAGCCACTTCCTAATTTCATCTAAATTATCTCCTGTGAATTGTATTGCATCAACTTCTTTTCGAATTAATCTATATTTTTTCATTATTCTTGATAATAAACTATTGATAATTCCAACTCTTTAACAAGCTTTTCAAAGTCCTTTATACCCATATCAGTCCTTAAAAAGTAGTCGGTAAATTGGTCGTCTTTCCCCTTGTAGCCCATATCAATTGCGTAGGTAAGACCATTACAGGTATCACTTTCATAGACAGCTATAACATTATCCATCTCCCCAACATCCCCATTCCCAGTAAAACAATCATTGTAAGGATTGAACCTTCTCTTTTTTAAGGGGACTCTGATTACTAACTGACCTTTCTCTTTGGTTATTTCCATAGTTTTGTTTATTATAATATTTTTATTAAACAAAAGGGGGCAAATGGACTTTAATTTATATGCCGAATAGGTCGGCGACCTTTTCCATTGCCCCTTGTAAAACAATTATTCATAAATCTTGACTGTCATCTCGCTCGGGTCAGCCAACTGAATTGGTCTCAACCATACCAACCCGTGTCTTTTGTGAAACGCACATAATGTTTGCTCGGGCATATTCATTCTACGCAATCTTCCTACTGAATACAAGTCCCCTCCAGGAAAAGCACCATTGGCAATGATGTTGTTGAAGTAGGATAGTCTGTGGTGGTGGGCTATTAACATATAGTCTGCCTTTTCATTAAAGAGATTCAACATTGCCGTGATGTTATTCCGCTCTCTGTCAGCTCCGTAATAGGGATACCCTGCCCAGCCCCTAACAGTATCTCCGTGTTCCAACCATAAATTATGATTTTCCACCCTGACAATCATATGCTGTGCCTCGGTGTATTCAATCGATACCCCCTTAACACCTTTGAATCGTTGCTGGACAAAATGATAAAGCATCAAATCAAAGTTCTCTTGCGGTGGGGCATCGGTCGGGCTACGAGTCAATCTGCCGTGGTTGCCATACACTCCATAAAATCTAATCTTCTCAAAGTGTCCCGACAACAATACAATAAAATCTGATACCAATTCCACCCCTTCAATCACCTGCTTTACTACCCCGAACTCAATGTTAGATTGCTGATTACCTCGCATAATTGAGCCGTCAACCATATCTCCAAGGCAAGCAATGACCAGTTCCTTCGGCTTGTTAGGATGATATTCCCTTACCCTGATAATCGTTTGGGCTAATCCCTCTACTCTTTCTTTGGCGATAGCGGGGCTGTATTCTGACAATCCTCCGACCTCTATCGCTCTCACCAATTGTCCAAGATGCAGGTCTGAAAAAAGTAATACCCAAGTCTCATTTGCCAGCTGTCCTTTCTTGATTATGGGAGGAGTCAACCGTTGCAATTTCGGCAACACTTGGACTACTTCTTGGGCGATGTCCTTAATGTTTCGAAGAAGCTCTTTTTCCTTTTCCGCCTTTGTTTTAGACTTTAAGGGTATGGAGGTCATCTTTGTGTCAATCTCGCCTCCCAGACCCCTTTCTGTGCCTCCTACGGCGTCTCCAGTGTCCCTATGAACATTGTTATAGTGTCTTCTGAAGCCACTTCTGAAAGCAAAGTCTTGCTGACAGATAGGACAAATGTGCCTGCCGTTTACAACTTCCGTATTTGGATATTGTTTCACCTTCTTTCACCTCCTTTTAAGAAATCATTTATTGTTATTGCGTGGTCATCAACATAGCCCACTCCCGCAGGTATCTTAATATTAGAGATTGCGTGGTAATAGACATTATGTTTTCGCAGCCATTTGATTGTCGCAGGAATTAACTCATCTTGCCTCGCAGTCCAAATTATTATCCAGTAACGACCAGCCAGCGAATTAACCTTATCAATCACCTCTTGACTTGGCTCGGCATTCAGACACTCTTCTTCTGTCCAACAGACATTCTTGGTAAGTGTTCCGTCCATATCAATTAAATATACTTTTGCCATTATTTCACCTCCTGAATAATTGTCTATTTGAAAGAACTCTTATTTACTTTCCCCCAGCAGTATCTCAATCAACACCGAATAGACCTCAATGTCTCGCAGTCTTTCAGCCAACCCTTCCACTTTCATCTCTTTGCCAGTCCCAATCGCATTCATAAAACAATCAAATTGTTTGAGCATATAAAAAATAGCCACCAATACTTTGGTGTCTATCGGTGCTGTTCTTAAATTATACTTATCAACTAAATCGGCTACTCTTTCAAAGTTACCCAACGGTCTATCACTCTCTGCGTAATCGTGGTTCTTGTCCGAGTGGAGTTGAGCCATCTCTTCTAAGATTTGGTAGAACTTTGGGTGTCCGTGTTTCTTCATAGTTTATTTAAACTTATTTAAATATATTCAAAGTTTAGTTATTATCTCTGAATATGACCTAATCATATTCTAACTTATATGGTTTGGAAAAGTCAAGAGCAGTTATCCACAACTGGTATGTGCAGTTTATGCACAGACCATTATTTTAATCTGCCCTTAATCTCACCCAGTAGCTCAATCATCCTTGCGTTGCCATTGTTGATTGCTTGGACGATGTCCCTGTCGCCGTCTCTTATGGCTTCGGTAATCTCGTGAAGGTGGTTGCTATTCATCAACTTTAATTCGTCTAACAACTCACGGTTGGTCTTGTCCAGTATTGCTTCACCGTTACGGGTTTTGAGCCACGCAAATATCTCCTTAATCATAAGGGTTACAACGATGACGATTGCTCCTAGTGCTGTTATGTCGGTGTAGTTCATAGTATGTATTGTAGCTTATCGTTAAGTCTTCTTGCCGCTTCTTCTGTTAATACATTTTTGTCGATTAATTCTTGTAAGTATTCGGCGATTTCTGTATTGGAAGCTCCCCTCTGTTTCATTCGCTCTATGTAGTATGTGATAACCTCAACCCTAGTGTCAACATCTTGAACAGATGATAGTCCCTGAACACTCTCAACTACTTTTGCCCTTTCAGCTATAGCTTCCATCATTTCGGGTGTTAGTTCATCTCCAAGCATATTAAGATAATTGCGTCGCTCTGTAGCAGTTTTAAGTATTCTAAGATTCATCACAATCTCTTTTGCTCTTTCGGTAAAAACTGCTCTTTCAGTTTTAACATCTTTCTCTATCTCACGGATTAACTTCTTTTCTTCATCAGTTGCAGCAGTTATTCTCTGTCTCATAAATCTTCTGATAACTGGTATTTCGGTTAGTGTCTCGTGAGGAGTATCAGTTACACTTACTTGCTTTCCTCTCTTGACGTTGTATATCATATCAATTCCCTTTATTATTGCCTCTGGCATTGAGCCAAACACGGTTGAGTAGTAGTCCATCATCGCTGGGGATAGATTGGCAAACTCGGCAAACCCACTACGATAAACTGACTTAGGTATTCTCTTGTATATCTCTGGTGTTCTATCAGTATATTGCATCTCTCGGTGTAAGTCTTGCTTGCTGCGCGGAACAATCTCTGTGTCATAGAACGGGTCTTTACCTGCTGACGCACCTACAAAGAGATGACCATAGAAGCCTAGTGACGAGGCAAGAGATAATGCGAAGTTTTGCCTTGAAAACAATCCAAAGTCCACTGGTGAAATGGAGCCAAACATATCAACTAACATCTCACTAACACCTCTACTATCTAACCCATCTTGAGTCTCTAACCAGTGTTGTAATGGTGATGATACTAATGTCTGCGCTTCACCTTTTTTAAATGTCATCATTTGCGGGACAACAATATCTTCTCCTGTATAAGGGTTAATGGCTGGTATCTCATTTGTCATTACTATCCAGTATCGTTCCTTGAGTGCAGGATTAACGTATTTGAAGCTTTCAAATCTTCGGTTGTGTTGATGTAAAAGCATTGTCGGCAACACAGACGTAGTCATCATAACCTCTGAAAACCTTTCTGGACTATTTAACATTGCCTTGGGAATAGCCGCCATACCTTGTATATTGGCGTTTAAGAACGGTATTGCTTGGTTGGGTATTCTCATCCATTCTCCTATAACAGCAAAGTCAATGGTCATATCTCTTGAGGCAAATACGGCATCCTTTGGGGACAGCCCTGCCAGCAATGCTTCTGCTACTCCAGCCTTCCTTGTGGACATCTCGACAAAGTCATTGAGTTCTTTGACTGCTCTTAACGGATTCCATTCTTTAGCCAAATCCATTGTTGATTTTTTAATAATCCCTGCGTCTTTTAAGATACTGGTTACAGCTCGGTCGCCTTTATCAAAGATTGACGCACCGAAACCTCCCTTGCTATAAATAGCATCTAACTCCTTAGACGAGTATTGCCGAGCAATGTCAGGGTCAAAGCCATATCTCTGGGTTAAGTCCTCAATAATAGCACCGTTGAGAGAAGCAGATGTTTGCGAGTCTCTTAGCTTATTCGTTGCGGTAAACTCTATATTATAGGTGGTCGCTCCCCCCTTCAGAACCTTATTAGGATACATAAGTCCCTTCCAAAATGCTGGTGTCGGTATAATATCTGTGCCTTTAATAGCACTAGCGAGGTTTTTGGGGACAATCCATTCTTCTTTAATACCATCTACAAAGAAGCTGATTGTTTCCTCGCCTCTGCCAACCTTAATTGCCGCCAATCTCTGAGCTTCTTCCCATAATTCGCTTCTTTGAGCACCAATCTGTTTTTCTAAATCAGAAAAGAACTTTACCGCGTCTTCAGTTGATGCTTTATCTATATTTTTGAGTATATCTATTTGTGAAGCCGCCTTATCTTTTAGCGTCGCAACCTTAGAAACATAATCAGCATCAGTCCCTATGAGTTTTTCTGTCAATTTAATCTCGTCTTCTATCTTCTGGATTCTATTAAGAATCTTTGTATCTGCTCTCTTAGATATACTGAGTTGAGACTTAGTTACTTTTAATTCTTCCTTGAGGATACTCATCTCACTGAATATCTCTCTTCTTCTCTTAACGTTTTCTGCTGTTTGGACTGCCTTTGCATCAGGAATAACCCCATACTCTTTATGTGCATCTATTAGATTGCCCAACAAGAGATTCTTCTGCTTTACCTTCTCTAACATAACTGTCCTACCTACAAGTGCTTCATAGGGGTCTTTAATTTTCTTTAGAGAGCCAATTGCCTCGTGGACACCCTTATTGGTTAGATTAAAGTTTTCAGACCCGACTCCGATGAACCTTCTTTCAATCTCATCAACAATGACATCGTGAGGTATGTAGTTGGGATGAACTCTTAGCATATTTGCGATTTGTGCGTCATCAATCAATCCAGCAGCTTTCATTTCTAACAATTCTCGTGTTGTGTAGTCTCTTACAAATGACTTGATTTCATTTATGCTATCATAGAGCCCTTCATTACGTGTGTGAATAAGCATATCTATCAGTTCACTCTCTAACTGTTTAACAGTTTTGCCAGTGGGGACATCCATTCCAGCACTAGCTCTATCAAGATTACTCAATATATTCATATAACCCTTAGCGTATTCTCTCTCTTCTGGGGTGTATTGTAAGAGGAATCCTTTGAGCTCTTTAGTCTTCTCTGCTGATATTCCATCTGCGTAATCATTTAGTATTCTGACATCTCGGTAAACCTTTTCTTGCTCTGATAATGGTGCACCTTTTATTTCATAAATGTCATCTTCTACTCTTCTGATTGGGTGAAATCTATCAAGGGTTTTTTGCCTAAGCGTATGTCTCGATTCGAGAATATCTAATCCTACTTTGGCAACCTTCTGTTTAAAAGTGGGTTCTGTTTTTATGCCCTCTAAAGACCTCTCAAGTATATTGCTTGGCTCTACTTTGCCATCAACTATCTTTCTTAGATTTGCCTCTGCTTTCTCTACATATTCTTGTGCAAATGGGGAGGTTACAGAATAGGCGAACTTAGCTGCATCAGCAACTGCCAATATCCCTCCTGCTACAAGTGCTCCCACCTTGGCACCCTTAATGGTTTCTTCCACAACCTGCTCTGGCGTTCTATCTGGTATCTTACCTGCCGTTAGCCCTGAAAAACCTCCACCTATAACAGCACTCTTACCCATTGCCTTGCCATACCTTTTTGCTTGTGCAATAAGTTTGGTCTTGGTTGCTTTAGCGGTTTCAATCCAAAACTCTTTTGTTACTGGTTGAGATAGTGTCTCTCTAATAACATCAGCCGTTAGTTTTTTAGCTGCTGCCTTTTGGACTATTGGCGGGGCAATCTTAACCTTTTTAAACGAAGCACCTGACGGATAATATGATTTATAAGCAAGTGCGGCGGTCAAAGCCAATTCTCCTGCCGCTGATAATACTTGAGCTGTATCTGGTGCCGAGTCTAACTCTTCCTGTATTATAACCGAGAGATTGTCTTCGGTTGTTATCTTTAATATGTTTAAGAGGTTTTTTTCTCTGTCTTTATCACCATCTCTTCGTGCGGCGTTTATCTCTTCAAGTAATTTATTTTGCGTTGCGATTTTCCTTTCTTGGTCTTCTGCCGCAACCTTGGTAAGTTGTTTTACACCTACACCCTTAGCCCATCCTCTACCAAGTATTTCAGCTGAGCCAAAAACGGGTATAGTTTCCTTATTCATCCAGACTTTAGGGTCTTTTATATCGGCGGGAGAGAATACTGATTTTACCTCATCTTCAGCTCTGGCTAAGACCTCATCATCCATTGTTGCTTGTAATGCTCTGACTAGTGCCTCTTCTTTTCCTTCGTCGCCTTCTCTTCTCGCCTCGTGAAGTTGGTCCACTATCTTATCCTGCAACTGTCTCTTGGCTTCTATATCTTTTTCTGCAATACCTATCATTTCTTTAGCACTAAAGCTTCTTGTAAGTGAACTAAAGAACTTTTTTTGAGACCTCTGGGTTCTTTCGTATTCCTTCATAGCAGTCTCATATTCTTTCATTGCCTCGTCGTATTTCTCTTGAATGTATCTTGCCGTTCTTAAATCAAAGAAAACCTCCTTCTGTTCAGGGGTGAAGTCTTTTTTGAGTATAGATTGTTCTGGGATATTGTCTCCAAAGACCTTGAGACCAGCATCATCGGGCAACAGCTCAACACTAAAACCCTTCATTGCCTCGGACTCTTCTTTAGATACAAGCTTTGACCCAAGACCGCCAGTGCTCTTGATTATTGATGGTTCCACTATCCTTTGAAAGGAGCCCAATTTAGAAGACCTATCTTCAGGGCGACCACCAGCTTTCTTGGCAATCTCTTCAATCCTACTTGTGCCTGTAATAGATTTAGCAGTGCCAATACTAGAGGCAGCCCTATCAGCAAGGGTTTTCTTCTCTTCTTTTGGGACTAATTTATCTCTTAATGCCATTAATCTCCAAAGTTAATAATAACTCCTCCTCTTTCTTTTTGTAGCTCATTTTGAACTTTATCTATTTTCTCTTGTTCTTCTGGTGTCCATTTCTCTCCTTCAGGCAAAACAAGGTCTCCTCTTAAAAAACTCATTGCATCTATCACATCTTTTTCATTAACGCCTTGTGCATTCATACGATTAATGAAGTCATCGGTCAGCCCATAAGGATAAACTATTTTGTCCTTTCTGGTTAGCCAATCTGCTAGTGTGCCTGGTTTTCCTGCTAACTCCCATTCAAGGACAGACGTTGGAGTTGCTTCTGCTCCCCTTGCAAGAAACTCAACTGCACCAGTAGTCTTGTCTATCCTGTAAATGTCTCTTCCTGCTTGGGTTATCTGCCAGCTTGGCTCCTCTGGTAGTTGAGCAATCTTAGTCATTGCCTCAGCAAATGTTATCTTAGATAATTCCTCATCTGTTAATTCAACGAATGCTTGCGGGAACTTCAACATAAGTTCTTTAACGTCATCTGTTGGTTGTGTTCCAAGGTATGTGAATAATTTATTACTTGCGTTTTCTAGTGTGTCCTTAAAAGATATTCCTGCTTGCGGGTAGCTTATTCCCATATTCAGTATTGCTTCCATATCTGCTCTTTCTTGTTTCAGTCTGTTTTCCCAATAATTTTTACTATCAGTTAGGTTGCGTTGAAACTCTGTGTCTAACATTCCAAGCTCATCGCTATTCATATCTATAAACATAGCCAATCTATTTAGCTCTAATTCGGTATCATAGGTATATGCATTCACAATGTCTCCAATAAGCCCTCTGGCTTGAGATATAAGCCCCTGAGAGGCTTCTAAGAAGGCACTCTCGGCTCCTAATTGAGCTGATAATGAGCTAATACGCCTATCATATGCATCGGCTATTCTTGCTTGTTCTCGTGAGACGAAAGCACTTGATATTCCTTGTGCTTCTATTGCGGCTAAAGCATTTTCTCTTTTGCTCTGTAAGTCAATGATAGTTGCTTGTGTTTGTCTGATATTGGATAGCACTAAGTCCTGCTCTTTGAGATGTTGTTCTACTCCGTATTTTTCTTGCTCGGCTCTTAGTATATCTTCTGCTGGTTTTCTCTTTGTGAAGAAGTCGGCTAGCCTGTCTTTTAGTGATTTGCGTTCGGCTTTTACTTCTTCTAATTCAGCTTGTGTTTTTTCCATTTCAGCTTGTCTATCTATCTCTCTTTGCTCAAGCCACTCTGTTGATGTTTGCGATAATATGTTTTGTGAAGACTCGGGAATAAGAGTATTAGCCGTTTCTTCTGGAAAGGTTAATTTGGGAGCTTCTTCTACTGGGGTTAGGAATTGTTGAGCCAATGACCCATAGACAATATCACCCTCTGGAGTTTTTGCTCCGATAGCTCCTGTTGTTGGATGTCTCAATTCCTCTTCTTTATATTTCCACTCCATATTTGTTTATTGGTTTAGGTATTAAAATTGGTGGTTTCATGTTAACTTAATTTTAGTGTTTGCCCGTCAAGCCATAATACTTCTTCTTCGCTTGGTTTTGATTTTGGTAATTTGTCTTTGTCTATTGTTATCATAGGAGCACTTAAATCCATTCTGTCCTTGGTGATAAGTATTCCAGCTGTCATTATGCCATCTATCATATGAGATATTTGGGCTGCCCCTTTTTCATTTGTGCCCGTAATCAAGATAGCTTCACCCCTGCCATAATCTTTCTCACTCATCCCAAGAGCGTGAGCGGTGCTTAAAACACTTATCTGGGGGACAGCGCCCTCTATGCTAGTCTTACCATCTGGAAGTGTTTTAATATCCTCATCTTTTAATAGTATAACCTGAAAAATACCATTGTTTAATATTCCTTCTGCTGTGTCTTTGTATTTGGCGTGAATGGCTACGGTATTTGTCTCATAATCGCCTTCAGCAGATGCCGAGCCAATGAATATGTGGTTGAGATTTTTGGGGTCTTTGTCGTTATAAAACATTGCCATAACTCCGTCTCTATCTTCTTGGCTTCTTCCTTTTACCTTTCCTACTCTTCCTTTGATATTGAATGTTTTGCGTAGAACTATCTCCCCTTTATCAGAGCGGATAGATTCATCATAAGCTGATAGTCTTGATGATATTTCTTTTGATACATCTTCTTTGCTGGTTTTCTCTTCAAGCTTGCGTTCCAAGTCCTCAATCCTTGATTCTAATTGCCGAACCAAGTTTTGATAATCCTTTGTTATGGTTTCCTCTTTAAACATCGTAATCTATTGTTATTGGAAATGTTACTGGTATTTGGTTCTTACAATCCCATTCAATCTCTATAAAACAGTTAGATACACCTTCTCTTCTGGGATTGATTGTTATTACTCTGTTTCTGTATGTGTCTTCGATTATCTCATATGGTGTGCTTCTGCTCTCATTATCATAATACAATGTTACAATGATTTTGTCATCTTTTGTCAAATCGGCACCAAGTGGAATTGTTATTTCATTTATCTCAAATGTCTTTCCAAAGCTCAATAACTCACTTCTCCACAATGACTTGTATCTACCACCTCTTTGATATATTCCTCCGCTATCAGCAACATATCTATCAACAGCACTTATCTGATTGTTGGTAATTAAGATGTTGTGTAGCCCGCCATATCCAGTCTTTGACCCGTAAGCTAACAGACAACCACTTTCATAAGGATATGTGCGTTTTGAGCCCCAGACTATTCTACTATCTATCGACTTGACAGAACTCTGTAAAGGTGGTGTGCCATTATCTATGTATGATAGTTGTTCCAATGCTTCGCCTCCTATGTAGTAATTTAGCGAGTATCCATTATCTCCACCAAATACTATCAGTGAACCTAAGTGATTAAGTAGTGCTGTGGCTCTTTGGTATGGCAGTAAAACTTCTTTATATGTGTTGGCGGACACCGCATCCCATAAGAGTAGCTTAGCGGAGCTGTTCTTTTTTGTTGCCAGAATTGCTATGTCGTCTCCATATGAGCTACTTGTTATTGGCTTATAGTTGTCTCCTATGTGTAGTGATGTTTTGTCTATTAGTGCCGTGCCGCCTCCTTGTATAACTTTTGTGGCAATTCCACTGCCTTGGGTTATTCCCGTTATTTCTTCTCCTTCAATGAAGCTACCACTTATTGGGCTGACTATTAAACTACCCTTTCCTGCCGTGAAAACCTTTATCTCTATTGCGTCAATTCCGATATAAAATGCTACCCCGCTTGCTGACCCTCTAAGTGTCTGTTCTACACGAGTAATCCCAAATCCACTATTATTTACCACTTGCGGAGTTAGTTCTAATTTATCTTCTGGTATTATCAGGTCATCTTTGCCACCTGTTGAATACCATTCCAGACTCTCTGTGGTTGGCTTAATCTGTCTAAAAGCACCTGAAATAGGTATGCTTCCAGTAGATAGATTGAAGGATAAACTTCCCCCACTATCATAATTTCTCATTGCCTTGATGCGTATCTCAACGCCTGAAATTGTTTTATATACTGGAACGTTAAATCCAAAATGATGCCAATTGGTCGAGCATTGTTCTGCTTGGTCTAACTTATCACCCTTAGCTACTTGTCCGTCTTCTGTATATGCTTTGTTTGCGTCAATCCAGTTGACAGTTCCTGTGCCAGACACAGAGTGAGATGATGGATTTCCTTTATAAATCTCTGCCTTTTCTTCTAAATTAACAGCGGTTACCACACCCATTGCCCCAGAGTTCTTGCCCTTAACTACTTCTCCTATAACAAAGTCTTCTGATATTCTATCAAACCTTATCTCATCTTGCGTTTTTACCTTATGCATTCCGCCCACCCTGTTGTAGTCGCAAACATATAATGCTCCGTCTTTATGAGAATACATCTGATGATTTGGTATTTGTAAGTCTCCGATAACATCTCCTTCGCAATTACCCAGCGGACCCACTCCTTGCTCTCCCCACCAAGCATACTCCATTTGCGGATTATCATTCATTGGTCCATATCTGTGTATCTCCTTATCTGATGCGATGTAGTAGTAGTTGTTGTAGTGTCTTAATCCATTGCCGCAAGAAGTCTCTTTGGCGTAAACCTTGAAAGCAAATGTTCCATTTTGGTCTATCCAATCAATTGTTACACCTAATTTACCCGTAAGGGATTTGCCCTCTTTTGATAATAGGTGCCAGTTTATATCCCCATCAAATCCAGTCCCCTCTCTGCTCTTATCAACTACAACAATCATATAATCCTCGTTTGTATCAAGTGATGTCTCTACGTCTATCCAACGGGGTTCTACACTTAATAGGTTAACTTCTTTGCGGATTATTGGCTCTCCTGTTGGTCGATTATCTTCTGATTTGTATAACTCAATTACTGCCGTTCTATTTGTAGCTATCGCCGATAAATAAACACTAAAACCTGTAACCTCTTCATCTGACACTCTAAAAGGTTGTGCCATTCGGTTATTGTTCATTGTGTCTTCTGTTGGTTTGCCTCCCCCAGCGCTTACTCTGTAATATTTGTCTGTAATTATCTCTATTGCCTCGCCGTAATCTGACTCGTATATCCTGCCGAACTCACCTTTGGCAGTGTAAAAGTAGATGTCGTCATTAACATCATTGCCTTCAAACCATAAGACATCCTTTAAATCAGCTACTTTCTCTGAATTGGTCGGCATTATTGCCCCGCTCAATCTCTCATTAACCTTCTCGTCTGGGTCAATGGCACAACTACCAAGATAGGAACCTTCTTGATTTCTGTGATAAGACGATGCTATTCCACCGAATATAGATTGTATGTGATGTTTCATTCGTGTAGGTCTTTATACTTCCAAATTGTGCGTGATTTCTCTTTAAATCCCCATTCTGTTTTACTCTTGGGTTTCCATTTCCAGTCTTCTATT
>JBMNTA010000023.1:0-19234 GCA_050945495.1 Saccharofermentanales bacterium
GGGTCAGGGTTGCCCCCATTGCCCAATATTCCCCACTGCTGCCTCCCGTAGGAGTCTGGGCCGTGTCTCAGTCCCAATGTGGCCGTTCGACCTCTCAGTCCGGCTACCGATCGTCGGCTTGGTGAGCCATTGCCTCACCAACTACCTAATCGGACGCGAGCCCATCTTCTGCCGGATTGCTCCTTTTATGCAACAGAGATGCCTCCGTCGCACTTCATGCGGTATTAGCCATGGTTTCCCACAGTTATTCCCCTGCAAAAGGTAGGTTGCTCACGTGTTACTCACCCGTCCGCCACTAGATAACAAAGGGATTTGACCCGAAGGTCGCATCTCAATGCATCCCGTTCGACTTGCATGTGTTAAGCACGCCGCCAGCGTTCATCCTGAGCCAGGATCAAACTCTCATGTAAAATCTTGAGAGCTCATTTGGCTCTTAATTACTTGTCTGTCCGCTTCCTTAAATTCCATTTCTAAAGGAATCAAGGTCCCGTCTTGTTCGCACTGTTCAATTTTCAAGGTCCAACCGCACGCTCCTCCCGAAACGCGCCCTGCTAGGATATCAGGCATTGATGCCCTTGTCAACTGTTTTTTGTTACGAGATTTAATTGTTTTGACAAGTGCACAAAAAAACCTGCTGATTCCTACCACTCCAATGTTTCAAACGATGGGAATGAACCCATATCAAAACGTTTTCACGGAGATTTTCATTGATTTTCATGTTACTGCAATCATGACCTCCCGTTCGAGAAGAGCACCATACGCGTCATCTTATTGACGAACGGGACCGAACATGAAATCGGTCCCGTCCGTTATATGTTAATGAACGCGTCTCCCTTCGTCAGTTACGCTGATGCAGTCCTTTTCGAACGATGCATGCGATGACCGCCAGAATGAGGATGGCATCCATTATCAGGATAAGCGCCACATAATTGGTCCACGCAAACTCACCGGTAGGCTCCACAAATCCGGGGTCTTTGGGTTCGGTCGGTTGAACCGGTGTCACCGGCTGGTCCGGCTGGTCCGGCTGGTCGGGTTGATCGGGTACGACCGTTTTTTCCACCACCGTGACCTCGCATGTCGCGACCGCCTTATTGCCGTGACGGTCATAAACCGTATAGGTCAAGGGATACGTCCCCGGCGCATCGGTATGCACACAGCCTTCCACCAAGATCTGATCGGTCAAATCACCGTCATCCGCATCCACGGCTTGGACACCGTCCAGCGGATCAAACGGGGTACCGACCGTCACCTCTCGATCTTGCACCCCAAGGATCATGGGGCGCCCCAGAATCGTCACGAGACGGGTCTCGGTGACCGTGCGATGATGATGCGTCACCTGATACGTAAACGTGTAGGTGCCACTCAGTTCAGCGTCAAAGGCGGCCGGCTCATCGCACGCGTACGTCACGTCTTCGGTGAGGTCCGCGCCCGTGACGGAATCTTCGGCCGTAACCCCGGTCATGGGATCAAAAACGTCAACGTCTTCGGGATAGATCTCCAGATCCGCACCGACATCCAAAATCGGAGGACCGTACACGATGATATTGCGGACCTCGATGGTTTCATTGCCTGCCATATCCTTGGCACGGAACACCACCCCGTAGATGCCGGGTTCAAGCGGCTCACCGTCATACAGTTGTCCGTTCACCCAAATTTCGGCCGTGCCGTCCACACCGCTGAGATCGTCTTCGGCAATCACGGAGAGGACAATGCCATCCTCCGCGTTCAGCACGACATCTTCTTCAAGCGCTTCCGGTTTGGCACCCTCGGATGCGGTCCGCGTGTATTGCGGCAGAAGCGTCGGAGCGACATTGTCCCGTCGAACTTGGATTTTTTGGAGCACGTGATCGGGCGTATCGAAGTCGGGCGTGTCAAACAGTTCAATCCGAATGAATTCATCGGCTTGCACCTGTTCGAGCGTCCGTTCAAATGTGCGCTCGTTGACCTCGGGGCCCAGGCCGTCAAGGTTGGCAAAATCGAGCACGACATCGCCGTTGATAACCAATTTGTATCCGAAGGTGTTGTCGGAAACAACGCCGGAGAGGGTGACATCCACCGATTCCTCCGGAGTCCAGATGACCTGAGGCGGCATGTTGCCCTCATCGGGATCTTCCACGCCATCGGGGAACACAAATTCACCGGGAACACTTCGCGGATCGGTATTCAACACGATCGTGGGAACGGTGCCGTCGCAGTAAATTCTGAGTTTGGCATCGTAGAACGGCCGCGGGGCGTCTTCGCTGTCGTCCGTCGCGTAGAGGTTGAATTCATTCACACCTTCCACCAGATGGAACGTGTGCGTCCACGTACCGTCATCGTTGAGCTCCACCGGTTCGCCGTCGATCAGGAAAGCACTCACATGGTCATGCAAGCCTTCCAGTGTCAAATCCATCGACTCGGCGCCGTCCTCAAGGCGGATCGCCGCCGCGGCAAAGTCAAAGATGCCTTCAAAACCGGGGGTCGTGACCGCCAATTGACCGAGCGGCAACGTGTCGGACGGAGCGGCGGAGGCCGGATTGAGATCGTCCGGATCCATCCCCTCCGGCAAGACCCAGAAGAATAGCAGCTCATCGAGTTCTTCGCCGACGTTACCACATAGGTCTTCGGCCATGAGCAGCACGAAGTCGAAACCGTCGCCGCCCACGGGCACCTCAAGCGTTTCACCGATCTTCGCCTTATTCTTTTGGTAGATCTTCTTTTCGCCGCGCCAGTTACGTGTGCCGTCGTAACCAAAAACGCGGACCGTAAAGTCTTCGGGATCGCCGTTATCGTGCGGCGTCACATGAATTTTATCCGTGAAATCGATGTACGGGAAGCCGTGACGATTAATCTTCACCTCTTCATCCATCGTAAGCCACGGAGCGACGGTGTCGTAAGCAAAACCGATCGTCTTGTCTGCCACCGCTTCGCCGTCGGCATTGTACCCTTTCAGGGTCAATTCGTACATCTCCGATTCATTCAACCCTTCGATGACATGTTCAGACCATCCATCGACAAAGGGTTGTTTCGAGGTGGTCGTATCGCCTTGCGTGACCGTCGATGAGACGATGTCTCGACTATCCGCAAAAATCGGGACCACACACTCTTTGCCGGGCTCCAGACCGAGCGTTTCAATATCTTCACGATTATACGTCAACGTATATTCACCGTAATGGCCGTTCAGGATTTCGTATTTATTCTGCCAGGAAGCTTCGGGAGCCACCAATTTACCCGGGACAAAGACCTCCTCGTCTTCGGCATAACGCAGTTCGCTCTTCACCGTCCGCGTGTTGCCGACGTAGTCACGGAAATGCAGATAAACCGTGCCCGATTTGACGCCATACTTCAGCAAGGGATTCGAGAATCCGGCAATCCAGCCGATGTCGTACCAATCTTCGTACATCACGTTCGCGCCTTCCAGCTCGATACGCGGTGACGGCTCGCCGTCCAAATTGGTGAATTCGAATTCCATCGAGAAGTCAAAAGCGTTGAACCCGACCCCGTCGCCGTCATCGATGTCATCGATGTCGATGATCATCCAATCCCAGTCGGGATCGAATTCAATCTCACTGACCTCGGGCATGGTGACGACCGGCGGCGTATTGTCAACCTTCAAAGGAATGGACACAACTTGCCACGGATCGGACTCATCCATGCGTGCGCGAATGTTGTAGTGATAGTGGCCCTCCGGCACGGGATCAAAATCGCCCGTGGCCGAATTGTAGATCGTGCCATCCCATGCCGCGTCGTAAGCGAGATGCGCCTCGGCGTTGGCATTGGCCAACTTGACGAATGCCGGTTTGCGGATCTCATCGATCCGATCGACGACGCGAAGTTCTTCGCCGTTTTCATTCGTGATAAAGCACTCGGCATTGCGCACGCCCCGGAACGTCCCGATGCGTGGAATCAATTCGCGGATGATGGTCTCACGATAGTCCTCACTCACGGGCTCCGTGATCGCGGGGTCATTGTTCAATCCGATCGCATGGGGATCAAGTGTGGTGCCGTATGGATAGTTGAACATCCAATCCCACCAGTTCGACGGCGGCACATAAATACCTTGGAACGGGATGTACTTGTCGGTATAGAGGGTCGTCGCCGTCAAAAGACGGAACATTCTCGGAATGCCTTGTGCCGAAGGCACGATCGTATCGAGGTAACCACCCTTCGCGAAGGCTTCGGGGCCCATCCCTTCCACGTAATCGAAGATCGGCATGGCGTTCCAGTCACCCACGAAACCCATGTACGGCATCGTGAGATCCGGTGCATCGTCGTCCGTTGTGAACGTGAAATACCCTTCGATGTAATTATCTTGCAATGTCCCCGGATGCAACGTGCATTCCACGGTGACCTCACCGCCGGCGGGAACGATCAAATCCGCATCGGAGAAGGTTACGGTCGCATCTTCAACGACCCGATCATAGACTTCCCCGATGTGATGTCCCGTGTACACCGTGGGCGTCTTAGGCGCGCGGTACGTGATGTCGATGTCACCGTAGTTTTTGAATGTCAGCGCAAACGTGGTCGCCCCTTCAAACGAGGACAGTGCAACATGGCCTTGACCCTTGTGAGTCAACGTCACGGTCGCATCGATCGCTTTTCGAAGATCGATCATGCCGGCGCCCACGCGACGCGGCGAATGCACTGCGTTGGGATGTTCGGCATCCATCAATGGTGTGGCCGTGTTGCTTAAAACGACTTTCAAATATTCGACGCGCTCGCGTCCCTTGAGATCGGCAAGCGCCGGACGATTTTCCATGGCCTGCAAAAGGAGTGCCGTTGCGCCGGCAACGTGCGGCGCGGCCATGGAGGTGCCGGACATCACGCCGTACTCATGGTCATTGAACGTTGAATAAACCGATCCGCCGACGCCCGCCACATCCGGCTTGAATCCAAGCTCGGGTGTCGGTCCCCAGCTGGTAAAGATACTGGGGTGGACGATGTCGGACATGGCGATGAAATCTTCTGAAACCTCCGTATTGATAAATACACGTTCTCCGGACGCGAGGCGATCGGCGAGTTGCTCTCCGATGCCCTGCCACAGGAACACGGAAGAGATGCCACCGTATTCGACGTCTGTCATGTTGAGGTGCATGAACGTCGGTGCATTGTCACGAATGAAAATACCGAGCGCGCCCGCGTTCGCGGCATACGCCGACTTCTGACGGAACGAAATGTCGCCGCGAAGGGCCAAGGCATACTTTCCATCTACGTCGAGGGCTTCAAGTTCTTCTTCGGTCCCAAGCCCAACATCGATGACTTCAATCCATGCTCCGTCCTTGAACGTCCGACCGCCTTCCGGCTCTTTCTGCTCGTCCAGAGCGAAGGCCACGGGATCGCTACCCTCCGCATCTGTGGCATAGTGCATCAAAGGCGACATCGCCGAGGTGTTGTCCACAGAGGCCACCGACAATACATCCGGATGCGTCGAGTTCGAACTGACCACACCGCTATCAAGCGGATTGAGGACGTCATAAGCATCGGCTTCGGTACCCACTTGGTTAAAGGTCGCCCCATTCGCATCATACGCAAGCCCGTCGTTACCCGCGGCAAATACGAGCAAGGTGCCGGCATCGGTCGCGGCCGTGATGGCACGCGTCAACGCGTTATCGGACTGCGTGAATCCCGATGACGAACCCAAGGACAGGTTAATGATGTCGGCTCCGAGCTTCACCGAGTCTTCAATGGCACGGAGGATATCGTCACCCCATGCACCGCCTGTCTGATGATTGGAGAAAACTTTCATGGCCAAGATTTGGGCTTCGGGCGCCATGCCGCGAATGCCTTTTTTGGCCGCATAGTCCTCATCCGTCGCATTGGCGGCGGCAATCCCGGCAACGTGCATGCCGTGCATGGACGCGTCAAGTTCGGCATCTCGTCCGGACAAGCATTCGTCGACGATGTTTTGGTTTTTATCGGCGTAGTTATATCCATAAGGAACCTTGGGGGTAAAGTAATGCCCCGGCAAACCTTCGGTTCGGTGGATGCGCTCGACATCGCCCTCCGAGAGCTTCGCAGTCGCCAGATCGGATATTCGCATATCTTTATGGTTGGGATCGACGCCGCTGTCGACGATCGATACCAGCATCCCCTCACCTCGGTACTTCAATGCATCCCAAACCTGCACTGCATGCGTCATGTGCGTTGCGTTAAACATGGTGGGATAAAAGATCGGAACTTCGGTCACCGTCTTGACGCCTCGGATGTTTAAGATCCGCGGCAGATCCTTGCGTTTGACCTCGACGGTAAACCCGTTGCTCAAATAACCGAAACGATTCAACACGTCGCTCGTGGCCATCGCCAACACCTGGTCTTGAATCGTTGTCTGATCGGCCAAGACATCAGCCTCCGAACGCCCCGTCGATCGTGCCGGCGAAGCTTCCATTTCGACCATGATACGAATCGATTCGTTCATCAAAGGCGACTGCTCGAAGGTCTTCCACGCATCCTTGGCCGCCAGCTTTCGCGCTTGCTGCGCTTCGGCCGCTTCGCGCGAATGATCGCGCACTTCGGCCCAGATCGCTTCCTCACTCGCGGGCGCCTCCTCACGCGCCGCCACGGGCGCTGCTAAGAAAGTCACTGCAATAAGCACGGCAAGCAATACAGACGCATAACGTTTGAAATATTTCATACGACTCCTGCTCCTTTTTTGTGGTTCGCTCCGGCGAACAGTTCTACAATGTGCCTTAAAAGGCTTCTAAAATAAAAAGCCCTGTTCGGATGCCGTGATCGAACAAGACTTCATTAACCATGTCTCTTTAATTGTAAATATATTTAATTTCATCTCACATATTTCTTTTATATGATCGCTTCAAATACCCAAATTCAAAACCTTTTATGTATGTGCCCGACGTCCCCGTCACTGCATACACAGCGATCATTCTACATAAATATTCAAACGGAAGCAACCTCGAATGACATGGTGTTCGAAAAAAGAGGGCCGACCGTACGGTCGACCCTCCCTTTCGGATGCTTTCCTTAGAAAGCAGGTTAATCGTTCATTAGCCGCGGTTGCTTTGACGGCGCGTGTAAAGCAAAACCGTCACGAAAACCACCGCACCGGCGACAAGAATGATGCCTGCGTAGATCATCCAGTTCATCTCACCGGTTGGCGGGACGATGTCCGGTTGATCCGGTTCCGTCGGATCCACGACAATGGGCTCATCCGGTTTCGTCGGCTTGTCGGGCTCGTCCGGGGTGTCCGGAACCTCCACAGCCTTGACGGTAATGACGCACGAATCTTCCGCTTTGTTGCCATCGCTGTCGTAAACGTGATACGTCAATTTATAAGTGCCGGGTTCGTTCGGATGGACATGCCCTTCGACGATGATTTCATCGGTAAGGTCGCCGTCCTCGTTATCGTACGCTTCAACGCCCTTCATCGGGTCAAAGGAAGCGCCCGCCTGAATGGTCTGGTCTTTCACGCCCAAGATCACAGGTCGTCCGAGAATTTTGACTTGCCGCTCTGCGCTTGCGCTGCGCCCCACACTGTTGACCACCATGTAGGTGAGTGTGTATGTGCCGGGAACACCGCTATGATAAGCTTCTGGCAAATCAACGCTGCAGACCACGAGTTCGGTAAGGTCACCTTCGACCGGATCGGTTGCTTTGACGTCCGCCATCGGATCAAACGTTTCAATGTCTTCCGGATACAACTCAACGGCCGGACCAACTTCCAATACGGGGTCACCGTGTACAAGGATGTTGCGAACAACGATCGTCTCGTTGCCAGCTTTATCTTTCGCACGGAAGACAACACCGTAAATGCCAGCGGCAAGCGGCTCACCGTTATATAATTGGCCGTTCACCCAGATCGCGACGTCACCGGCCATACCGCTACCGTCTTCATCGTCCAGCGCAGTGGCGCTCAGGATAATGTCGCTCTCTACGTCAAACTGTTGAGCATCCAAGAGTTCAACCTTCTCGCCGTCCGCACCTTCTTGGTAAAACACTTGAATGGTCGGGGCGACAAAGTCGGGCAAAATCTGAATCTTTTGCAACAGGAAGTCGGGGGATTCAAAATCACCGAGGTCTTCGATCGTCATACGGATGAACTCGTAAGGCTTCACACCTTCAACGGTCCACTCAAACGGACGCTCATTGACTTCAGGGCCTTCACCCTCAAGGTCGTAGTAATCGATAACCACGTTCCCGTTGATCTTCAATTTGTAACCGAACGTATTATCGGAGGCCTTACCTTCGATACGGACGTCGGTCTCTTCTTGGTTCGTCCAGATAACCATCGGCTGCTCGTTGCCGGACAGCGCTTCGATCTCTTCGTCTGTGACTTCATCCGGGAAAATAAACGCATCCGTCGGGAACGACTCGGGATCCGTCAAGAACGAAAGATTCGGAACGGTCCCGTCAGCGTATACTCGAACTTTTGTGTTATGGAGTTGTGTTCCGTTGGTCCCGCTCGTGTACATCACATTAAAGGTCGTCAATCCTTCACGGATAACGATGTCATGCGTCCATGTACCGTCGCTCAAAAGGGCGACGGGGTCGCCGTCGATCATCAGGCTGCCAATGTTGTGGAATTCGCCTTCAAGCGTTACCGGAATATCTTCACCCTCGTAGGACGCAATGTCCTCGATGTGGTAAAAGATGTATTCTCCAAAGAAGTTTTCAAAACCGGGGGTATCCACACGGATCCAGCTGGAATCGTCCACGGGCTCCAAAGGCAAATCGTTCGGGTCCGCACCTTCCGGCAGAACAAAGAACATCAGACTTTGAGCGAAGTCGTAGTTACCGACGAAATCGCTGCCAACCAGGAGGACGGGCAAAGATTCATCTTCAAAGCCAGTTCCGACGGGAACGACAAGATGGCCGTCTTCATCCGCAGGAATGTCCACAAAGCGTACATCCTCTTCATCTTCATCCCACATACCGTTAAATCCAAAGACATGCAAACCTTTGTCGTAGTTATCCGTCATTTTGATATGGACGGCATCTGTGGTCTTAATGTATGGAATGCCATCATCATTGAAGAGGATTTCTTCCTCCATCACCATGGTCGGCATCGTGATGTCGTACATCACTTGACCCTTTTCAGTGACGACTTCTTGTTTGTCTTTGTCATATCCCTTGAACTCGACGTCCACCGGGACGGCTTCCTCGAGTCCTTGCATTTGGAAAACGGCAAAACCATTCTTGTCGAGTTCAACAGGCTCGGCTCCATTGACGGCAATCGATGTGACGGGTGCGAATCCACGCATGACCACGTCAACTTGGCCTTCGGGCCATGCGAACGCATCGATATCTTCTTTATTGTAAGTGATGAAATTGTCAACAGCGGGCTTCATGTTTGTAGGAACACCGGGGTTCTTACCAACCATCACACGCGCGCCGATCGGCGCCGGCAGCAACCAGTATTCAATGTCGTTTCCGGCATAGTCGGCAATCAAAACAATCGCGATCGCTTCCGGATCGCCGGTGACTTCCGTCGGATTGCCCATGTTGACCAGCAGGTCGTCACCGTCCCATGAAAATTCATATTCAGGGAAGTACAGGTCGAAGCCACTGGCCAAGGACAGGTATCCAACAAGCGAACCCTCAAGGTCGATGCCGGTACCGTTACCATCGGTCGCATTCGGCAACGTAATGATCAAGTCTTCGTTGACATTGTACGGAACAAAGCTAAAGTCCTTGAGATCCGTCACGGGCGCCGTATTGTCAATTTTCACGGGAATCGAGAGCGATTGCCATTTGCCCTGTTGACTCATGCGACCACGCACGTTATAGAAATATTGGCCTTCCGGTGCATAGACGAATTCACCGAGCGTGGGATCGTAGAGTGTCCCGTCCCAATTGGTATCGTACAGCAGAGGTACCGTTCTGCCTTGGGCGTTCAAGCGATATTGCGTCGGTTTACGGACTTCATCGTACCAGCCCGGCTGGATAAGCTCGTTGCCTTCGGCATCCGTAATGTATGTCTCGACACCTTTCAAGCCACGGAAGTTACCGACCCGCGGGATGAGTTCGCGAATGACGTATTGGTTATCCGCCTGTTCGGGATCACTGTTGAATCCAACGGTCCACGGATCGAACATTTCCTCTCCGAAGACCCACGGCAGCCAGTTCCCCGCCGGCGTCGGTGCGCCAACGATGGGGTTGTCGTAGTAAAGTTGCGTTGCACTGACTACACAGCCCAAATTCTCAATACCAAGCGCCGGCGCCACCAAGTCATAGTATCCGCCACGACCCAATGCATTCGGCCCCAGACCTTCGACAAAGTCAAAGATGCGGAAATCATTGTCCCAGTTGCCCGCATAGCCGAGGAACGGGATTGAAAGCGTCACTTCGCCATCCGACACAAAGACCAGGTAGCCTTCCACATAGTTATGTTCAACGCTGCCGGGGTCAATGGTCACGTCCACCGCAACCTCGCCACCCGCGGGAACGAGAATCTTGTCCATGCCAAACGTCACGGCACCGTCTTCAATCGGGTAGTCATAAGCATCGCCCGAGTGATTCCCCGTGTAAACCACGGTTTCTTCGGGAGTGTAAATAACATCGTCAAGGCCGTGGTTCCGGAAGACCAACGTCACCGTCTTCGGCCCGTTCAGATCCTTCAGATTGATGTTGCCTTGACCGTTGTGGGCGACCGTCACATTCGCTTTGATCGCCGCCTCAACATTGATGAGGCCCGCGCCGACACGACGTGGCGAATGGATGGCGTCTTCGTCCGCCATCGCGTGGGCCGTATTGCTGAGAATCTTCTTCATGTACATGACACGGTCGCGTCCCGTCAGAGCCGCAAGTCGCGGGTTCTTCGCCATGGCTTGCATCACGAGCGCAGCTGCTCCCGCCGTATGCGGCGTCGACATCGAGGTGCCCGACATCACGCCGTAGTTGTCGCCGTTCATCGTCGAGTAAACCGAGCCGCCGATTCCCGCCACTTCAGGCTTAAAATGGAATTCAGGCGAAGGTCCCCAGCTCGTGAAGATCGATGGCGTCTCCAACGAGGAGATGCTTACCAATTCTTGCGTCGATGCCGTGTCGATCTTGACCGTTTCACCGGCATTCAAATGCGCAACGATCTCTTCGCCGACGTCATTCCACAGGAATGCGGCTGAAATCCCGCTCAGCTCGACATTCGACATGCCCAGATGAGCCGTCGTGGGACGATTGTCTCGAATGAAAATTCCGATCGCTCCCACCGATGCCGCATTTTCCGCTTTTTCTTGGAACGTGGTGTCACCACGTTGCGCAAGCGCATATTTGCCCGTCAAGTCAAGGCCTTCCACATCTTCGGTAAAGCCAAAACCAATGTCCACGAGTTCAATGTATTCACCATCTTTAAACGTGCGTCCACCTGCGGGTTCCTCTTGTTTGGTAAAGAAGAACGACGTACTCGTCACGCCGTCATCTGTCGTGTATTGCATCACATCGGTGAAGACCATCTGGTTGTTCACCGAAGCGACGGACAACGCGTCCGGGTGAACCGAATAGGCACCCACGGATCCGCTGTCAACACCGGAAATTTCACCGCCGAGCAATCCGCCGATCAGGCCCGTCATATTGCTCGCGCCACCCTGCGGGTCGTACGACAAACCTTCGTTGCCGGCTGCCATGACGAGCAGCGCCCCCGCGTCGGTCGCCGCGGCGATACCGCGAGAAAGCGAATTGTCCAGTTCAGAGAATCCGTTGGGCGAACCCAGTGATAAGTTCACAATATCGGCGCCCATCTTCACGGAGTCTTCAATCGCAACAAGAATATCGTCCGACCATGCACCGCCGCTCTGATCATTGGAGAAAACCTTCATCGCAAGCAATTGGGCCTCCGGGGCAACCCCGCGAATGCCCAAGCCCGCCGCATAATCTTCATCGGTCGCGTTGGCAGCCGTAATGCCCGCAACGTGCATACCATGCATGCTGACCGCATCCACGAGCTCGGGGTGTCCGCTCAACGCGTGGTCCACGATGTCTTGGTTTTTGTCCGCATAGTTGTAACCGTAAGGAATCTTTTCCGTGAAATATTTACCCGGCAGCCCTTCGGTCGCGATCTTGACGTTGGCTTCTTGTTCCGTATACCTGACGGTCGTCGGATCCGAAATGCGCATGTCTTTGTGGGTATAATCGATGCCTGTGTCCACGATCGAAACAAGCATGCCCTCACCTTTGTAGTTCAGCTCGTCCCATACTTGAACCGCGTGCGTCATCTTGACCGCTCCGAACATCGTCGGTTCGAAGCGCTCGACTTCCGTGACGTTCTTAACGCCGGCGATCGCCTTGATTTTTGCGATATCACAGCGCTTGGCGTTCAAGCTGAAACCGTTTGCCAGGTAGCCGTATTCGTTGATGATCGACGTCCCCGTGATGGCCAGGACCTGACGGCGAATATCGCCCTGGGCCCCGATAACCGAACGGTCCGTTGCGCCCGTGACCTTAGCCGCCGGCGCTTGTAAATCGACCATGATACGAACGACTTCTTGCATGTACGGTGACGCCATCATCGCTGCGCGAACCTGTTCCTCTTTGTCGGACCGATGTGCTCGGAGTTGTTTTTTGATCAACTCCGCATCGAAATCCTCAGGAAACATATTGCGCAGATCCGTTCCTTGTTCGGCCGCCGAGACGGGGGCCGCCAAGAACGTGATGGCAACGATCACCGCAAGCAAAATCGTTATCGATTTTCTGAGATGTTTCGTCATGTCTTCATCTTCTCCTCATCTGTTGTGAAAAAACCCCGAGGGATAATTGACCCTACGAGGTTCTGCCCATCATTATATGCCATTGTGGTTGCAATAATGACTTCATGAATGGCTCTTTCCTAAATCACCTACTGCGCGCACACGCGGTCATCACGCGCGCGAGCAAATATAACTTTATGCACACTCATACCATACGAGCGGCTCATTACACGATAAGTCTATAGAATCGCGGCACAAATTGCAACCGCGCGTGACGGGAACATGTCAAATTTCGATGTCATTTTGAAGACAAAAAACGCGCGGATGACCCGCTTGGAGGGGCCGTCCGCGCGTGCATCGGACATCGGATCTTACCGTTGTTTTTAGACCATCGCTTCCATCGTTTCGAGCGACCGCTCAAATGCGTCGAGCGCGCGCACGATCGTCTCCGGTTCCGTCATATCGACACCGGCCTTTTTCAGCACGTCGATCGGCCAATCGGAACGACCGGCCGACAGGAATCCGAGATAACGCTCCACCGCGGGCGCCCCTTCGTTGAGGATGGCTTCCGCAAACGCGGTCGCGGCGGAAAAGCCCGTGGCGTATTGGAAGACGTAGTAGTTCATGTAGAAGTGCGGGATGCGCGCCCACTCGTTCGCGATGTCGGGATCGAACGTGAGCCCTTCGCCGTAATATTTTTTATTCAGGTCGCCGTACGTCTTCGAAAGGAAGTCGGCCGTCAACGGCGTCCCCGCCTCGTCCGCCAGGTGAATCAAGTGCTCGAACTCGGCAAATTGCGTCTGACGGAAGACCGTGCCCTTGAAGCCGTCGAGGTAGTGGTTGACCACGGCCATGCGCACCCGATCGTCCGTCGCCGTCTTCAACAAGTATTCCGTCAGCAAAATCTCATTGCAGGTCGACGCGATCTCCGCCAAAAAAATGGGGTAGTCGCCGTAGATAAACGGCTGCTCGTGCCGCGTCATGTACGAGTGCATGCTGTGACCGAGTTCGTGCGCCAAGGTAAAGAGGTTGTCGAGCGTCCCTTGCCAGCTAATCAGGACAAAGGGATTCGTGTCGTAGGCCCCGCCCGAATAAGCGCCGGAACGCTTGCCGACGTTGACGGCCCAGTCGACCCAACGTTCGTCGAACGCCCGATGCAAGTTGGTCAAATACGCCTCGCCCAACGGTGCCAACGCCTTAAAGAGAATCGCCTTGGCTTCTTCAAACGAGTAGCGAAGGTCCACGTCCTCGACGAGCGGGACGTACATATCGTACGAGTGCAAGCTGTCGACGCCCATGATCTTCTTTCGAAGATTCACGTAGCGGTGTAACAGCGGCAGACGCTGATGCACCGCCTCAATGAGGCTGTCGTACACCGACTCCGGCACCGCGTTTCTGAAGAGCGCGGCTTGGCGACCGGTCTCAAAGCCCCTAAGGTCCTTGTTCAGGGTGTTCGCGCGAACTTGATTTTGAAGCGTCGTCGCGCACGTATTGCGGAACTGACCGAACGTCTTGTACATGCTTTGGAAAGCGTCTTTGCGAACGCGCGGATCGCGGCTTTCGAGAAAAACACCGAACCGTGCGTGTGACATGGGCACGAGATTTCCGTGCTCATCTTCGACGGGATCAAATGTCATGTCGGCGTTGGAAAGGATGCCGTACGTCTCGCTCGGGCTGTCGAGAACTTGTGACGCGCGCGCCAAGAGCGCCTCTTCCTTCGGCGACAACTGATACGGCTTTTTGCGAATGACGTCGTCGAAGTAATGGCGATACATCGTCAAAGGCTCGTAGGACTCGATGAAGCGATCCAGGGTCTCCTTCGGCATGGCCGTCACTTCGGGCTCAAACCACGCGGCCTCGGCGGAAACCTGCGCCACCAACGCGCCGACGCGGCCTTTCATGGCCATAAACGTCTGATTGCCCGTGTCTTCATCGGCGCGATGGAATGCGTACACCGCCAGCTTGGACAGGTCGCGGGCGATCGATTCGTACGTCTGCACGGCCTCGTGGAGGACCTCCGGCGATTCTTGAAGTCGCCCGCGATAAGCGATGAACGCGCCCTGCTTCGCGACGATTGCTTGGAAAGCACGCTCCCAGGCGTCGAGGTCGTCAAAGACGGTCGTCATGTCCCACGTCTGCTCCGCGGGAACTTCCGAGCGCAACAGTTCTTTCTTGGCCGCGGCGTCGTTCGCCGCATGCATTCGTTTTTGCATCAAAATACTTCTCCTTCAAAGGGGGTCGAGCCCGTCGCGCGGGCTCGAACAAACTTGAGTTCAATCATGCGTCCGATGCGGGCGGCGTTTCGCTCGCGTCGCCCGACTCGTCCGCGTCTTCGAGGATCTCTTCTTCGTCGCTCGGACGGACGATCGACATATCGACGACCGTGCCCTCCCGACTGCGCATCAAGGTGACGCCCGAGGCGATGCGCCCCATCACGGGGATCTCTTTCGCCTCAAACCGAATGATGATACCGAGGTCATTCACGAGCAGGACGTCATCGTCGTCCGTGACTTGCGCCACCCCGGCCAATCGCCCGGTGCGCTCCGTCACGCGATATGTGATGAGGCCCTTCCCCGCGCGCCCTTGGACACGGTAGTCATCCAAACGGGACCGCTTGCCGTAGCCGTTCTCCGTCACGACCAACAGCGTGTCGTCCGAGTCGGTCGCGACCATGCCGATGACCGAATCGTCCTCCGACAGCTGAATGCCGCGCACCCCCATCGTGTTGCGTCCCGTCGCACGGACGGTCGATTCGGGGAAGCGGATCGACATGCCGTTCTTCGTGACCAGGATGATGTCGTGGTCGTCGTCCGAGAGGCGGACGTTCACGAGTCGGTCGCCCTCGCGCATGTTGATCGCGATGAGGCCGCTCTTGTTGATGTTGCGGTAATCCTCCAAGGCCGTCTTCTTGATCATGCCGCTCGCGGTCGCCATGACGAGGTAGCCGCCCTGATCGAACGCGTCGATCTTGATGAACGTGCGAACTTTCTCGCCGGGATCGAGGTGCAGCAAGTTGACGATCGCCATGCCGCGGGCCTGGCGGCTCGCTTCGGGGATCTGATAGCCCTTGAGGCGATAACACTTGCCCTGGTCGGTGAAGAACAAGAGGATCTGGTGCGTCGAGGTGATGATGATCGTGTCGACGAAGTCATCGTCACGCGTCTGCATGGCGGTGATGCCGCGGCCGCCGCGATGCTGAGCGCTGTAGACATCGACCGGCATCCGCTTGATGTAGCCCGCGTGCGACATCGTGATCACGACTTGTTCTTCTTCGATGAGCTCTTCGTCATCGATCTCGAATTCGCCGGCCGGCAAAATCTCCGTGCGGCGATCGTCGCCGTAGCGGTCGGAAATGGCTTGGAGTTCTTCCTTCATCACGCCGTTCAGCAACATCGGGTCGCCCAACGTCGCCTTAAAGTCCGCGATTTTCTCCGTCAGCTCGAAATTTTCCTTCAAAAGTTTCTCGCGCTCCAGGCCCGACAAACGGCCGAGGCGCATGTCGACGACGTGCTGCGACTGGCGCTCCGTCATGCCGAAGCGATCGCACAGTCGCTTTTTCGCTTCGTCTTCGTCGGCCGAACTGCGAATGATGTTGATGACTTCATCGATGTGATCGATCGCAAGCTGCAAGCCCTCGACCAAGTGGAGCCGGCTTTCGGCCTTGTCCAGGTCGAATTGGATGCGCCGTGTGATGACCTCGCGCTGATGGCGAATGTAATGGACGAGGATTTCGCGCAGGCTGAGCTGCATCGGCACGTATTTGCCGTCCTCGGGCACCAGCGCCAGCATGTTTGCACCGAACGTATCCTGCAATTGCGTGTGCCGGTACAGCTGATTCAGCACGACCATCGGGGTCGCATCGCGCTTCAACTCAATGACAATCCGAATCGCATCGTGGCGGTCGGATTCGTCGCGCACGTCGGCGATCCCTTCGATGCGCTTGTCTTTGACGAGCTCGGCGATCCGCTCGATCAGGCGGGCCTTGTTGACCATGTACGGGAGCGACCGAATGACGATCCGATAGCGATTGTGCGCCATCTCCTCGATCTCGGCATGCCCGCGCATGACGATCCGGCCGCGACCGCGACGGTAGGCGGCGCGGGCGCCGGAAATGCCCATGATTTGGCCGCCCGTCGGGAAGTCGGGCGCCGGAATGAACTCCATCAAGTCGTCCGTCGTCGCGTCGGGGTGATCGATCAAATGGATCGTGCCGGCGATGACCTCGCGCATGTTGTGCGGCGGAATATTCGTCACCATGCCGACGGCGATGCCCGTCGAACCCGACACGAGCAGATTCGGGAAGCCCGTCGGCAAAACGACCGGCTCTTCTAAGCGCTCATCGTAGTTGGGCTGAAAATCGACCGTGTTCTTGTTGAGGTCGTTCATCATCTCGCAGCCCAGACGCGTCAGGCGCGCTTCGGTGTACCGGTACGCGGCCGGCGGATCGCCGTCGCGCGAACCGAAGTTGCCGTGACCGTCCACCAACGGATAGCGCAACGAGAAGTCTTGCGCCATGCGCACGAGCGCGTCGTACACGCTCATGTCGCCGTGGGGATGGAAACGACCGAGGACGTCACCGATCGTGGTGGCGGCCTTGCGGTGCGGTTTGTCGTACGTGAACCCCTGATCGTACATGGAGTACAGGATGCGGCGATGGACCGGTTTCAGTCCGTCGCGGACGTCCGGCAACGCACGATCGGAAATGACGCTCATCGCGTAATCGATGAACGATTTTCGCATTTCCTGATCGAGATCGACGGGGATCACGACGTTGTCGGGGTTTTGGAAAATTTGGTCGACGGCGGCTTCGCGCGCGTCGTAATCTTGCTTATGCATGGGCTCGGATGCCATCAATGCCTCCCTTGTAAACGGTGTTTACACGCTGATTCGAAAACGTTAAAAATGCTACTTTCACACCTTTTGATTATAGCATATTCATCGATTTCTCGCAGCGCCCAAAAACACGTCACAGCGCGCCTTTTGGGGCATTTGATCGCGGTGCCCGGATCGCTTACAAAGGCTTCTTCGAGATCGTCGCCATGCGGCGCGGAAAGCGCTTGGGCGTGGCCGTCCGCTTATCGATGAACACCAGGGAACGGCGTCCCTCGTCGCCCGTGAGTTCGTACGCCTCGACGCGGGCTGTACGGCCGCCGAGGAGACGCACCGCGCGGGCGGCGTCGCGCGTCTCGTCATCGATGCCCTTCATCGCGATCATCATGCCGCCGGGACGCACCAACGGCAGACACAATTCGGCGAGGATCGGCAATCGGGTGACGGCGCGGGCCACCGCGATGTCGTATCGGTCGCGGTGTTCGGACGTCCGCGAAAGTTCCTCAGCCCGTGCATGCAGCGCGCGCACACACTCCAAGCAGAGGGCCTCGGTCACGGATCGGAGAAAGCGGACTTTTTTGTTTGTGGCATCGATCAAGGTGACGTCGAGGTCCGGACGCACGATCTTCAACGCGAGTCCGGGAAAACCCGCCCCCGTGCCGACATCGATCAGCGATGCCTTCGGCGGCACATGACGCACGAGACGCCAGCTGTCCTCCAAGTGTTTCGTCGCGATGGCTTCGGGATCGGTAATGGCCGTGAGATTCGTCGTTTGATTGGCCGCTTGAAGCATGTCGATGTAGCGGATGACCCGATCGATCATCGACGCCGTCAACGTCACCCCGCACGCCTCGGCGGCGCGCTCAATCAGCGCGCGATCCATCCGAGCTTCCTTTTCGTTGCTCGAGCCAAACCAAGAGCACATGGATGTCGGCGGGGGTCACCCCGGGAATGCGGCCCGCCTGCCCGACCGATTCGGGACGGCGAGCATTCAGCTTTTGACGCGCTTCGAGGCGCAACCCGCGAATCGTCGCATAATCGACGTCGGACGGCAGCTTGCGGCGTTCGAGCTTTCGGAAACGTTCCACTCGCTTTTCTTCCAAGCGGATATAGCCCTCGTAGCGAATCTCGATTTCGACCGATTCCATGACGGACGGTTTCAGCTCCGGGCGCGCGTCGTCCAGGGGCGCGAGCACGGCGTAATTGAGTTCGGGCCGTTTCATCAGGTCGTAGAGATTCGTCGACTGCTTCAACGGCGTGCTGCCGACCGATTGCAAGACGGCATCCGAAGCGGCCGATGGACGGACGCGCGTCTTTTTCAGGCGCGCCTTCTCGTCGCGGATCGCCCGCTGCTTGTCGAGGAACCGTTGATAGCGTTCGTCCGAGAGCAGCCCGATTGCATGCCCCAAGGGCGACAGCCGTTGATCGGCGTTGTCTTGGCGGAGCATCAGGCGGTATTCGGCGCGCGACGTCATCAGGCGATACGGCTCGTTCGTCCCCTTCGTCACGAGGTCGTCGATCAAGACGCCGATGTACGCTTCCGATCGATCGATCACGACGGGATCTTGTCCGTCCAGGCTCCGCGTGGCGTTCACGCCCGCGATCAGCCCTTGAGCGGCGGCCTCTTCGTAGCCCGACGATCCATTGATCTGACCGGCCAAATACAACCCGTCGATCCCCCGCACTTCCAGCGATCGGTGGAGCACCGTCGGATCGACGCAGACGTACTCGATCGCGTACGCGGGACGCATCATCTCGGCATTCTCCATGCCCGGCACGGTGCGCAGCATCGC
>JBMNTA010000024.1:0-16252 GCA_050945495.1 Saccharofermentanales bacterium
TGAGCATCGCAACGCAGCTGTTCGGCACCTGGACATGCGAACGCATCGTTGCGCGCCGGTCCTTTTATCCCGTCCCGAATGTCACGTCGGCGCTGGTTTCCTTGACGCCGAGCCGCGATGTCCGTGCCAAACAGACGGCGGCGGATCCCGCGTTTCAACGCTTCGTCGTGCGCCTTTTTCAGTACCGGCGAAAATCATTGAAAAACGCCTTGACCCATGCGACGTCCTTGCCCGCGGATCGGATCGAACGCTTGGCATCGATGGGGACGTCTGAAGGGGAATCCGCGCCTTGTCGCGCCGAAACGCTGTCGCCGGATTTGATGAAAGAACTCTTTGAAAACGTCGCGGACATGGCGCCCGCATTTGTCAGCACGTTGCGAATTCAGTAGAATAATGGGGCTCGAGGAGGTCGTATGGTGAACGGATCTTCAGAACAAATTCATGCTCGCATCGGTAAAATGACGTATCAGTTGACGTCATCGGGCGACCCGCAAAAAATGCGCGACATCGCCGCCACGGCCGATGCCATGATGACGCAGGTCGCCAAAAACAACCCGCAGCTCAACCAAGTCTCTCAGGCGGTGTTGGCCTTGGTCAATGCCGTCGGCATGATGCAGGAGGCCTACGAAAAAGCGCAGTCGGCGTACATCGAACGCGACGTCGCAAACGACACGGCGGAGGGCATCAAAGCGGAGCTCATCCGTCTGCGCGAGCAATTTTGGCAACTCAAAAAAGAGCTTTTGTATTATCGCAATTTGTGTGAAATTTACGAATCGAAATTGACCGATCGCATGCGCGAGGAGATGGAAGAGGCCGGCACTCAACCGCGGCCCCGTCGCGCGCGTCGCACCAAGGTCAGCGAACGTCAGATGACGTTTGCGGAGACGTTGCCGGACGAAGAAGGGGAGGATAGCGATGCGTGAATCCGTACGTGTGGCCGTACAATTGGAGCCGGGCGCCAAGATGCCTTTCTGCGCATCCGACGACGCCTCGGGTTACGACGTGTTCGCCCATGAGGATGCGACGATCCTTCCCGGACAGACGGCCTTGGTTTCCACCGGCATTCGGATGGCGATGCCGCCGTTTTTGGAAGCGCAGGTGCGCCCGCGAAGCGGCCTGTCGCTGCGCACGAAGCTTCGCATTGCCAACGCGCCGGGCACAATCGATGCCGATTATCGCGGCTTGGTCGCCGTCCTCTGTGAAAACACGGCGTCGCTGACCGATCCCGTGGCCACGCTGATCGCACATCCGGCATGGCTCGACGATTTTCATGAGCGTTTTCGCCCGATGCCGGCGAGTCAGTTTGTGCGCGAACGATTCGACATCGAGTGGCCGTTCGGCTTGCCCGATCCGACCATTTATCTGGATCACGACGGCGATCCGTTGGGCACGATCAAAATCCGCGCCGGGGAGCGCATCGCGCAATTGATCTTCATGGACGTCGTGCACCCCGAGCTCGTCGCCGTCGACGACGTGACCGCCATCGGGCGGGATCGCGGCGGCGGATTCGGATCGACGGGCGCGTACTGATCCGAGACGTTCATCACGACAAATAAGGCCGCCCCGCGGGGCGGCCTTTCGCATGTTTGCCGAAGATCGTGTCAGACGACCGAGGATTCGTGGACGAGCTCGCGCCGCTCGAAACGTCCGATGTCCAGGTCGGACACATCGATCGTGAGCGGTTCGCCGAGGATCATCTCGGTGACGAGACGTCCCGTGGCGGGCGCCAACATAAAGCCGTGGCCGCTGAAGCCGCACGCGAGGTAGAAGCCCTCGAGACCGGGCACGGGCCCGTAGATCGGCTGTGCGTCCTCCGTCATGCAGTAGGAGCCCGCCCATTGGCGGATGATCCGACAGGAGGCAAGCGACGGCAAAAGCGTGCCGAAGGTGTCCGTCATGGCTTCGAGGAAGCGCCATCCGGAGGTTTGGCGCAAATCCTTGGGTTCCGTGGGATCGCTGCGGCCCATCAAGATCGAGCCGTGGGGGACTTGCTGCACATAGATGTTGTACTTGAAGCCCATGACCATCGGTCCCAGAACGGGTTCGAGCGGTTCCGTCACGAGAATCTGGTGGCGCTCGGCGTGCGTCGGAACGTCGACGCCGGCCAAGGCGCCCACATCATGGGACCACGCGCCGGCCGCGTTGACCACGATCGGAGCGGCGATGTCGCCCCGGTCGGTCCGGACGCCGCGAATCTTGCCGTGATGCACGTCGATTCCCGTGACGCGCGTATGTTTCGCGATCACGACCCCCAGGCGTTCGGCCGCCAAGGCAAACGCTTCCGTCGTGTGGAAGGGATTGAGATGGCCGTCTTCGCCGCAGAACGTGGCCGCGACGAATTCGTCGGTGTTGATCGCGGGGACGATGTCTCGGGCCTCTTCGGGCGTCAGGTAAACGCTCGGAATGCCGAGGCTTTGTTGCAGTTCGACGTTGCGTTTAAAGACGGCCGCCTCTTCGTCGTCCTTGGCGATGATGAGGTAGCCCGTCTGTCTGAATTCGATGTCGCGCTCGTAGGCCAAGACCTCATTGGCGGTCTTGAAAAATTCGGTGGACAGTTGGGCGAGTTGGCAGTTGCGCCGGGCGCCCCACTGCATGCGAATGCCGGCGCCGCAGCGTCCGGTCGACCCCGAAGCCAACGTGTTCTGTTCGAGCACGACGATGTCTTTCACGCCGCGATGGGCCAAATTCCATGCGATGGCGCATCCGGAGACGCCGCCGCCGATGATGACGACCGAGGCGGTGTTGGGGAGTGTCATGTCATTCACCTCCTCGGTAGAAGTCGATCGAAACGGGCGTGATCGGGGGACGTTTGGCGGACGGCGCGATCTCCTCGCGCGGAAGGCCCGTCATGCGCGCGATCTCGGCGGCAATCAGGGGGCCGCACGTGCGCGCCTGACAAGGACCCATGCCGGCGCGGCTGATGCGCTTGATCTCGTCCAACGTCGTGTATCCTTCGGCGATCAGTGCGCGGACCTCGCCGAGGGTGATGCCTTCGCAACGACAGACGTAGGTTTCGTCCGACAGCGGTGCCTCCGATGCCGGCGTCGAAAAGAACGGCCGATCGACGGGCGCCGTCGCGAAAAAGCGGACGTCGTCGATGCGGTCGTGCGGGACGACCAGGGTCACGAGCGGCGTTTGGGTCGATTTGCCGGGATTCACGCGTCGCACGACGGCATCGCCCACCGGGCGACCGGAACGGTCGAGCGCCGTGACGACGTCGCCGATGTCCGGCAGCGGGGTGAATTCGTACGGCACGGAGATCCATGCCGCATCGTCCTCGGCCGTTTCGTCGACGATGAAGATGGCCAGGCCGGGACAGACGCCGACGCATCGGCCGCATCCCGTGCAACGATCCCAGTCAATCACCGGACAGTCGTTGATGTCCGCCATGGGGCGGATCGCGTCGAAGGGACACGAGGTGCTGCACGGATTGCAGGGGATCGGTTGAAAACATTCGATGACCGCGTACGGTCCTTGGGCGCGACGCGCCGCATCGGGACGCGTCCGCGCCACCTGATCGGCGGACGCAATGCCGGTTTCGTTAAGCATGGTCGACCTCCTCTCGCAGGCAGTGGGCCAGGCCGTGGCGGATTTTCTCGCCGGCCGGTCCGGCGCGCAACGCCGCCAATTGTTCGAGGCATGCGCTGCGGATCGACGCCATGTCGTCGGCGACGTAGCCCAACGAGGCGGCCGCTTCCAGGCCGGCCAGGCGTCCCTCCACCATCGCGACGCTCGCCTCTTCGATGCCGGTGACGTCGCCCGCAACGAAGATGCGCTCGTGGGTGGTCCGCATGTGTTCGTCGCGCACGGGGACGTATCCGCCGAGTGCGCCGACGTAGCGCATGGTCACGCCCGCCTGCCACAGGACGTCGGCGAGCGGGGAGAGTCCCACGGCGATGCAGATCACGTCGCAGGGAATCGTGCGCTCCGTGCCGGGCAGCACCCGCCATGCCGCATTGATCTCGGCGATCGTCGCCGTTTCCACGGCGTCCGAACCGTCGGCGCGAACGATGGTATGGCGTGTGAGGATGGGCACGCCGGCGCGTCGGATTTTGCTCGCGTGCACGGCGTAACCGCCGATGACGGGCAGCCCTTCCACGACGGCCGCCACCGCCACCCCGGCTTGCAAGAGCTGATAGCTGACGATGAGTCCGATGTTGCCCGATCCGACCATCAAGACGCGATGGCCCGGGCGGACGCCGTAGACGTTCATCATGGTTTGCACGGCGCCGGCGCCGAAGACGCCGGGGAGATCGTTGTTCGGAAACGAAATGAATTTTTCGGACGCGCCCGTCGCGACGATGATGCGTTCGGGACGGACCTTTGTGTAGCGTCCGGCGTCATCCACCGTGATGACGCCATCTTCGTAGAGGCCCAACACGGCGGCGTCGGTCCAAACGTCGATCTTCGGGTGTTCGGAAATCATGTCCGATAAACGCCGCGCGATCTCGATGCCGCGCACCGAGGCGTATTGTTGTTCGGAACCGAAAAACTTGTGCGTTTGTTTGACGAGTTGGCCGCCCGGGTGCGGATCCCGCTCCAACACCAGGACGTCGGCCCCCGCGTCGGCGGCCGCCTTGGCGGCCGTCAAGCCGGCCGGTCCGCCGCCGATGACGGCGATGTCTGGCTTAATATCCATCGGGCACCCCCCGGTCGGTTTGCGTTTTCACGACCATGCCGGGTCGGAGCGGTTCGACGCAGGTGCGGACGTTGGAACGACCGTCGACATTCATGAGGCACGACGAACAGTTGCCGATCGCGCAGTAAAATCCGCGCGGACGCCCCGTTTGGGGGTGCCGGCCGAGCACTTTGACGCCGTTGGCGAACAGGGCGGAGGCCACCGTGTCGCCTTGGCGACCGACCATGGGTTGGCCGTCGAACGTAAAGGGGACGGGCGCTGTCGCTTCAAAGCTCAAGATGGGATGGTCGGTGATCCGCATCTTCGCCGGGTCACGGGCCACGTCACGCCTCCTCCATGTACGGGTAGACGATCGCCGGGGACGGATCAAACGTCTCTTTGATGGTCCGGACGCTCGTCCAGCGGATCATGTTGAACAACGAGCCGGCCTTGTCGTTCGTGCCCGAGGCGCGGGAACCGCCGAACGGCTGTTGTCCGACGACGGCGCCGGTGGGCTTGTCGTTGATGTAGAAGTTGCCGGCCGCATGGCAGAGGGCGCGTTCCATGGCGACGAGCGCTTCGCGATCTTGCGCGAAGATGGCGCCCGTCAAGCCGTACGGCGAAGCCTCGTCGCAGGCCTTCAGTGTCGCTTCGAGCTCCTCGTCCGGATACACGTAGACCGTCAACACGGGGCCGAAGATCTCCTCGACCATGGTGACGTAATCGGGACGTTTCGCGACGATGACCGTCGGGTAGACGAAATAGCCTCGGGAGTCGTCGTAATGGCCGACGATCACGTCGGCGTCGTCGCTTGCTTCGGCCTCGTCGATGTACGCCTTGATCTTATCGAACGACGTGCGGTCGATGACGGCCGACATGAACGTCGAAAAGTCGCGCGGGTCGCCCACGCGCAGCGTTTGGATCTGGTCGAGCATGCCGCGCCGGACGTCCGGCCAGAGGCTTTCCGGAATGAACGCCCGCGATGCCGCCGAACATTTTTGACCTTGATATTCAAAGGCGCCGCGGACCAGGGCGGCGACCAGCGGCTCGACGTCGGCGGTGGGGTGGGCAAACACGAAGTCTTTGCCGCCCGTTTCTCCGACGAGTCGTGGGTATTGACGATAGTGACCGATGTTGGATCCGATCTGGCTCCAAATGGCATTGAAGGTGGCCGTCGATCCGGTGAAGTGCACCCCGCCCAGACGCGGATCCGAGACCACGATGCGCGCGACGTCGGCCCCGGACGAGGGGACAAAGTTGATGACGCCGTCCGGCAATCCGGCTTCGCGCATCAATTCGAAAAAGTAATAACTCGCCAACACGGCGGTGCTCGCCGGTTTCCACACGACGGTATTGCCCATCAGTGCCGGCGCGATCGGCAAGTTGCCGCCGATCGATGTGAAGTTGAATGGCGTGATGGCCAAAATAAATCCGTCGAGCGGGCGGTATTCGAGACGGTTCCACGTGCCCGGCGCACTGGCGGGTTGGACGCGGTAGAGCTCATCGGCGTACATGGTGTTGAAGCGCAAGAAGTCGCACAACTCGCAGGCCGAGTCGATTTCGGCCTGTTGGACGGTCTTGCTCTGGCCGAGCATCGTCGCCGCGTTGATCTTGGCGCGGCGCGGCCCCGAAAGGAGTGTGGCGGCTTTGAGGTAAATCGATTGGCGATGTTCCCAAGGCATCGCCATCCAGTCGGCTTTGGCCTCGAGCGCGGCCTCGATGGCGCGTTTCAGTTCTTTTTCACCGGCTTGGCACACGCGCGCCAGCACGTGTCCGTGATCATGGGGCATGACGACCTCCTTGATCGTGTCGGTCCAAATGGCTTGTCCGCCGATCACCACGGGGATATCGATCACCGTATCGGCCTGTCGGTCAAGTTCGGCCTTCAGGGCGGCGCGGTGGCGAGATCCGGGGCGGTAATCGAGCAAAGGTTCGTTGACTGCGGGGGGAACGCTGAAAATGCCGTTCATGGTGCATCCTTTCGTGGGACGCGCAGCCGATGCCGCGCGTCGTCGCGATCGAGAACCGGTCGCGAAAGAGACTCTCCTGACGGATACGGCGATGCGATCGACGTATCGCTTTATCTATTATAAATGAAACGTGACCCGACGGGTCGCGGTCGTGCCTTACTCGCTCGGAAAGCGTGCATCGAGAAATGTCATCACGGCGTCGATGTAGGCGTCGGGTGCCGTTTCGTAGGCATCCAAATGGCCTTCGCCGGGAAGCAAAAACGTTTGGGTGAGGTCGGGATGGAGACGCAGCCGTTCATGGAGCATCGGCGCCACATCGCGCGGTGCCAAGCGCGCATCCCGCGCATGCCCGATCCATAACATCGGCACCGTCATCGTCGTCACCGACGAAAAGAAGTCCATGGCCTCGCGATGGCCGCCGGAGATGCGCACGGCCGTCGGGGTCGTCTTGGGGAGCCAGAACATCCACGACGACCGTTCGTCTGCGTGGGCCGCGACAAAGGCGTCGCTCGATCGGGCCGGCGTATCGAGCATCAGGCCGGCCACATGCTGACGCAAAAGGGTCGGATCGTCGTTCAAGGCTCGGAAGATGGCCGTCGTGCCGGTGCCCAACCCGTACAAAATGATCGGGGAGGACGGGGCGCGTCCCGCCGCAAATTGAATGGCCGCGGCCACGTCGTCGGCTTCGTTGTATCCGAACGACGACAGCTCGCCGCCCGACTCGCCGGCGTGGCGAAGATCGAAGGCCAGGACATGAAACCCGGCTTTGGACAGGGTGCGGATCAGCGTCGTGGAGGCCAGCCCGAACGGCAGGCGATTGGCCCCTTGTTGATGCACCGTGATCACGGTGCCGCGCGCAACCTCTTGTTGCGCGCGAATGTACCAGCCCGCGAGCGTGACGTGATCGCTCGATTCGAATCGCACCGAAGCAAACGGCGGCAAGACGTTCGTGGCATAGGCGGGGATCGGGTCGGACGGCGCTTTCAACAGTCGGTCGGCCATGATGAGACTCGTCGCCACCACCAAAATAACGCATGCCAAAACGAGGGCGAGCAACGTCCAAATCAACGATGCGATCACGCGTCGCGAACGTTTTTGTTTCAATGAACGTTGTCTCAAATGAAGCGCCTCCTTCGGCGAGATGGGCCGATAAACAAATTGTATCAGAATTGCGGGCGGTGCGGCTTCGATGATACAATCAGAGACCGACACATGGAAAGGACGTGGTTTTCCGATGGATCCTCGGAATCAGGGCATCATTCTCGGCATTGAAACATCGTGCGACGAGACGGCCGCTTCGGTCGTCGTCGGCGGTCGCGACGTGCGCTCGTCGATCGTGGCATCGCAAATCGACATCCATCAAGCGTACGGCGGGGTCGTGCCGGAGATCGCTTCGCGCGAGCATGTCAAGGCGATTTTGCCCGTGATCGATCAAGCGCTTCGCAAGGCCCGGGTGACGCTCGATGACATCGATGCCGTGGCCGTGACGTACGGTCCCGGATTGGTCGGTGCGCTCTTGGTGGGCGTCTCGGCCGCCAAAGGGCTGGCCGATGCCGCCGAGATTCCGTTGGTGCCGATCCATCACATCGAGGGGCACATCGCCGCCGCGTACCTTACGGATCCCGACTTGACGCCGCCGTTTCTGTGCCTCATCGTGTCCGGCGGCCACGCATCGCTCATGGAGGTCGTCGACTACACGCACATTCGCGTGATCGGCAAGACCCGCGATGACGCCCCGGGCGAAGCGTTCGACAAGATCGCCCGCGTCATGGATCTCGGGTATCCCGGCGGCCCCGCCATGGAACGCGCCTCCGTCGGCGGCGATCGCCATAAACATGCCTTGCCGAAATCCACGTTCGAAGACAGCCTCGACTTTTCCTTCAGCGGCCTCAAAACGGCCGCGATTCAATGGCATGATCGGCTCCGACGCGCCGCCGAAAAAGAGGGCGACGATCCGTGGCCGAGCACGTGTTCGCCCCATGATTTCGCCGCGACGTTTCAGGAAGCCATCGCCGAGACGCTCGTGGAACACACGGCCGAAGCCTTGGATCGGACGCATCACCGTCAATTGGTGCTCGGCGGCGGCGTGGCCGCCAACCGGCGTCTGCGCGAGGCGATGGATCGGATGACCTCACAACGGGGCGTGCGCTTGACGGTGCCGCCGTTGTCGCTTTGCACGGACAATGCCGCCATGGTTGCGTCGGCGGGCTATTATGCATGGCGCGACGGGCGCCGTGCCGGCCGCGATCTCAACGCCGTGCCCATGGCCGACATCGAACGGAGGTGGACGTAATGCCCGCACCCGCCAACATCAAAATCATTGTCGACAATCGTCGTGCGCGCCACGAATATCACATCTTGCGTCGCTTGGAGACGGGGATCGTCTTGACGGGCACGGAAGTGAAATCCATCCGTCAGGGCCATTTGAGTCTCGGCGAAGCCTACGTCACCGTGCGGGGCGGCGAGCTGTACCTCATCGGGGCGCACATCAGCCCGTACGAGCAGGGGAATCGCTTCAATCCCGACCCGACGCGCGACCGCAAGCTCCTCGCGCACAAGCATGAGATCCGAAAACTGGAAGCCGACGTCGCGCAGAAGGGGATGACGCTCGTGCCGTTGAAAGCGTATTTTCGCAACGGACGCGTGAAGTTGGAGATCGGCGTGGCGCGGGGCAAAAAATTGTACGACAAGCGCCAAGCGATCCGCGATCGCTCGGTCGAGCGCGACATGCGTCGGCGGTTGAAAGATCTGGGTTACGACGGATAGTTTTTTCGATTGACGCCGTGCACGAAGCGGTCCAGCTTGATGAACAGCTCCTCGTTTTGTCGGTAAATCGTCTTATAGATCTCTTGATAGATCGCATCGTACACCGCCGTGTTGTTCGGATTGGGGTAGAAGATGCGATCTTCTTTCACCATGGCCTTGACGCCGTCCTCGTAGGACGGAAAGATGCCGGCCCAGACGGCCGCGTTGATGGCCGCTCCCAGGGCGCAGATCTCGGGGTTCGCCAGACGACGGGCCGGACGCTTGAAGATGTCGGCCGTCAATTGCATCGACACGTCGGATCGACTGCCGCCGCCCACCACGTTGAGTTCTTCCACGCGCACGCCGCTCTTTTGTTCCATCAGTTCCAATCCCTCACGCAACGCGTACGCGATGCTCTCCAGGAGCGCCCGATATAAATCGGCCTCGACGTGACAGTCCATCCATCCCGCGATCAGGCCTTTGCCGTTCGGGTACAATCCCGGCTGAATCGTCCAAAAGGGAAACACGAACAGGCCGTTCGAACCGGGCGGCACTTTGGCCGCTTCATCGTTCATCCGCTCGATGAATTCGGGGAATCCGTCTTCCACGGCGTACCGTTCCCAAAACCAGGTGATGAGCCAATAGCCGCGGTAAATGCTGTACTCGGGACTCCAATGATCGGGCAGACAGCTTGCAAACGTATAAAACTTGAGTTTTTTGTCGGCGATGTATCGGTCGATGGTCGTCGCAATCGTCGCCATGGTGCCGTAGCTGATCGTCGCCTGTTTCGGACCGAATACCCCGGAGCCCAACGTCTCGCACTGCTTGTCGCCGGCCGACGCAATGAGCGGCAAGCCGATCGGCAGGCCCGTGGCTTCGTGTCCCTCCCGCGTGATGCGGCCGATCAGTTCGCCGGGCGCCACCAGCTCGGGCAGTTGATCGCGGCGCACCCCCATGATTTTGTACACGGCGGGGATCCGATACCAATCTTGACGCTTGGCCTGATACGGCAGATAGCCGACTTGCATGCCACGCGCATCGCGAAAGACGCCGCATAACTTCAGCGTCAAGTACCCGGTCAGCGACGCGTAACGCCGCGTCTTCGCGTAATGGTCGGGCTCATGGAACTTCAGCCAGTTGAAGCGCGTGCGTTCGGCAATCATGGAAAAGAACGCGTGTTGCGCGAGGAAGACCAGCTTGTCCGCCCCGTGCAAGTCGCGATTCAAGGCGTCGACCGCCTCGGGCGCGCGACGCGTGTCGACCCAGGTGATCCAATCGCGCAGCGGTCGGTCGCGGTCGTCCAGCGGAATGATGTTGTCGCGATTGGCGGTGATGGCGAGGGCGGCCACGTGCTCGATGTCCGGTCCCAATTGCCGGACGACCTCACGCATCACCTCACACGTATCGTCCCAGAATTGATCGGCGGGCACTTCCGCCCACCCGGGTTCGAGGCTGTAGTACGGGGCACTCTTCTTGCTCGCTTCCGCGACATGCGCCCCGTCCCGATCGAACACGATCGCCCGGACGGTTTGCGTGCCCACGTCGACGGCCATGACCCATGCATCGGTCTTGTCATCCATCGGCATTCACTCTTTTCGTAGGTCCCGTCACGTTACATAGCATACCATCGTTCGTTGCCGACGCGGTGCCCCGCGTGTTAGAATAAGGGCACCCATATGGGAGCGTACTGGTTTCGACGGGGTCGTTGAGATCGGGAAAGCGGGTAGAGGATGCTCGTTGGCCTCTTAAAAAAACGAGTACTTTTTTAATTGCCAATCAACCGGCACTTGCAGCGTAACCATTCGTTGCCGTCCCCGACAGTGATCTGCCGGCTGCGGTCGGACGTCGTAGGCAGACCTTACCTCGTGGGCAGGTCAAACGAGGCTCCCACCGCGTGAATGTCTTGACACCCGGTGCGTAACGATCAGACTGACTCGGTCGGCACGTCGGCTCGTGAGCGGCCGTCCGAGGACACTTCATCGCGAGCTGCACCCGGAGAAGTCCCTTTTGACATGGCTTCGGACAGGGGTTCGACTCCCCTCGCTTCCACCAGAGTGATTCTGTCCGAACTCGAGTTCGGAAAGGAGCGCATCCGCCCATTTTTCGTCAAGAACAGGCGAAGGAGGGCGGATGCGCCATCTTCCAATATCGGAATATCTTTAATGAAGAAATCCGCAAACTTTGCGAGCACATCATGGCCATCACTCGTCATATCTTTCATCCCAACCTTTGCAATGCCTTTTTCAACATCACGTTTCTGCCGCATGAGATTGCCCAATGAAATTGTTCGTGACGCTGTCATGAAAACATCGCAAACATATGTGAATAATGTAAAAGAAATTGGAGAATTTGATGTAGAACCGCGGGAGGTCGCTTTCATTATGGCAAAAACCACCGCTTTGGAGATTTTGGGCGAAGGAGGCATTGCGTTTTTAAAACAAGCGGTCGGCGACGTTCATGAATTCCCGAATCATAAAATTGAAGCCGTAGTTTTAGCACAAAAGTCACTTTAACCTTAAATCTAATATGCAATAAATAGAGAGAGCCCCGTTCTGGGGCCCTCTTTGTATAGTATAGAGGAAAAAAATAATCGCGCCCCACGCGCGATATCAGGCTTATGGATCCCTACGCGCACCGCATTGGGTGCACGTGTCGCAGACATGTTTTTCTTCGGTCCAGGCTTCGCGAACGACACGTGTTTCGGTGACGGGGGGTACCCACCCTTCGTATTCTTCACCGTAATCTATCACGCCGTTGGAACGGCGGCACACGCATTCGTTTTTCTGATGCCATAACCCCCACCTCTCTAAGGCCTCTTCGAATCCGCTATAGAGGACATTGTCGTCTTTATCGAAGATGATATCAAAGAATTCCTCATGTTGTCCACCGTTACTGCAATGGATGCTTTTGTGTGCAATTCTTCTTTCATAATATCCCTCTGAGACAACCACTTCCTCGGTCTCCGCCGGATGCTCAATGGTCTCGTAGACGGGCTCCCAGTTATGTTGACATTCGGTGGGGCCAGGATTGGTTGTGGTCGTGGTGGTCACTTTTTTCGACGTGGTGGTGGTCGTTTTGGACTCGGTTCTGCGCGTTGTCGTCGTCCTGGACGTTGTGGGTTTTTGTTCCCTTGGACGATTCCTCTTGCGATTGTGCTTCGAGGATACTCGTCGGCGTAATAATCTCAATATTATCCGGTTCCGTCCCCGTAATGATTTCCGAATGGCACCAAGGCGCCTCCGTCGTGGATGCGGCATCGTTCTCGTCTGTAGGTGCGGCGGTGATGTCCGTCGCTCCCGTGGTGGGATTTTCGGGGGTTTCCGGATTTTCTCGTTTGTCGGAGCATGCGGTCACGGCGATGCTCATCATAATGGCCGCCGCTAAAACAAGGGCGGTCGTTTTAATCATTTGTTTTGTGTGTTTTTTGTCGGGTTTCATTGTTCTTTGCTCCCACTAAAAAGATAACAACCGAACATCTGTTATGGTCTTTAATTACGCTTATTATATGACAAATACGTTGTTCTGCGTAATCGTATAAAACAACTTAAGTGGAAAAGCAAGTCTTTTTGGACCAATAGGGGGGTATCTGGCCCAATCTGCGGAGAATGTTTCGACATTGACGAAATGGAGGCAGACCCTATCCCCCCATGGAGTGAAGGCGGTAAAATTAATACCGACAACCTGCAAATGCTCTGTAGAGATGGTAACCGCAGAAAGTCTAATATCTGGTTTTTCTGTCCGAACCCCGAAACGTGGCGAGCCCCGGTTGTTTACGACCGGGCCTCGCCTTTTCAAAAAGGAGGAGCAAAAAGTTCGGATAGGCTTCATTAAGCGTCGGAACCAATCGGAACCAATGGGTACCAAGATATACAGCAGATTATTTCTTATGAACGGAATCAGGAAAAGTTCAGAAAAAGTGTTCGGATAAATTGACGTTAGGTCCACCAACACGCCGTTTTGACCCGACGGGCCAAGACGGCTTTTTTTATTGACATCCCCAAGGAAAAGGTGCAAGATAGTTAGACTATACTAACTATCGAGGTGTCGTATGCGACCGGATTACAAAAATTGGGTGCCCAAAGGGCTGATGGTGACCTCTTTCGTCATGGGATTGATCGGTGTGGGCGTGGGGCTCTGGATGGTCTTGAGCACCGTCGTGCCCGTGCCGTGGCGATGGATCGTCGGCGGGCTTTTGCTGTTGGCCGGAGGCGGGTTGTTCGGGTTCGGCGGATGGTGCGTGTATGCGCGCGCGATGTTTGATCATGACGGACGGCGTCATCTGGCAAAAGACGTCGTGGAGGGCATCGCCGAACGTGTGGAGCTTCACGCGAACCAAACGGTGTTGGACGTCGGCTGCGGCAGCGGAGCCTTGACGATCGCCGTCGCCAAGCGCCATCCCGAGGTCACGGTGATCGGCGTCGATCGCTGGGGCAAAGAATACGATTCGTTCAGTCAAGCGCTTTGTGAGGCCAATGCGCGGGCCGAGGGCGTGCACAATGTGTCCTTTATGCCCGGCGATGCGAAGGCGTTGCCGTTTCCCGATGCAACGTTCGACGCCGTGGTCAGCAACTACGTGTATCACAACATTCCCGCCCGCGATCGTCGGGCGCTCTTGCGCGAGACGCTGCGCGTGTTGAAAAAGGGCGGCGTGTTCGCCATTCACGATATAATGAGTCCACGTCGGTTCGGCGACATGCAGGCGTTTGAGGACGCTCTGCGGCGCGAGGGCTATGCCTGCGTTCGGCGCATGGACACGACCGACGGCGATTTCATGACACGCGGGGAAGCGGCGCGTCTGTTTTTGAAGGGCTCGACGTTGTTGACGGGCAGGAAATAGATGCGGTCGCGTCCCGAGGAGGGGGCACCATGCTCGGCGCGATTTTGGGCGACATCATCGGCAGTCCGTACGAATTCGATCGGCACAAGGCGCGGGTCGCGGACAAACAATTTCCTTTGTTTACCGAGGCATCGCATGTGACGGACGACACCATCATGACGGTGGCGGTCGCGGACGGCGCGATGGCCGGACGGGGCGATCCCGCATTGACGCGAAAAAAGATCATCGATGCCATGCGGCGTTGGGGACGTCGCTATCCCGCCGCGGGCTACGGCAACCGTTTTCGGGTGTGGCTTGAGGCCGCGTCCCCCGAGCCGTACGACAGTTTCGGCAACGGGTCGGCGATGCGGGTTTCGAGCATCGCGTGGCTGTACGACACGTTGGACGAGGTCTTGGATTATGCCGAGATCAGCGCGGCGGTGACCCACAATCATCCCGAGGGCATCCGCGGCGCGCAGGCGACGGCGGCCGCCATATTCCTGGCGAGAACGGGGACGGAGAAGCCCGCGATCCGATCGTACGTCGAAACCGCGTTCGGGTACGATCTTTCCCGCACGTGCGATGACATCCGTCCGACGTATCGACACGTCGAATCGTGCCAAGAGACTGTGCCGGAAGCGCTGACGGCGTTTTTGGAAGGGGATTCCTTTGAAGACGTGATTCGGACGGCCGTCTCGTTGGGCGGCGACGCCGATACGTTGACCGCCATCGCGGGGAGCGTGGCCGAGGCGTTTTACGGCATACCGAAAACGTTGGTCGACGCCGCCTACGAACGCATGCCGGACGATGTGGCGGACGTGGTGCGCCGCTTCGACGCGACGGTGGCTCGCGACACGTAAACGGCGGTCACGGCGCGTCGCGGGGCGTGACGTGCAACGTAAATTGATTGCGATGAAAGGTAATCAACCCTTCGTCTCGCATGCGCGACAGTTCGGCCGAGAGGGCCGAACGATCCACCGCCAGATAATCGGCCATCTGTTGACGATTCAAAGGGATCGTGATGTGGTCGGAGTGCGCCGCGCGCGCGACGTCGGTGAGGTACGCCAGCACTTTGTGACGCGTGGTGCGTTTGGCGTGAATGTTGACTTTGCGCGTCAGATGGTAATTTTTCTCGGCCAAAAAAATCAACATGCGATCGTTCAGTCGGCGATGGAACGGGCACCGGCGATGACAGGGCTCGGCAAGTTTCCGTCCGTCCAAATGGAGCACGGTCGTGGGTTCGACGGCCGTCACGCCGACCGTGGCGGGGCGCCCCGTGAGGGCGAAGACTTCGCCGAACAACGCGCCGCGTCCGAGCGTGTCCAAGATGTGGCGATGGCCCGTGTAATCGACGTCGGACAATTCGACGCGACCTTCCAACACGACGCCGAATCGTTCGGTCGTCTCGCCGGGAATCAAGAGGATGCTCTGTTTCGCATGGCGACGCACAACGCCGTTCAAGCACGTCAGCAAATGTCCCAAATCGCAGCGATCGATGCCTTGAAACAAAGGCACACAGTCGAGTAAAGGCAAGTCCATGGCGGAGTGTACCGTTCCTTACATTGTTGTAAATACAACATACATCACCGGCCGCAAAAACTAAACTATCGCGTGAAACGAACCGCCGATGAGCGACTGCTTCGGCGATGCAAAGAGAGGACATGAACCATGGGTATGTTTTGTTATCAGTGCCAAGAGACGGCCAAGAACACCGGATGCACGGTGCGCGGCGTCTGCGGCAAAACGGAAGACGTTGCGAAATTGCAGGATCTCCTGATTTACACGATGAAGGGAATCGGCGACATCGTCGTCCGAGGCGACATCGATGCGAAGGACGTGGACGACGTGGCGGGCGAAGTCTTGAACGGACTGTTCATGACGATCACGAACGCCAACTTCGATCCGGATGCGCTCGAAGCGGAGATTCGCCGCTTGATCGATATGCGCGATCAACTGGCCGAGCGCGTGGGCGACCGGGACGTGCACGATGCGGCGACCTTCGCCGTGACCGATCGCGCCTCCATGCTGGAGAAAGCCTCGGAGGTCGGCGTGCTCGCCACCGAAGACGAGGACATTCGCTCCCTGCGCGAAACCATCACGTAC
>JBMNTA010000025.1:0-15410 GCA_050945495.1 Saccharofermentanales bacterium
GGCAGACGGACGCGGTAGCATCGGGGACTCGGCCCGAACACCACACCGCCGCCGACGTGGTTGGGAGCGCGGATCGAACCTTGACGCGCGCGACCGGTTCCCTTTTGACGGAACGGCTTGCGGCCGCCGCCGCGAACGTCGCTGCGGTTTTTCGTCTTATGCGTGCCTTGGCGTCGGTTGGCCAATTGCGCGATCATCACACGGTACACGGCGTCTTCGTTGGGCTCGATCGCAAAGATGTGATCGGCAAGCTCCATCGTGTCGACGACGTCACCTTTCATGTTACGAACATCGTGTTGCATACGTGCTCCCCCTACTTCTTCGCCTTATTGGACGAACGGATCTCAATGAGGCCGCCCTTGGGGCCGGGCACCGCACCCTTCACAACGAGGAAGTGGCGCTCGCCGTCGACTTCGACGACATCGAGATTTTGAACCGTGACACGCTTGTAACCAAGCTGTCCGGGAAGTTTATTGCCTTTGAAAACGCGCGCGGGCGTCGCGGCAGAGCTCATCGGGCCGGCTTTACGGTGATATTTCGAACCGTGCGACGAGGGGCCTCGGCGCATGCCGTGACGGCGGATGCCGCCCTGATAGCCTTTACCTTTGGACGTGCCGGAGACGTCGACGGCGTCGCCGGGTTGGAACATGTCGTCCACCTTGATGACGTCGCCGGGCTCGTACGCTTCATCGGCCTTGAATTCGCGGATCACGCGCATCGGCCGGACGCCGACTTTTTCAAACTGGCCGTTGTGCGGGCGATTGCCCTTTTTCGTCTCTTCGTATCCGACGCGGACGGCCGAATACCCTTCGCGCTCTTCGGTCTTGTTCTGAATGACCGTGAGCGGCCCGCAGGCGATGACGGTGACGGGAATCACGTGTCCCTCATCGTCAAAAATTTGCGTCATCCCGGCTTTTCGACCGAGCATGAATTTCGCCATGTCTTATAACCTCCTGAGTTATTGGTTTGTCATCCGACAAACATTGACCCACCCCAACGGGGCTTACAGTTTAATTTCGATGTTGACGCCGGCCGGCATCTCGAGACGCATCAGCGACTCCACCGTCTTCGACGTCGGCGCCAAGATGTCGATCAGGCGCTTGTGCGTGCGGATTTCAAATTGTTCCCGCGCGTCTTTATCTTTATGGGGCGAGCGCAAGATCGTGATGATCTCTTTGTGCGTCGGGAGCGGAATCGGGCCCGACACGCTGGCCCCCGTGCGTTCGGCGGTCTGGACGATGCGCGCCGCGCTGTCGTCGAGAATGCGGCTATCGAACGCTTTGAGACGAATTCTGATTTTTTGGTTTACAGCCATGTTTATGGTTCCTCCTGCTGTCTGCTTTCAAGATCACTCTTGACTCGGGCGTTTCATTCTCCGCCAATGGAAAACCCAGACATCGGCGTACTGGCGCAAACGCTGGGGCCCTACTGCCAAGGGATTTTGCGTCCGATATCGAGACCGGACTACTCAGGTGAAGTTCCCTTCCGGATTGCAGCAAATCGTGAAGCAATCTCCACCGTCTTCGTACTTTTCCGCGGCAAACGTGCTCGCGAAAAAGGCGCAGAGCGGAGTATACACGATATACAAGAGAATTGCAAACGCTTTTTGTAACATGAACGGGCGCCGCGATCGCGCGGCGCCCGGGGTCACACACACTTATAAAGCGGCGATCGTTATTTCACCCGCGGCCGCAAGAGCTCGAGCGCTTTTTGCAATTGCGTGTCCTCGTCAAGCGTGAGCTGGTTCGTCGCCTTATTTTCGACCGCTTTCGGCAGTGTCACTTCGTAGTCCGGCGTGAGGCCCACACCCTCGATGGATCGTCCGCTCGGCAGGAAATATTCGAAATTGGTGATCTGTACGGCCGAGCCGTCCTCCATCTGCCAGGTCAGCGTGCCGACCCCCTTGCCGTACGATTGCTCGCCGACGATTTCGGCCTTCTCGAGATCGACCAGCGCGCCCGAGAACAATTCGCTCGCGCTCGCCGAGTAGCGGTTCAGCAAGATCACATACGTCATGTCGTCCGGCGTCAGCGCGGCCGTCTTCGTCTTCCACGCGTTCGTGTACGCTTTGCCGTCCTCGCGACCTTTCGTTGTGGCAACGGTCTCGGGCGGAAGCAAGACGTCGAGCATGTTGATGCATTCGTGGGCATAGCCGCCGCCGTTGTTGCGCAGGTCGAAAACAATGTGTTGCGCGCCTTCGTCCATGAGCTTCATCATGGCCGCTTCGAATTGCTCGGCGGCGTGCGACGAGAATTCTTTGATGTTGATGTAGCCGATGCCGTCCTCGAGCATCTTCCAGCGCATCGCGACATTGACGATGGCGCGACGCTCGATCGTGAACGTCAGCTCCTCGTTCGTCGACGGACGATACACGTCGATGTCGACCGTGGTCCCCGCTTCGCCGCGGACGGACGCGCCCAACGCACCGACATCTTCGAAGGTCGACACATCGACGCCGTCGATGGTCATGAAGACGTCGCCCACGGCCAAACCCGAGCTTTCCGCGGGGCTTTCGGGGATGATGTCGTTCACAAGGTAGGTGTTGTCGCGGTCACGCATCACGATGGCGCCGATCCCCACGTACTCCCCGCTCATCGATTCTTCGACGGATTGGTGGTATTCGGGCGTCAAATAGAAGGTGTACGGGCTGTCCATCTCCGTGATGAGACCGACCGTCATTTTCTCGATCAGCTCGGCATCGGTCATCTCTTGATAGTACTGATCCTGCAAGAGATTGTAGATCGTCTCGAATTTTTCGAGCGCATCTTCGACGCCCTCCCCGTCGCTGAACGTGATCGTGCGTCCATCGGACCGCATCGGTCGATCGTTCTCACCCGACGTCGAACCGGACGTCTCCAAACCTCTGCGCACGGCGTCGCCGTACAAGACGTACCCGATGGCTGCCGTCGCGATGAACACAATCGATGCCGTCAAAAAGACGGTCAAGATGATGGTCCACGCATTCGTCCGCTTCTTTTTCGGCGCGGGCGGCGGCGTCGGCGCGTCGTACGGCGCGTGTTGATAGACGTTTTGCGGCGGAGGCGGTTGCCAAGACGGTTGGGGTTGAGGTTGTTGTTGCTGGTCGTCGCGCTCGTTATCCATAGGTGATGCTCCTTCGCGGCAGATGGCCCGATCGTTCGTCGTGTGATCCATACGTTTTTAGCGTACTCCATCATACTACAACACGCCCCAAGCGATCGTAAAAAAAGCGACCGTGGAACGGCCGCCCCTTTTATATTAAATACAAACCTTATAATTACCGAACGCGCTTGAAGTAGACCAGCGGATCGTGCACCTTGCCGTTCAATCGCGTCTCGAAATGCAAATGCGGTCCCGACGATCGCCCCGTGTTGCCCGTATACCCGATGACATCGCCTTTTTTCACCTTTTTGCCGGGATACGAATTAAAGGCGCTCAAGTGACCGTACCGCGTCTGATAGCCGTCCGGATGGTTGACGACGATCATCTTGCCGTACGCCCAGTGGTAAGCATTCCCGGGCCAATCGGCCCAAATGACCACGCCGTCGTCCATCGCGACGATGGGCGACCCCATGGGCGCGGCGACGTCGGTGCCGTAATGAAAACGGCCGTACTTCGCACGCCAGCCGTACACCGACGTGACGTAATGGTTGTAAGGCAACGGCCAGATGAAGCGCCCCGTCCCGACCCAGAGCGGACCCGATTTGGGGGCGCCGGTCGAGGGCGACATGGCGGGGCGTGCGGCGGCCTCGGCGCGCGTGCGTTCTTGTTCCAGCTGTTTTTCCTTTTGCCGGTACGTCGTGAGCTTTTGCTTCACGCCGTCCAACTCCGCGCGCGTCAATGCGGTCTCGCGCTCGATCGTCCGCATCGCCGCGTCGGCTTCCTCCACCAACCGAATGAGTTCGTCGTACTGTGACGCCGCGGACTCATGCATCTCGTCGGCCAACGCGGAAGCCTCGGCCAATCGATCGAGCATCTGCTCATCGGCATCGGCCACCAGCTTCATGAAGCGCCACGTCGAGAAGACGCCGCGCAGATTCTTGGCGGAAAATAAAATTTCGAACACGGAACGGTGTCGAACGTCGTACATCGCGGCGATGCGCGCGTTGTACTGTGCGCGCTTGTCCTCGTAATCCGCCTTGGCCGCGGCCGCCGCCTGTTCATTCGATTTCAAAACTTCGAGGGCCGCCTCCTTCTGCGCGAGTGCCTCGTCGTAGGCGGCTCGCTGTTCGTCCGAGCGCCCTTCCAAGATCGCCAGTTGCCCCGAGAGCCGCGTCGCTTCCGACGCCAGTTGTTTTCGGTCGGCGCGCACCTCATCCAATTGCCGTTCGATTTGTTTTAAATTGGCGGAGGTGCCGGTCGCCGCGACCGACGTCGGCACGACCCAGATCACGGCCGACAGCAAGGCAAGGCACACGGCCACGATGCGCGCACCGGTGCGGACACTGAAAAACGATGATGATGTTCGAACGTGCACGAGCTTCATGATGCCGTCCTTTCCCTCCCCCAAAGGGTCGTCCTTTAATTGATTCCCAACGCAATGTACATGCGTTGATCGTCGGCGGCGACCTGCGTCACGGTCTCGTAGGGGGGCTCCACCACGCCGGCCTTGATGTTGCCGACGAAAATCAGTCCGTTGATCTTCGCGCGCATTTCGGTTCACTTTTCGGTCGAATTGTGCGATCTCCCCTTCGTGGAAGCGCACACCCTCTTCCAAACCATCCTCGACCCTTACGGGAAGAACGTCCTCTTGTCCCGTCATCTTTATGTCGCGCCATGGCGTAATCGCTCACGCCTATACCTTGGCGTATTTACGTACCGATATGGAGCTGATCCCAATGCACAGCACGAGCGCGATCGCCAGGTTCACCCCGAAGAGCGTCGCCGTCATGGATGCACTCGGCAGCAAAGCGTACTCGGCGGCGGTCGCCGACATCGTCGCGGGATTCAGACGCACCACGAGTCGATTATACAGGATTGCGACCACCGTGGACGCCAATAAGGCGCCGGCCACCCCGATGATCGTGCCTTCCACGATAAAGGGCACACGGATGTACGCGTGCGTGGCCCCCACGTATTTCATGATGTTGATCTCCTCGCTGCGCGAGAAGACGGAGATCCGCATCGTGTTGAACATCACGACGCTCGCGATCAGGGCGAGCACGATGAACACGATGAGGCCGACCTTGCCGGTCCACGTCTTCACACGCTCCAAAAACCCCATCAACGTCGATTCCATCATGACGTCCGCGACCGCCGGAAGTTGGCGCAAATCGCGTTCAAACCGCTCCCCTTCCGCGGGATCCCTAAGCCGTACGCTGACGGTGTAAGGGATGGTCGCTTCGTAATCGAAGTCGTCCCAGAGTTCATCTTTGCCGATATCTTCTTTGAACTGCTCGAAGTTTTCACGCGGTGAGATGATTTGATATTCCAACACATAATCCTGCGCATCCAAGAAGCTTTCAACCGCCGCAAGCTCGTCGGCACTCACGCCCAGGCGCATCGTGGCCTCGATCGGCGGCTGCTGCGCCGCGATCTCGGACAGATGGTTGGCATTGATCGAGATGACGAGGAACGCACTCACCAAAAAGAGCATCAGCGCGAGCGTCGTGATGGCCGCAAACGACAGCAAGGGGTGCGCCGCGAGGCCCGATACGCCCGATTTGAGGGCATATTGCCACGTGTGTTTTTTCATCGGCCGTCCCCTCCGTCGGACTCATTTTCCTGAAGTTTGCGATGCAGCCAGCGCCTCCGGTCGTCCGTCGACGGACGATTTCGGCGCGTTTCGGTGCTCCGGCGCAGCTGTTCGTAGAAGTCTTCGTGACGCGCCGTCTCGCGCATCCGATCGACGCGTCGATCGGCAAAATCGTCGTCAATCGAACGCAACCGAGCCATCGCCCATTCGCCGTCCTCGATCTCTTGACGAATGGCCTCGGCCTTTTGACGATCGTCCTGTCGCGTCTGTCGACGTCGCTCCGTCAACGTCTCACAGCAACGGTCGTCGCCCGACATCACGCACGCGTCGTCGCGCACGAGGATGCCCCCGCGGATTTGCACCACTCGGCGTCGCATGCGCTCGACCCAATGCATGTCATGGGTGCACGTGATGACGGTCGTTTTGTTTTGAACGTTGATGCGATTCAGCAACGCCATGATGGCTTCACCGTTCACGGGATCCAGATCGCCCGTCGGCTCGTCAGCGATGATAAACTCCGGTTGATTGACGAGGGCACGCGCGATGCAGACGCGCTGGCGTTCCCCGCCCGACAGTTCGCGCGGCGATGCGTCCATCTTGTCGCGCAAGCCGACCGCCGTCAGCACCAGCGGGACGCGCAGGCGGATCTCTTTCGGTGATTTGCCGATGATTTCCATGGCGAACGCGACGTTCTCGCCGACGGTGCGCGAGTCCAAGAGTCGGAAGTCTTGGAACACGACCCCGATCTTGCGGCGCAACAGCGGCACATGGCGTTCTTTGAGACGCGTGAGGTCGCAGCCGTCGAGCAAGACTTGTCCGCTCGTGGGCCGCACTTCCCGCGTCAGCAATTTAAAGAGCGTCGATTTTCCGGCGCCGCTCTCTCCGATGAGAAAGACAAATTCGCCTTGTTCGATGCTGAACGACACGTCGCGCAGCGCTATCGTTCCCGAAGGATAACGCAAGCTGACGTTGCGAAATTCAATGAATGACATCGGCGGCACCCTTTCCGTCGACCGACCTCGGCGCTCCCTCAACGGAGCATGCCGTCGAGCGTGTGCCGTTTGTTCTCGGCCACGTACTCAAGGTACGCGCGCACCATGTCGGCGAGCTTAAACAACACGGCGTCTTCAAAGGTGCGCAAGTCGAGCCCGGTCACCTTCTCGATTTTGTCGAGGCGATAGACCAGCGTGTTACGGTGAATGAAGAGCTGTCGCGATGTCTCGCTGCCGTTCAGACTGTTTTCAAAGAATTTGTCGATGGTCTCGAGGGTGTCCTTATCCAAGGCTTCGTACGTCCCCGGCGCAAAGACCTCACTCAAAAACATCTCGCACAAGGTGATCGGGAGTTGGTAAATCAAGCGCCCGAGTCCCAATTTTTCATAATGCATCACGGACGAGGTGTCGGCGTAGAAGATCTCGCCCACGGTCATCGCGAGCGCCGCCTCTTTGTACGAACGCGCCGCTTCGCTGAGCGATTTCGCGGGTGCGCTGACGCCCAGCTTCACCTCGACCCCGATGTCGTCGCGGAGACTTTGCACGAGTTGCTCGCACATCGCATGACGATCCTCGAACCGCACTTCATCCACGGCCTTCAACACCGCGATGTTGCGCTCATCCATGGGCAACACGAAGTTATCGTCGTCGTCCCCGTACTTGGTCTCGAGCCACCGGAACACGGCGCCGTAATCGTCGCGTGAAAATTGGAACAGCAAGACGAGCCGATCGCCGTGGTACGGCACGCCGTAAGCCCGCGCCTTGAGCGGGATGTCCCCCGGCAACTCATTTTCGAGCAACACATTTTTCAAGAATGCATGACGATGTTCGAACCCGCGCAGAACTTGCGCGTCGCGCTGCCCGATCTCGGCTTCGAGCCAACGGGCCAGGAGTTCCACATAGCCGTGCGCCGTCGCATCGATGCCTTCGACAAAACAGATCAGGGCATGTCCGTCGCGCGTCACGGCGCGGTACGTCCGCTCGTCGCCCGCCGAAGCCTTGCCGGACGTCAAATATTCACGTACGGCCGCGTCTCGCGTCCCGACCAAATCGTTGTCGGTCGAGGCGAGAATCACGCCGTGTTCGTCGGCAAATCCCACGGTCCGCCCCAAACTCGGAGCCAATGCGTTCATCGCTTCTTGCAGCGTTTCCACAAGGATCACCTCACTTACCGTCGACGCGGCGCAAAAACGCCGCGTCGTCGAACTCAGTGCGCGAACCGCTCGCGCATCGCTTCACGTATTAGAACAATCCGGAGATGACGCCGTTTTCATCGACATCGATCTTCTCCGCCGACGGCACGCGCGGCAGCCCCGGCATCGTCATGACGTCGCCCGTCAAGGCGACCACGAAGCCCGCACCCACCGATGCTTTCAAGTTGCGCACCGTGATCCGGAATCCGCTCGGCAACCCCAAAAGTTTCGGATTGTCGGAGAAGGAATATTGCGTCTTCGCGACGCAGACCGGCAGATGATCGAATCCGTGTTCTTCGAGTTGTTTCAACTGCTTGTTGGCGCGTCCGACAAAGTCCACGCCGTCGGCATGATAAATCTTCTTCGCGATGGCTTCCAATTTCTCGGGAAGCGTCGCGTCGTCGTCATACACAAAGCCCAGGGCGTCGTCTTTCGGCAGCTCGCACAGGCGCACGACTTCCTGCGCCAGCTCCACACCGCCGTCGCCGCCTTTTGCCCACACTTCGGAGAGCGCGACGTTGACGCCGTATTCGCGGCACGCGTCCCGCACGAGTTCGAGCTCGGCTTCCGTGTCGTCGGGGAATCGGTTGATCGCGACCACGACGGGACGATGGAAGACTTCGATCACGTTGCGAACGTGCCCGATCAAGTTGGCCATGCCGACCTTAAGGGCATCGAGATTCTCTTCGTTCAAGTCGGTCTTGGGCACTCCGCCGTGCATCTTCAACGCGCGGACGGTCGCCACCAAGACGACGGCATCGGGATCGAGTCCGGCCGTCCGGCACTTGATGTCAATGAATTTCTCGGCGCCGAGGTCCGCACCGAAGCCGGCCTCCGTCACGAGGTAATCGGCGTAATGGAGTCCCATCTTCGTCGCCAGGACGCTGTTGCATCCGTGCGCGATGTTCGCAAACGGGCCGCCGTGCACAAATGCGGGCGTGCCTTCCAGGGTCTGTACCAAGTTCGGCATCAACGCATCTTTCAACAAGGCGGTCATCGCGCCCTCGGCCTTCAAGTCGCTGCAGTGCACGGGATCGCCGTCGTAGGTGTAGCCGATCACGATCCGGCCCAAACGCTCTTTCAAGTCCATGAGGGACGTCGCCAAGCAGAAGATGGCCATGACTTCCGAGGCCACCGTAATCTCAAAGCCGTCTTCGCGGGGCACGCCGTTCACTTTGCCGCCCAAACCGTCCACGATGTTGCGGAGTTGACGGTCGTTCATGTCGACGGCGCGCTTCCAAGTGATCTGGGTCGGGTCGATGCCCAACTTGTTGCCCTTCTGAATGTGGTTGTCGATCATGGCCGCCAAGAGGTTGTTGGCCGCCCCGATCGCGTGCATATCGCCCGTGAAGTGCAGGTTCAAATCTTCCATGGGGATGACTTGCGCATATCCACCGCCGGCGGCGCCGCCCTTGATCCCGAAGACGGGACCCATCGAGGGCTCACGCAGCGCGAGCATCGATTGTTTCCCGATCTTTTGCAACGCGTCGGCCAAACCGATGGACGTGGTGGTCTTCCCTTCGCCCGCGGGCGTCGGCGTGATCGCCGTCACGAGAATCAGTTTGCCGCGGCCGACCGGCTCTCCCTGCATGGCTTCCAGTGAAACTTTCGCTTTGTATTTTCCGTAGTGCTCCAAATACGACACGTCGATGCCGGCTTTTGCCGCAATGTCATCGATCGGCTGAATGTCTGCCGCTTGGGCAATCTCAATATCGGTTTTCATAAACTATCGATCCTTTCCTAGACGTCTATTGCAAGCGATTTCGTCTCACGGGCTAAAAATCGCCTTCGTCACAATCTTCGTACAGCCCACATGCCAGTCCGGGGACATCGACGAGCCATATGGATCGTCCGCTCACACGGATCAATCCGTCCTTCTCCATGCTGATCAATTCACGCGAAAACGAAGGCCGAGGCATCGCGAGCAAGCGCGCGACGACTTCTTTCGACACCGGCAGCTCCACCGACGTGGTGGCATCCACCTCGATCGCTTCCCTCAACGTCTTACCCTCTTCGACCAACTTGTCTTCCAACAACGTCAAAAGATACCCCGAGATCTTCAATCGCAAGGTCTTCTGCGACAAGAGGTGAATTCGCTGGTCTTGTTCGCGTCCGCGATCGGAGAGTAACGCGAGGTAATTCAACAGCAGCTTCGGACTCTTCGAGATCATGGACAAAATCACGTCACGCGGCACGTGAATCGTCTTCACATGCGTCAACGCTTCGAGCGAGTACGTGTACTGCTTGTGCGATGAAAAAATGAGGTCCTCACCAAAAATCTCCTCGGGTCCCAACAGATTCAATGTCGTGTACTCCCCCGACGGCGTGTATTTTTGTCGAGCGACCTGGCCTTCCACGATGACGCCCACACCTTTGCAAAGCGAGCCTTCCATGATGATCAGATCACCCTTATTGTGCAGATTGATCGATGTATCGCGACAATAGTCGTGATACAATTCATGATCCAGCCCCGCAAAAAGCGGCGTCAGTGCCATCGTTTCACAAATTTTTTTCATAACGCGCTACCCTCAATTTCATTGAATTCACTCTAGGTGCTAGGATAACAAAAATTGTAACATTTGTCTTATTTGCTTTGCATGTCCGGGTAAATCTTTCGTTGATCCGTGTATGTTCCACATAGGATTGCTCACTTGAACAACACACCCCGATTAGATATGATGAATTTGCTAATATTTATTCATGGTCGCCACCGCCATGGATGCCATCGGTCGCTCACAACAAAAAGGTGGAACAAGGATGATCTGTTTTTTGTTGTATGTTTCAGTGTATATTTAGGAGGCATTATGAAACACAAATCACTGGTCCTGGTACTCGCTGTCGTAGTATCACTCTTGTTGACGTCATTCCCAATGGCGCAAAACATCAACAACGACATATTCGCAGAAAACCAAACCTACGATGCAAACCTTAACGCTTGGACTGAACAAGAGTTGAGTGCCGACGTCGTTGATCTCGAGCCGCTTCGCGAAAAATATCCCGCGCAAGCCGGCGATGGATGCACGATCCGAGAGATAACCGATCTCAACGATTTACGCACACTGGGGTTACTCGGTGAAACGAATTTTACCGCTCCGCTCCCACTGACCCCGGACGATGACCGGCATGTAGATCCCGATGAGCAAATCGACGTTCTGATCATACTTGATGCGCCCACGCTGTTAGAACAAAACATCGGCATTGAACTCGGAAAAGAACTTGATCCGGTCGCCTATCAACGTGCACTCACCCTTTGCAAACACCACCAGGAATCGTTCCTCCGTACACTCCCCCGAACCATTTCCAAACGTGGAAATATGGAAATTCAAAGAAGATAGCACACCTTTGTCAATGCGATCGGCATGCGCATGACACGAACACAGCTTCATCAAATCAAAGCGTTGAAAAATGTCATTTCGGCATTCCCGATTCCATATTTTGAACGTCCGGAAGTTATCTTGCATGAAGGAGATCTGTCGGAAGAAGACGGCATCGACATGCTATTTACATCGGCAGCCGAACAAATCAATCTCCAAGCAATGTGGGATGCCGGATTTGACGGCAAAGGCGGCAAGATCGCGATCATTGACACCGGTTTGCAGTTGTCACACCGTGCATTCCAAAAAGATCCCGAAGAGCCGGCAGTCAGCAAGGACGATATAGGCAATCTTTTGGCCACGTATGATTTTAAAGCCAAAGAACTTATGCCGACATTTGACGTGAACCAAGCCTACAAAAATGCGAAAATTCCATTTGTGTTTGACTACGGTGACAAAGATGCCGATGTGCGTCCCGCAGGACAACACGGAACACATGTCGCCGGTATCATTGCGGGCAACCCCGATCCCGACGGAATTATCTTCCCGCACGCAAAAGGCATCGCACCTGAAGCTCAACTATACATTTTAAAAGTTTTTTCCGGTCGAACAGCCAGCATGTATGCCGTGATGGATGCCATGGAAGACGCGACACTGCTTGGTGCCGATTGCGTCAATCTCAGCCTCGGAGCTGCCTCAGCGTTTGATTTTGATGATGAAATCGAACCCATTTTTGATGCTGCACGTGAAGCAGGCTTGCAGATCGTTTGCTCCGGCGGCAACAATCGTCATACCGGATATGGAAACTTTACCGGAACCGGTAAGAGCTTCGCGCAAGATCCAGACAATGGCCTCATCGGCTTGCCATCCATTTACGAATCATCGTTCTCAATTGCAAGTACCGATTCGCTTCGTATTCCGGATTTCGTGTCGACCGCCTACTATCAAGATGCCGACGGAGCCTCACTTCCTTACTACGAGATGGGTCGTGGCTGGGTCGTGCCGATTGCGAATAGGTTCCGCGTGGTGTTTGGCGGACAAACAAAACCATTCATTGATGTCGGTCGCGGTTTACCCGAAGATTACAGCGGTTTAGATGTCGCTGGAAAAATTGTTTTTGCTCAAGAGAGCCCCGAATCTCCCTCCGACGTAATTTATCGCACCGCTGTGGAACAAGGGGCCATCGGTGTGTTTATCATTGCTCAACGACGTCAGCCGAATCTCGGTTTGATTCAAACGTTTTCAATTCCGGTGGCGGGATTAAATGAAAAGATAGGCCCCGCTTTCCTCAAGAATTCGCTCGCTGACCCCCCTGAGAAACGCACACTCTATTTCACGCCACTCTATGCGAGCAACGACAACGCGAACCGCTTGAGCCACTATTCAACATGGGGTTCAACACCGGCACTCCGCTTAAAACCGGACATTGCGGCACCGGGCGGCATGATCTACTCAGCATACGCAACGGGCTATGCCATCATGAGCGGAACGTCCATGGCGGCTCCCGCCGTCAGCGCAGCCATGCAGCTGACCAAGGCATACCTGCGTTCAATGCAGCCCACGTGGACAGAACTTCAAGTGGCACATGCTGCCGGCGCCCTTTTAATGAGCGCTGCGACTCCCATCATGGACCCTCGCGGTGTTTCGTATTATGCTCCTCGCCGTCAAGGTGCCGGCCAGATCGACCTTGCAAACGTCATGCAAACTGGCGCATATTTGACGAATTCCGAAGACGGACGTCCGAAAGTGGAATTGGGCGACGATGGAGAGAAAACCGGTTTTTATTCACTTTCGTTTAAAGTTCACAACATATCGAATGAAACCAAAACGTTTACACCGCGTCTGATCGTGCAGACGGAGGAAGCCATCGGCGGACGCATACTGAATGGCGAAGCCATCTATTACATGCATGAGCGTCCTTATCTCTTAACCACCGCTTCGACCTCCGGCCTCGACCCAATCACCGTCAACCCGGGTGAGCATGTCGAGCGCACCGTGACCTTCGCTCTCGATAACACATCGAAGCATTACCTGGACACGTACTATCCGAACGGGATCTATGTGGAAGGCTATGTCATGCTCGAAAATGACACGTCACATCTGACTCTGCCTTACCTTGGATTCTACGGTGATTGGGATCAAGCGCCCTTAATCGATCACGATGAGTGGCCGACGGCAATGAGTACGGAACACGGAAACGTTAACCAATCCGCAATTTATCCCAATACGGCACTGACCGCCACCGGCGATGAGGATAATCCTTACGATCTGCTGGGAAATAACCCATACTACTCACTGAATCCTCCTTTGCAACCCTATGATCCGCTAAAATGGCATAGCATGATCCGTAACTGCATCTCACCTAACGGTGACGGGATCCGCGACGGTCTCGAAGCCGTGTATACGGGGTTACTGCGTAACGCTCGCGAAGTACGCTACAAAATTTCACTCGAAGATGGGACCCCGTTGTACGAAAAAACGATGGAGTACGTCCCCAAAAATTGTCTTAAAAAAGATGGTGTCATCCTACCTCTTGGTGTGGATGACGAAACGAAGTTTGATCCATGGTATGGCACAGACGCAGATGGCAACGTTTTGCCGGATCTCACCGATGTACTTGTCGAGATCGAAGCAGATCTTCCCTATGGCGAAACATCAAATAATGCACGCCATAAATGGAGTTTTCCGCTCTTTATCGATAATGAGCCGCCTGAGTTTACGAAACTTAAAATGAATAATGCGCGGAACTTCCAGTTCAGCGTTCGAGACAATGGCATGTTGGCACATGTTTATCGCTACTATGTGGGACGTTTCTTCAATGGCGATACCTATTCGGTGACTTCGAACGATTACTTCGCACCCGACCGGCGTGGAATGTCAGCCGGAGCGGACAGTAACTTACAGTACCTTCTTTCGGTCGTCATGGTTGCGTATGACTACGCCGGTAACTCAGTCGCATTCTTGCTTGACAAACCAAATAATAACGACGCTATTATGCTCGACAAAGATGAGATTTACATGTTTGTCGATGAGGAAGAAGTGGTTAAGAACACGGGAACATATGAGAATCCAATCGTTGAAGATGAGGTTCTCTGGACAACTGCCGATGCATCCATCGCCACCGTCACGCGCGATGCAAATGATATGAATATCGCGACCATTAAGGGCGTAAGCATCGGCGACACAACCATCACGTGCAAACGCATCTCCGACACGTGCAGCAAGGAGGTGGTGGTCCATGTGATTCCGAAGTCATTCACGATTGAAGCTTCCTCGGGCGAGGGAGGTGCCATAGATCCTTCGGGATCCGTAGCGGTTGAAAGCTTTGCGGATCAAACGTTTACCGTCACACCGAATGAGGGCTATCATCTCAAAGACCTGATCATCGATGGCGAATCGTTGGCCGAACCGACATTGATCTACACATTTAATCATGTAGTTGCTTCACATACGATTCACGCCGACTTTGCAAAGGATACCTTTACCGTACGCTTTGTCGATGGATTGGATGACACTGAACTCGATAAACAAGTCGTCGCATACGGTGATGCGGCCACGGCCCCTGAACTCCAGGAGCATGAGGGCTATCACTTCGTCGGCTGGGATCAGACATTCGATGAGATCAAGAGCGATCTGACGGTCACGGCACTATACGAGAAAAACGTCTACACCGTGACATTCATCGATGACGTGACGGGCGACGTCCTTGAAACACAACAAGTTGAGCACGCAGGTGCCGCGACGCTCCCCGATGCACCGGAACACTACGGCTACCTGTTTATGGGTTGGAGTACTAATCCCATAAATGTTGTATCCGACATGGACGTCCACGCACTTTATGCGGCCAAAGAGTACACGGTCTTTTTCGTCGATTGGGACGGTACCATCTTAGGGCGTCAGGAAGTTGAATATGGCACCGCTGCAACCGCACCTGCAAACCCGACACGTGAAGGGTACACCTTCATCGGCTGGGATCAACCATTTGACAAGGTCGTAGAAAGCATGATCGTGACCGCCCAGTACGAGATCAACGTCTACACCGTTCAATTCGTCGACTGGGATGGCACCGTCATCGACACGCAAAACATTGCACATGGCGGTGCGGCCACCGCTCCCAAGGACCCGAGTCGTGAAGGTTACACTTTCACAGGCTGGGATCAGTCCTTCTCGATGGTGGTCAGTGACATGACGATCACGGCTCAGTACGAGATCAACACATACACCGTTCAATTTGTGG
>JBMNTA010000026.1:0-14903 GCA_050945495.1 Saccharofermentanales bacterium
CACGGCGCCTTGATTCCCCTCCGTTTCATTCATCAACGCTATCGCGATTTCAATGTGGTGCGCCTCGGGTTGTCGATGCTTCCGGGCGAGGCCCATCGGACGGTGGGACGCCTCATCGCGCGGGTGGCCGCGGCCCTGGACCGTCGCGTCGTCTACATCGCGAGCGGCGATCTGTCGCATGTTTTGAAAAAAGACGGCCCGTACGGGTATCGACCGGAGGGTCCGACCTTCGATCGGGCCATCACCGAGATCTTTACGTCGGGCGACCTCGAGCGTCTCTTCCGATTCGACGAACGCGCCACGGAGCGCGCGGCGGAATGCGGACTCCGATCGTTTCAGATCATGGCCGGCGTGCTGGACGGCCACGAGTTCACTTCGGAACTCTATTCGTATGAAGGCCCGTTCGGCGTCGGTTACGCCGTCGCCGCATACACACCCATCGGGGAGGAACCATCGTAAATGTCTGACGAAGCATCTGTCCGAGATCCCTACATCGCCTTGGCGCGACGTTCGATCGAATATTATCTCCATCACCATCACGTGATGGCGACGCCGGAGGACCTGCCGGCGGAACTCATCGACCGCGAAGCGGGCGCGTTTGTCACGCTGCATAAGGACGGCCGCCTGCGCGGCTGCATCGGGACGATCGTCGCCACGCGGCCGAATCTCGCCGAAGAGATCATCCACAATGCCATTGCGGCGTCCATGGAGGATCCGCGCTTCCCGCGTGTGCAAGCGGACGAACTGGATGCCCTGGACATCAGCGTCGATGTATTGGGCGCGGCGGAACCGGTCGACGGGCTCGAAGATTTGGATCCCGTCCGGTACGGCGTCATCGTCAGCCGCGGCTTTCGGCGCGGCTTGCTGCTGCCGAACCTGGAGGGCGTCGACACGCCGGAGGAGCAAGTCATGATCGCCTTGCGGAAGGCGGGGATCCATCCGTCGGAACGTTACGCGCTCGAGCGCTTTGAAGTGGTGCGCCACGAGGTGTAGCCGATGGCGGAGGATCGCGTGACATGCGAGGTGTGTTGGCGCCGCTGTGCGATCCCCGAGGGCGGGCACGGCTTTTGCCGGGCACGCACGGTGCGCGACGGCCGCGTGGTGGCCGCCAATTACGGTCGCGTGACGAGCCTGGCGCTCGATCCCATCGAGAAAAAGCCGTTGGCCTATTTTTATCCCGGCACGGTGATTTTGTCGGTCGGAAGTTACGGGTGCAACATGGCGTGCCCGTTTTGTCAAAATCACGAGATCGCGCGCGATGCCGGTGCCGAGCGCCGTGTCCGCGACGTTTCGCCGGAAGCGCTGGTCGACCTGGCGCTCAATTTCCGAGATCGCGGCAACATCGGGATCGCGTTCACGTACAACGAACCCCTGGTGGGCTATGAATACGTCCGCGATGCGGCGACGTTGGCGCGGCGGGCGGGACTCGAAACGGTTGTTGTCACGAACGGGCAGATCGAGGACGCGCCGCTTTCCGAATTGCTGCCCGTGATCACGGCCTGGAACATCGACCTCAAGACCTTCAACGATACGACGTATGCGCGGTTGGGCGGGCGCTTGGACGTCGTGAAGCGCACCATTGCGCGGGCTTCCGAAGTCGCGCACGTCGAAGTCACGACGCTCGTGGTGCCGGGGATATCGGATGACGCGGAGGACATGCAAAAGGAAGCGGCCTTCCTCCGATCGTTGGATCCGAAGATGCCGCTTCACTTAACGCGTTATTTTCCCTGTTACGAGTTCGATCGTCCCATGACGCCTCGAACCACGCTCTTTGCCTTGGCCGCGATCGCGCGTCGATCGCTCGATCGCGTATTGCTCGGCAACGTTTACTGATCGCCGACGGCCCTTGCCTCATCCTGTGCGATCTCATCCATGCGACCGTACAGATCCCAGAGCATCTTTTGTGTTTGGGGCATGCGTTCCGGATCGATCGGGAACCGCGTCGTATAGCTTCCCCGCAACGTGCCTTCGTCATATTCTTCCACCGTTACGACGATGTGGATCGGTGCGTTCTGTTCGAGGGATGCGAGATCATCGTCGCCAAAGGATGACAGATCGTAGGCGGCGCTTCGAAGAAGCAAGACCCAGTCGTAAAAGTCGTACGGTGCGTCGTCGTTGTGGAGCATCGTATCGAGGAAGTCTGCTTGGGATACGACCTCGTCGGGGATGTCGTCGGCGCGTTCAATCAAGATGTCGACGTTCGGCGACGGCGCGTCCAGGAGGCCGTACGCGATCTCCATGTAACGGAACCGGGGTTGGCGGTCCAGGAGGGCGACGTAATGCGCATTGGCAAGCGACGTTGGCAAGCAGAGCGCACGACGGCGCGTCTTGTTGTCGGTCGACGTCACGGTGAAATGGCGTTCCCCGTGATGCTTGTCCGTTTGTTGCAGTTCGACGCTTGCGGGCGTTCTCGGCAATTGAACGCCGGGGTTCTCGGCGTCGACGGCTTGCGCGTACATCGCGGCAAAATCGCGGAGGTCGTCGGGGTTTGTCAGCGTGATGGTCTTCGACATGTCGTGACGTCCGCCGAGGCCCCACCAATCGATCCGTTCATACCGGATGTCGACGGCTTCCAGCCGATCGGCCGGGGGCAAGTTCGAGGTGTACCCGAAAGCCCCGGTCATCAAGATGGCGATGAAAACGGCCAACGGGATGGCGGTGGCGGCGGCCGACGGGAGGAGTGAACGCCAATGGAAGCGGGCTTTGTTGCGGATTAAGTTAAAGATCCACAGGGAAACGATGAGGCCGATCACGACCCCGATCAGAAAGGCCCCGGGCGCCGGTGCGGCGGTGCCGTCGCGGCTCGTTCGGTCGACCAACTTGCGCAGGTAATACGTGGCGTAGCCGCCGCCCAAGGCCACCGCGATGACGCCGATCCATTCGGCGATATGGATGGTGACGGGCGCATTGCCCAAGAGCGGTGCTCCTTCGGCCCGGCGATGATGCGCCAGGGCGTAAGCGATCACGAAATTGAGCACCGTCAACAGGGCGGGGGCCACCCATGCGATCAGGACGTCCTTGACATAGATGAGCCCCGCCAAGGGTGAGAGGAGCTGGATCAGACCTTCGGTCCAAGGCTCCGCGCCGTACACGTCCATGAAGGGGCTGATGAAGCCCGGCAGGAATTTCGTCATCATGTCGTTGACGATCAAGATCAGCGCGGGCCAGGCGAGGTTGATCAATAAAAACAACATCACGGCGTGGCCGGTGCGGTCGGACGCAAGGTAGAAGATCTCCAAGAACAAGAAGAAGTGCATCAGAACGAGCAATGTCGCGACGTATCGGATCCAAAAATCCCCGAGCATATACTTGACATCCGGCGGCATCCGGATCGCCCAGATCAACGAGTTGATCCCGACAAACAGCAGATGCGGGACGACGAGGTAGACGAACGCCGCCGCGTGTTGTCCGAAAAAGAACGCGGTGCGCGAGGTCGGCATGGCAAAGTACACGTCGGACTGATCTCGATGGTGCAGGTGCCCGAAGAGGCGGTGGGCCATGATGAAGCCCATCACGATCAAAATAAATTCCGAAACGAAAATGGTTGCGTTGGAGGGCATGTTGCCGTCGGCGGTCAGTGTCGGGATGGTGGTCACGGCAAAGAGCAGGACCGCAGGGACGAGCCAGATCGCCATCGGTTGACGCCAGATGAGGGGTGAACCGAAGCCGCAGGATGGTTTATTTAACTTAGAAGACATAGCGTTTTCCTTTCCGTGTCCCGGCTATTTCACGGCGGTGAGCCAAAGGATCAGTGCCACCGCGCCCATGAGAACAAACCCCAAGAAGGCGCGCAAGATGTGCCACGTCACGGACGAGGCGTTCGAACGTTTCCGCGCGCCGTCCGGTCCGCGATCGGCGAGGATCGGCTCGCCCCAGATGGCGGAAGAAATGAATTGTCCCATAAGCGCGCCGCAAATCATGCCGATGACCAGCACGGGGGGGTTGATGTCTGTGCCCGTGATGTCCCCCCCGGCGGGGATCAGGCCGTTCAGAAATAGGCCGAACGTGACCGCGCCAAACGCCGCAAAGAGGGGTTGGATCCATGGAAACCAAGGCAGTCGCCCATGGCGCACACCGGCCCATTCGGCGGGGCGCTTGTGGAAGATAAGCCACGCGAGTCCGGCCCACAAGATGGCCTTGCATGCGTACCAGACGAGGCTGAAATTCGGCGTCTGGATGCCCGTTATGAGGTTGGCGCCCGGCGAAAAGAACGAGACGAGCGCTTGGTGCGGTTGAACGTCCGAGACAAACATTTCGCCGATGCCGTAAACGATCGCAAACCAGGCCCCCGAGCCCAGAGCCAACGTCAAGAGGCCGTCCAACATGGTGCCGGAGCATGTCATGATGCACACGGTGAAGGTCATCAGTTCGAGCATGCGCACGAACAGCGTCCCGTAGACGCGGGCATACGTCCAAAAATCGGCGCTTTGGTGCCACAGGCCCATGATGATGCCGGTCACGGCCAACGTGATGGCGAACAATCCGAAGAATTGGGCGATGCAGGCGATGAGGCGTCCCGCGATTTGATCGGTCCGCGTCAAGGGCAAGCTGAACTCGACGTCGACCGCGTCACGCCGATAGATCGTGGCAAACGGCGCGGCCGCCAAGATGACGGCGGCCAGCGACGCCAAGGCGCTGTTGACCAAGTGGATGGGAACAAACACCGGGGCCATCGCATCCTCGGCGTACAAGAATGAGGCATAGCCTTCTTGGCGCGTGATGGCCGCGTAATTGTCGCCTCCGATGATCAACAAGACCACCGGCATAGCCAAGAGAAAGATGCATAAGATCATCCAAAAGATGGATCGCGAGCGGGCGAGCGTGGAGCGCACCACCCGGCCGATGCCGGGCGAACGCCCTCGGTCGCGCGGTCGCACATCCGTGACGGTTGTGTGTGTCATGTCGATATCCCTTCTTCCGCTTACGCGAGCAAGTCGCTCGTGACGTAGGACTTCTGAGCCAACTCGTAGATAAAGACTTCTTCGAGCGACAAGGGCAGCACATCGACGAGCAGGGGATGGTATTGGCCGACGATTCGACGCAAATCCGCCTCATTGTTGCGTGCGAGAATTTCCAAAACGGAACCGCGAACGCGGTGGTTCAAGACGTTTAAGCCTTGCGCACGGAGCGTCTCGACGTCGATCGGCTCGGGGAAGGCGACTTGGGCCTTGACGATGCTCAAGCGGAGTTCGTCGAGTTCTTCGACGAAGAGGAGCCCGCCCTCGTGGAGGAGGCCGACGTGGTCACAGAAATCTTCGAGTTCGCGCAGGTTTTGCGACGCGATGATGACCGTCATCTCATGATCGGTGACTTGACGCGCGAGGACGCGCTTCAAGTTTTGACGCATGACGGGGTCGAGGCCGTCAAACGCTTCGTCGAGCAGCAAGAGCTTCGGCATGGCCGCGATGGCGAGCAGCACGGCCGCCTGGCGACGCATGCCCTTCGACATCCGGTCGAGACGATCGTCGGCGTTCAAGGGGAAAATGCGGAGCAGTTCTTCGTAGAGGTCGGGATTCCAGGCCCGGTAGAGCGATCGGTAAAGGTTGGCCATTTTATTTAAAGTGTCAAACGGGAAGTACGGTTGATCCGCGACAAAGAGAATCGCTTCTTTGATCTCCGGGTCGTCGTAAATGACGCGATCGCGATACAACATCCGGCCGGCCGAAGGTTGGTAGACGCCGGCGGCGATGCGTAGGAAGGTTGACTTGCCGGCCCCGTTGGAGCCGATCAGTCCGAAGATGGATTGTCCCTCGATGGCACAGGAGACGTTGTCGAGCGCCGTGATCGCGCCGAATTGTTTCGTGAGCGTTTCGGCCCTCAGTACCGGGGCCGGGGTCGTTTGATCCGTCATGATTGATCTCTCTTTCTATCGTCATGCGTGTGTTTTACTGCTTGAATGAGCTCGTCCAGAAGCGCGTGGAGGCGTTGCGGGCGAATGCCGTTCACCCATGCGACATGCAGCGCTTCGTTGAAGATGCGCTTGATTTCATCCACGGCCACCGACGATTCGTCGTGGTCCTCGGCCAAAAAATTGCCTTTGCCCGGGACGGCGTAAATGAGCCCTTCCTGTTCCAGCTCCCGATACGCTTTTTGCACCGTATTCGGATTGATGCCCAGTTCGGTCGCCAGCTGTCGCACCGAGGGCAACTGTTCGTGCGGCTCGATGACGCCCAGGGCGGCCATGCGGCGATACGACCGTTTGAGCTGTTGATACAACGGCGTGCCGCTTTGCGGGTTGATGTCGGGGTAAACCATAGGCTGCTCCTTGTGTCTTATGTGTACTAGTTGAACTAGTACACACGGATCATACCAGTCCATGGGGCGCTTGTCAAGCCGGGGTATGGGCGATCATGCCATGAAAAACGAAAAAGAAAAAGGCCGCGGAGACGGCCTTGAAAAAATCCGAGCGATCCGGGACATCAGATGGGGAATTCCGTGTCGTCGACTTGCTCCATCAGATCGATCTGTTCGGCGTAACGCTGAAGCGCTTGGAAGCTTTCGGGCGAAATCGCGTGTTCAATGCGGCACGCGTCTTCGTCGGCGATGTCTTCGTCGACGCCGATGTGGATGAGAAAGGCGCGGACCAGCACGTGGCGCTTGTACGTGCGCAGTGCGATGACTTCGCCGTCCGGCAGCAGGGAGATGCAGCCGTTGTCATCCATTTCGATCAGGTTGGATTCACGGAGTTTCCGCATGGCGACACTGACGGACGCCTTGCTCAGATCGAGGAAGCGCACGATATCGATCGAGCGCACACATTCGCGATGCTTGTGCAAGACGTAAATGCTTTCCAAATAATTTTCGGTTGAGTCCGTAATGCCGTGCATGGTGAGCTCCTTTTGTCAATTGTATCAGTCGCGCGGGCGCGCGATCAATACCTTCCGATGTTAGGGTTGATCGTCACACGACGGGGTATGGGTTGCACTCGGGCAATTGCAAGCGTGTGGGCACCCGTAGCAGCCGCCCTTGCCACCCTTTTTTTTATGGCGCCACATCGAATAGATGATGGCCGCAACCACCAGCAGAATCACCGCGATGATGGCGATATCGATGCCTTTGAGGCCGCCCGATGATTTGGCCGCCTCCAGAAGATACACAGTGCTCTGACCCGTCATGGGATGTCCGATCCTTTCCGGATGTTCCGGCGACCGGAGCGCCGATGGGCAGGAGAGTAACCCTCGACGCTCCGGATGTCGCCCGATCATTCCGCGCCGAAGCGCGGAAATGATTACTTAAGTTAGGGCTCGCATCAGTGATGCGCGAGCTGTTTCGGTTCTTCGTGGCGCGGTTTCCTGAACAAGAGGTACAGGACGCCCGCGAGCAACACGAACGCGATGGCCGTGGCCACGTTGAATCCGTGTCCCGTGAACAGCAAACCGAGCTGATACACGAGGAACGAGAAGACGTACGCGAACACGAAGAGGTAGCCCACCGTGAACCAGGTCCACTTGGCGCTGTTCATCTCGCGGCGCACGGCGCCGATCGAGGCGAAGCAGGGCGGGCAGAACAAGTTGAAGATCATGAACGAGAACGCCGTCAGTCGCGTAAAGTGGCTCGCGATCGGGAGGAGTTGATCGAAGGCTCCCGCCTCGACCAAGTCGACGGCTTCTTCGAGGCCGTACAGCACGCCGAAGACGGAGATGATCTCTTCTTTCGCGATCAAGCCCATGATGGACGCAATCGTCGCTTGCCAGTTGCCGAAGCCCAGCGGAGCAAAGATCCATGCCAACGCATTGCCGATCGTGGCGGCCATGCTCTGGTGGATGTCGTCGACCATGCCGAAGGTCCCGTCCACGACGCCGAAGCTCGCAAAGAACCAAATGATGATGCTCGACAAGAGGATGATCGTGCCGGCGCGTTTAATGAACGACCAGCCGCGTTCCCACGTGCTGCGCAGCACGTTGCTTGCCGATGGGGCGTGATACGCGGGCAATTCCATGACAAACGGCGCGGGATCGCCCGCAAACAGCTTCGTCTTTTTCAAGATGATGCCGGAGATGATGACGGCGACGAGGCCCAGGATGTATGCCAGCGGAGCCACCCACCATGCGCCGCCGAAGACGGCACCGGCCACAAGGGCAATGATGGGGAGTTTCGCACCGCAGGGGATCATCGGGGTGTTGATGATCGTCATGCGGCGGTCGCGTTCATTCTCGATCGTTCGCGAGGCCATGATGCCCGGCACCGAGCAACCGGACCCGATCAGCATCGGGATGAAGCTCTTGCCGGAGAGGCCGAAGCGGCGGAACAGGCGGTCCAAAATAAAGGCAATGCGCGCCATGTAGCCGACATCTTCCATGATGCCCAAGAGCAAGAACAGGATGAGCATCTGCGGGACAAAGCTCAACACGGCACCGACGCCGGCGATGATGCCGTCGACAATGAGGCTGACCAGCCAATCGGCGGCCCCCAGTCCGATGAGCCATGTTTCGGCGTTCGCTTGGACGATTTCGGCGAAAAAGGCGTCGGCGACCAAGTCTTGGGTCTCAAGGCCCAAGGTGATGGCCACATAGTAGACGCCGGTGATGATCAGGATAAAGATGGGATACGCCCAGAAGCGGTGGGTGAGGACGCGGTCGATCCGGTCGGAGCGCGAGAGGTTGTCTCGACGCTCGGCCTTGTGGACCGTCTTTTTCATCACGTCCTTGATGTAGACGTAGCGCTCGCCCGTGATGATGCCTTCGGCGTCGTCGTCAAGCGCCTCTTCCGTGGCGTCGATGATCGTTTCGATCGCGTGCCAATCTTCGTCGGTAAGCTTCAAGCTTTCGAGCGCCTTATCGTCGCGTTCGAAGGCCTTGACGGCGTACCAGCGATCGCGGCGACCGGCCTGTTCGCCGATGATTTCCGCGATCTGTTGAAGGGCGCGTTCCACGGTCTCGTTGAATCGGACGCGGCCTTGTTGCGCATCCAGACGGGCGTCGTGAGCTTGGGCGGCCGCGACGGAGGCCTCGATGACCTCCTCGACGCCTTCGCCTTTCAGAGCCGACGTCTCGACGACAGCACAGCCCAGTCGATCCGCCAGCGCTTTGGCGTTGATTTGGTCGCCGTCGCGGCGCGCGACGTCGATCATGTTCAACGCGACGACGACCGGAACGTCGAGTTCCAAAAGTTGCGTCGTCAGATACAAGTTGCGCTCAATGTTCGAGCTGTCGACGATATTCAAAATGACGTCGGGCGTCTCGTGTGTCAGATAGTTTCTGGAAATTTCTTCTTCGAGCGTATAGGGGGAAAGCGAATAGATGCCGGGCAAGTCCTGAATGATGATGTCCGTCCGGCCTTTGACGTGGCCTTCCTTTTTCTCGATGGTGACACCGGGCCAGTTACCGATGTGTTGGTTGCTGCCGGTGAGTCGGTTAAACAGCGTCGTCTTGCCGGAGTTGGGGTTACCGGCAAGCGCAATCTTAATGGCTTGGTCGTTCATTTGCTTCTCTGCCTCTTCATGTGTGTTCGCGTCATCTCGGGTTAGACTTTTTCGACTTCGATGAGCGCGCAGTCGTGTTTACGGATCGATAACTCGTAGCCGAGCACGGTCAGTTCGACCGGATCTCCCAGCGGCGCGAGTTTGCGGACGTAGACTTCCACCCCTTTGGTGAGACCCATGTCCATGATGCGGCGACGAACGGCGCCATTGCCGTGAATCCGCTTAACTTTGGCGGTATCGCCGACTTCGAGATCGTTCAATGTCATCACGATTCCATCACTCCTTTATCTACAACGAGGGATCGTCTTCGTTGCGCAGGCCGCGAAAGCCGCGTTTCCTCCGACGTCGTCCGCGTTGTGGTTGCGAATCACAATCGCAATCATTCATGCAACGACCGCAGGCGACTTTTTGTGTATGGCCATCGTTCACCATAACTTTCAACGCGAGTTTTTCGTCGAGGGCGAGTCGACAATCGCGAATGGCGATGATGACGTTTTCACCGTTGCGCTGCATGACCGTGACGGGCTCACCGACGGCTAACCCAAGCGAACACAAATGCCGGCCAACTTTCGGATTGGCACGGATGCACTCGATGACGCTCGTCTCTCCCAAATCAAGCCATGTTAGAGGCACCATGTCCCAGGATTCCTTTCTTGCGATGCGATTGGATCGCTTATTGCGAGTCACATGTTAGTTCTAGCTAACTAACTTGTCAAGTCACGGCACACGGATTCGGTGAAAAAGCGAGAAAAGTAACACGCGCCACGCGATGTTTTGGCATTTTTTCCGCATGAAAAAGGGCTCCGTCGATCCGACGGAGCCCTCGACCTTACGCGGTGAGCGCGTGATCAGCAGCGGAACGCGCGGAGGATCAGGTTGAGCGTGTCCTTCGCGTCGCCGAGCATCAAGGTGATGTGGTCGGCTTTGCCGTCTTCATACAGCGGGTTATCGACGCCGGCGTAGCCCGGCAGCTTGTCGAAGTTGCAGATGATGACGTGTTTGGCGTCCGCGACGTCCAGGATGGGCATGCCGTAGATGGGCGTGCCTTCGGCCGTGTTGGCGGCTGGGTTCACGACGTCGTTCGCACCGATGACGATCGCGACATCGGCGTTTTTGAATTCGGGGTTGATGTCTTTCATCTCGTGGAGTTTATCGTACGGGATATCGACTTCCGCCAACAGAACGTTCATGTGACCCGGCATCCGTCCCGCGACGGGGTGGATGGCAAAGTCCACGGTTTTGCCCGCCTGTTCGAGCTCCATCATGAGCTGCTTGACGGTGGACTGCGCTTGCGAGAGCGCCATGCCGTATCCGGGGACGATGATGACGCGCTCGGCCGATTTCAGCCAGTCGGCGCACGTCGTTTCGGGGGCGACGTCTTCGCCGTCGGCCGCAGCGTCGGGCACTTCACAGACGCGGAAGGCCTGAATGATCTCGCCCAAGGTCGCTTTCGCATCGCCGAGCATCAAGGTGATCTTGTCGTCTTGGCCGTCTTTGTACAGCGGGTTGTCGACGCCGGCGTAGCCCGGCAGTTTGTCGTAGTTGCAGATGATGACGTGTTTCGCATCGGCGACATCGAGGATGGGCATACCGTAGATGGGCGTCCCCTCGGCCGTGTTGGCGGCCGGGTTCACGACGTCGTTCGCGCCGATGACGATCGCGACATCGGTGTCTTTGAACTGCGGGTTGATGTCCTGCATCTCATGGAGCTTGTCGTACGGGATGTCGACTTCGGCCAAGAGGACGTTCATGTGGCCCGGCATCCGTCCCGCGACGGGGTGAATGGCGAAGTCCACCGTTTTGCCTTCTTGTTCGAGTTCCGTCATCAATTGTTTGACGATGGATTGCGCTTGCGACAAGGCCATGCCGTATCCGGGAACGATGATGACGCGGTCCGCGGCGCGCAGCCATTGGCCACAACGCAATTCGGGGGTCATCTCTTTCGTGTCCGCGTCGGCGGTGACCGGGGCGTCGTCCGTGTCTTTTTGACGGAACGCCTTCATGATGGTGCCCAAGGTCGCTTTCGCATCGCCGAGCATCAAGGCGATCTTGTCTTCCTGACCGTCCTTGTACAACGGGTTTTCGACGCCGGCGTAGCCCGGCAGCTTGTCGTAGTTGCAGATGATGACGTGTTTTGCATCCGCCACGTCCAAAATCGGCATGCCGTAGATGGGCGTGCCCTCGGCCGTGTTGGCGGCCGGGTTCACGACGTCGTTCGCGCCGATGACGATCGCGACGTCGGTGTCTTTGAACTGCGGGTTGATGTCCTGCATCTCGTGGAGTTTGTCGTACGGGATGTCGACTTCGGCCAAGAGGACGTTCATGTGGCCCGGCATGCGGCCGGCGACCGGGTGGATCGCGAATTCGACGTTTTTACCGCATTGCTCGAGTTCCGTCATCAATTGTTTGACGGTCGATTGCGCCTGCGAGAGCGCCATGCCGTACCCGGGGACGATGATGACGCGTTCGGCGTCTTTCAGCCACGCACCGCAGCACTGTTCGGGCGTAAGCTTTTGCTCCGCGACGGGTTCGGCTTTCGGCGCCGCTTGAACCGGCGCCTCTTTTTTCGCCGACGGCTTGCTCACCGCCGACGTCTTGCCGAGCAAGATGTCCGCCAGTTTGCGGTTCATCGCGCGGCACATGATCTGGGTCAACAACAGGCCCGACGCGCCGACGACGCCGCCGATGGCGACGAGCAGCGGGTCTTCGATCGCCATGCCGGCGATGGCGCCCGCGACGCCGGACAGGGAGTTCAAAAGCGAAATCGTGATCGGCATGTCCGCGCCGCCGACGCGAATCGCGAAGATGACGCCGAAGGCACCCGAGATGAGGGCGCTGACGACAATCAGGATGGCCTTTGCCATCGGATTCGCGATGACGCTCGGGATGGCCAGGGCCACGACGGTACCGATGCTGAGGATCAAGGTCAAGCCTGTCCACAGGGGATGTTGTTTCAGAACGATGGGGCGCTGCGGCAAGGATTTGTTCAATTTGCCGGCAGCGATCAGGCTGCCCGTGAAGGTCAGCGAACCGACGACGATGGCGAGCCCGCCCGTGACGAGGGAGAAAATCGTATCGTCGGGGGTGGCCGCGATCATTGTGAGGACGCCGGCAAGCATCGAAGCCGCACCGCCGAAGCCGTTCAACAGGCCGACCATCTGCGGCATCTGAATCATCTTCACACGCATGGCGACGAAAATACCGATCAGCAAGCCGACGAGCATCGCGACGTACAAGAGCCAGACGTTGAAGATGCCGAAGTACCAGAGGGTCAGGACGATGGCCAAGAGCATCGAGACGGCGCCCAAGGCGTTACCTTTGACGGAGGTCTCGACACGGCTCATCATCGAGATGCCGATGAGCACGGCGATCGTCAGGACACCCGCGATGCAGTAGTAGATGATGTTCTGCGTCTTGGACGCGGTATCCATGGCTTGTTCCGCGGCCAAAACGTAAGGGAACAAAGACGTCATGAGCGACATGATCCGTTACCTCCCTTTTTCGATTTACCGCTGTGGAACATGCGCAGCATGCGGTCGGTGACGCCGAAGCCCGCGACCACGTTGATCATGGCGAGGACGATGGCGATGAAGCCCAGAATTTTACTGCCCCAGTGCACCGCGGCGGCGGTGGCCGCCAGACATCCCAAGACGGTGACGCCCGAGAAGGCGTTCATGCCCGACATGAGCGGTGTGTGGAGGAGGCTGGGCACGCGGTTGATGATTTTGTAGCCGACCAAGGTCGCGACCACAAACACCGCGATGAGGATGCCCTGAGTTAAGGTCATAAATTGTCTCCTTCATTCAATATGGTGTTCGGACATGGCGGCGCCGCGTGAACGCGCGACGACATGCCGGAGGGCGAACCGACAACGAACCCCGAAGGGTTCGCACGTCGTTGACATAAAAGTGCCGTACCCCGAAGGGCACGGCACCGATGCATCACAAATGATTAGTGACCAAGCTTGGCGAACGCCTCCAGCGCGCCCTTGTGTACGACTTTGCCGTCGTAGGTCGTGAGTGCGCTTTGGATGATTTCGTCGTCCATGTCGAGGTGGATTTCGCCGTCTTTGATGAGGTACATCAAGAGGTTGTAAATGTTCTGCGCGAACATCCAGGTCGAGCTCGTCGGGAGCAGGCCGGGGATGTTCTTGATGCCCACGCAGGTCACGTGATGTTTGACTTCGATCGTGCCCGGAGGTGTAATTTCGCAGTTGCCGCCTTGGTCAATCGAAATGTCGACGATGGCGGAACCGGGTTTCATGGATTTGACCATCTCTTCGGTCACGAGCGTCGGGGCGAGTTTGCCCGGCACGAGAGCCGACAAGAAGATGATGTCCATGTCTTTGACGTGTTCGGCGAGGATCTGACGCTCTTGTTCGAGGCGGGCCTCGGACAACGCGAGGGCGTAACCGCCTTCACCGATCGCTTCCTCGGGCGGAACCTTCACGTCGATGACTTTCGCGCCCAACGAGCCGGCTTGTTCGGCCGCGGCGGGACGAATATCGGCCGCGTGGACCACGGCGCCCAGACGTTTGGCCGTCGCGATGGCTTGCAGGCCGCCGACGCCGACGCCGACGACGAGCACGTTGATCGGCTTGATCATGCCGACGGCGGTGAAGATCTGCGGGGCGAACTTCGGCAGTTCATTGGCGGCGATCAGCATGCCCTTGTAACCGGCGCAGGTGCTCATCGACGTCAGCGCGTCCATGGTTTGCGCGCGGGTGATGCGCGGAATGCCGTCAAGCGTGATGCTCGTCACACCTTGCGCGGCCATGCGCTTCACCATCTCGTGGTTGGCGGGGGCGGCGGGGTGGATGAACGTGATGAGAACTTGGCCTTCATGCATGAGGTCAACCTCGTGTTTGCCTTCCTGCTCGTTGAACAGGGGCTCCTTGACCTTCAAGATGACGTCCGCACGTTTGAAGAGTTCGGCGGCTCCATCGACCATTTCAGCGCCGGCTTCCACGTACTGAGGATCGTGGTAGAAAGCGCCCTCACCGGCCTGTTTTTCGACCAATACGGTCAGGCCTTTGTCGACCATCTGTTTGACTGTTTCCGGCGACGCAGAGACGCGACGCTCCCCGGGCATGATTTCCCTCGGGACACCAATAATCATTGTTACACCTCCAGATTTCGGTTTGGGTATTAAGTGTAGCTGTATGATAGCAGTCTTTGGGCAAAGTGACAACGCGAGAAGTTCGTAAAATCCCCTCAGGGACTGCATTTCAGGCGTTTTAACGAAAGGTTTTTGAAAAAAGATTTAATTTCGTTTCCTAATTATTCGCGCGGCAAAAAGTCGCATGTTCATCCTCCGGGGTCAAAAGTGCGACAAACGACATGGTTGCGCAGCTTTGGTGCCGATACGTACCCTGCGTCCGAATGGGCGGATAAAGAGGAAATGTATAATTACACGTTCATAGAGTCGCGTGAGAATAAGGCGCGCGTGCGTACCGCGCGCTATATTGGCATGTTTTCCGGAT
>JBMNTA010000027.1:0-14662 GCA_050945495.1 Saccharofermentanales bacterium
GCATGCGCCCGTGGACTACTGGCGGGCGCTCATGCGCTACCTGTACGACAACCGCGCCTTTTACGCGAATGCGTTGGAGGCGAGCGGTCAGAACTGCTTTGCCGATTATTTTTCTTCCAGGATGCGTCCGATCTTGGTGGAGCATTGCCGTGGTCAGCTCGGGGAACAGCCGTATGCCGACGAGTTCTCGGAAGGCTTGGTGGACGGCATCGTGATGTTCATCACGCGGTGGCTTCAGGAATGGCCGCACATCGAACCCGATCGCCTCATCGAACTGTTGCAGGAGGGGCTGGTCAAATTGTCAAAATACATTTTATCGGAGCAAGCGGGCGGCGCGGCCGAGACACGTTAACGACGCCCTTCGACGACGTCCGACCTCCGTTTGTCACCCGAATTCGGGTGACATTTTTTTTGTTTTGTCTCAATGTTGACCTTTTTTGAAGGATTGTCCCTTGCGAGCCGATCGGACTTTGATACACTAAAGCTAACGATCCTACACATCGACGGCGAGAGAACACGCCCATCGGTCCTCCGTTGTCATCATAAGAAAAAGGAAAGGTTTTATGAGCGATTACACCTTTAACGAAAAAATGCGAGTTGCGGCCGTCCAACCGATGTTGGAAATGCTCGACAGCGATCCCGAGCGCAATATCCCGCGCATCATTGAGTTTGTCCAGAAATTGGATCGCAACGACACGATCGAAAGCCAAATCAATCAGATCAAAGATGCGATTGAAGAAAAAGGGAACTGGTACGATCTGACGATGTCGGCATGGACCGATATCGATGACCGCCAGCGCCGCATCCTGCTGAACAACTTCGTTGTCAACGGCAACATCATTGCCAACAACCGTGCGAAGGAAATCCGAAAAGAGCATGGCTGCAACGTCCCGTGGACGATCCTGATGGATCCGACGTCGGCGTGCAACCTGAAGTGCATCGGATGCTGGGCCGCGGACTACGGCGACAAAATGAGCATGTCGCTCGAAACGTTGGACGACATCATTCAACAGGGCAAAGAGCTCGGCATTTACTTCTATATCTATTCGGGCGGCGAGCCGATGGTGCGCAAGAACGACATCATCACGCTCTGCGAACGCCACCAAGACTGTGTGTTCCTGGCCTTCACGAACGGCACCCTGATCGACGAGGACTTCTGTAAAGAGATGGTTCGCGTCAGCAACTTCGTGCCGGCCATCAGCGTCGAGGGCTTCGAGGAAGCGACCGACGCGCGTCGCGGCAAGGGCACCTTTGCGCGCCTGAGCCACGCGATGGACCTCTTGCGTGAACACAAGATGGCGTTTGGCGTGTCGTGCTGCTACACGCGTGCCAACACCGATGTCATCGGCAGCGAAGCGTATTTTGACTGGATGGTGGAGAAGGGCGCGAAATTCGCCTGGTTCTTCACGTACATGCCGGTCGGTGTCAACGCTTCCCCCGATTTGATGGTGACGCCGGAACAACGCGAATTCATGTATCATCAAGTTCGCAAATTCCGCGATACCAAACCGATTTTCACGATGGACTTCTGGAACGACGGCGAGTACGTCAACGGCTGCATCGCCGGCGGACGCTGCTACATGCACATCAACGCCAACGGCGATATCGAGCCGTGCGCGTTCATCCACTACTCGGACTCCAATGTCCATGACACCACCATTCTGGAGGCGTTGAAGCGCCCCCTGTTCAAAGCGTACCAAGCGGGGCAACCGTTTAACGATAACATGCTTCGTCCTTGTCCTTTGCTTGACAATAAGAACCGCTTGGCCGAGATGGTCGAGGCTTCGGGCGCGAAGTCGACCGACCTCGAGCATCCTGAAGACGTTCGCGACTTATGTGGGAAGTGTGCCGAAGCGGCTGACCGTTGGGCACCCGTCGCAGATAATCTCTGGTCGCAAGGCCACTGGGTCGCGCATAACCCACGCGGATTCGTGGACAATGAATAACCGCGTTATCCCGCGCTGAACGTCGCAAAGCAAGGCGGCGCGTCGATCATCGGCGCGCCGTTTTGCGTTTCTCCCGATATTCGAAAAATAAATTCAAGGCGATGCCGACGGCGATGATGATGCCGCCCGCGAAGGTCGCATCGTCGGTGGCGCGCTCGAGCATCCAGTCGATGGCGAGTCCGGCGAAAATTTGGCCGACAAACGTCAAGACCGTGATGTGAAATTGCGTGATTTGGGGCACGATCACGTTGAAGCTCAAGATGACCAACACGCCGATGATCCCGCCGAGATAAATCCACGGGCGGTTCACAAGCGACGGGTCGGTCGGAGGTAACGTTTTCGCCAAGGCCAACGCCAATGCCACGGTGATCGGCAGTCCCGCCAAATGGTTGACGAACGAGCCGCGCAAGGCGCCGATGTGGCGGGCCAATTCCGCGTTGATCGCGCGGGTGGCGACCATGACGATGCCGGAGGCCAACGCCAACAAGACGGCCACGATGCCCTCGGTGACCGAACGGTCGAGCATCATGTAGATGCCGACCAATGAAAAGGCGAGTCCGATCCACGTCGCGTGGCGAAACGGCCGTTTTTCCATGCCGAAGATCCCCGTGTGATCGAAGACCAGCGAGGCGACCGTCTGTCCCAAAAGCGACAGGGCGATGATGCTCGTCATGGAGATGGTTCGAAACGCGATGTTGATGAAGATCGTCGTCATGACGCCGATGACGCCGGCGGTGTACGACCACCACGGCGCATCGTTTTTCGGGATCGGATGCCACCGACGCACGGCGCAAATCAACAGCGCAAAGACGACGCCGACGGCATGGATGATCGCCGCCGAAGGGAAGACCCCGACGGCGTCCGCCAAGCGACCGTTGAGGGTCATCATGACGGCCGTGGCAAGCCCCGTGATCAGCGCAATGATTTGGTACACGTCGTTTCGATCCTTTCTCGTTTAAAAACCATCATCCATTATCGCACAAACGAAGGGCGGCCGCTCGGACCGCCCTTCGGTGGATTGACGGATGGATGGGGCGGACCTCAGATGAGGCCTTCCTCCACGCATTCTTCTTTCGTCTTTTGCTGATAGACCGGACGATAATGGAACGTCGTGTGCAAGTACTTGTGCGCCACTTCGCTGTTCGGGTGTCCCAAGAAGCGCTTGTTCAACTCGATCAGTTCGGGGTTCTGGTGCGACTTGCGGATGACTTGACGTTCGTCCTCGCTGTACAGCGCGTTCATGCGCGCCGGACGCGGGTCGGTGGTCATGCGCTTCTCCGAAGAGACGTACGATTGGCCGCCGCCGTGAATGCAGCCGCCGGGACACGCCATGACTTCGATGAAGTGGCATTCGAGCTCGCCGTTGCGGACGGCCGTCAGAACTTCGCCCGCATGCTTGACGCTCGAACAGACGACGACCTTGATCTCCGTGTCTTTGCCTTTGACGGGCAGGACGACGGAGGCCTTTTTGATGCCGTCGAGGCCGCGGACGGCCTTGTATTCGAAGTTCGGCAAGTCTTCGCCGGTCAGCACGTCGGCCGCGGTCCGCAGGGCCGCTTCCATGACGCCGCCGGTGGTGCCGAAGATGACGCCGGCGCCGGTGTAGTCGCCGAGCACGCTGTCGGGAGCCTCGTCTTCAAGCACGCGGAAGTCGATGCCGGCTTCCTTGATCATGTCGCCGAGTTCACGCGTCGTGAGCGAGTAGTCCACGTCGCGAAGCCCGTCGACCGTCAGCTCTTCGCGCGCCGCTTCCGTCTTTTTCGAGGTGCACGGCATGCACGAGACGACGACGATCTTTTCGGGATCGATGTCTTTCACTTGAGCGAAATACGACTTGATCATCGCGCCCATCATGTTCTGAGGCGATTTGCACGTCGAGAGGTTCGGCAGGAAGTCGGGGAAGTACATCTCCGCGAATCGGACCCAGCCGGGCGAGCACGACGTGATCATCGGGAGCACGCCGCCGTTCAGCACGCGATCGAGGAACTCGTTCGCTTCTTCGCTGATCGTCAAGTCGGCCGCGAAGTTCGTGTCAAACACGTAATCGAAGCCGATGCGGCGCAGCGCCGCGGTCATTTTGCCCGTGACGGGGGTGCCGATGGGGTAGCCGAATTCTTCGCCCAACGAGGCACGGACCGCGGGTGCCGTCTGGACGACCACCACTTTGTCGGGGTCGTCGATCGCATCCCACACATCCTCGATGTAGCGGTGCTCGTGCAAGGCGGCCACGGGGCACGCTTCGATGCACTGGCCGCAGTAGACGCAGTTGACGTCGCGCATGCTGTAGTCGAAGGCGGGGCCGACTTCGGTGGTGAAGCCGCGGCCGACGAAGGCCAGGACGCCCAGCCCTTGCACTTTTTGGCAGGTGTTGACGCAGCGTCCGCAGAGGACGCACTTGCTGGTGTCGCGAACGATCGAAGGCGACAGCTGGTCGATCGTGGTCGGGCGCTTCGCGCCGTCGTTGAATCGAACGCCGTCGATGCCGCGCTCTTCACAGAGTTTTTGCAACTCACACGTGCCGTTGCGCACGCAGGTCGGGCAGTTCATGTCGTGGTTCGCGAGAATCAATTCCAGGTTATTGCGGACGGCATGGCGAACCGCGCGGGTATTCGTTTGGACGTTCATGCCGTCTTGAACTTTCAAAACGCACGTGGCGGGCAGTCCGCGCATCGGGCGGCCGTTGATTTCGACTTCGGCCACGCAGAGCCGGCACGCCGCGATCTCGTTCATATCCTTCAAGTAGCACAGGTGCGGGATGCGGATGCCGTTGCGGTGCGCCACTTGCAGGACGGTCTCGCCCTCGGTGGCTTCCACGGTGCGACTGTTAATCGTTAAGGTGACTTTTTTTGGATCTTTAGACATCATTGAACCTCCTTCTTTAGCGCCGTTCGATCGCGTCGAAGTTGCACGCTTCGTAGCACGCGCCGCAGTGGATGCATTTGTCTTGATCGATGACGTGGCGTTCTTTGACTTTGCCGGTGATCGCCTCGGCGGGGCACACGCGCGCGCACTTAGTGCAGCCGATGCACGCGTCGGTGATGTAATAGCCCATCAGGTCGCGGCAGACGTGCGCGGGGCAGCGCTTGTCGACGACGTGCGCACGGTATTCGTCCATGAAGTGTTCCATGGTCGAGAGCACCGGGTTCGGCGATGTCTGTCCGAGCGCGCAAAGCGACGTCAGTTGAATGTTTTTCGCAAGTTCTTGCAGGTCGTCGAGATCTTTCAGGGTCGCGCCGCCGGTCGTGATTTTGTCGAGGATTTCCAGCATGCGCTTCGTGCCTTCGCGGCAGGGGACGCATTGACCGCACGATTCGTCGACGGTGAAGTCGAGGAAGAAGCGCGCGATGTCGACCATGCAGTTATCTTCGTCCATGACGATCATGCCGCCGGAGCCCATCATCGAGCCCAAAGCGACGAGTTGGTCAAAGTCGATCGGCACGTCGAGGGCTTCGTACGTCAAGCAACCGCCGGAGGGGCCGCCCGTTTGCACGGCTTTGAATTCTTTGCCGTTCGGGCATCCGCCGCCGATGTCCTCGATGACTTCGCGCAACGTCGTGCCCATGGGCACTTCGACGAGACCGGTGTTGGTGATTTTGCCGCCCAGGGCAAAGACCTTGGTGCCGGGGCTGCCTTCCGTACCGATCGTGCGGAACCATTCGGGACCGTTGCGGACGATGTTCGGGATGTTGGCCAACGTCTCGACGTTGTTGATGATCGTCGGTTGTCCCCAGAGCCCTTTGTTGGCGGGGAACGGCGGCTTGTTGCGCGGCATGCCGCGTTTGCCTTCGATCGAGGCAATGAGCGCCGTCTCTTCGCCGCAGACAAACGCGCCCGCGCCGAGGCGGATGCGGATGTCAAAGTCGAAGCCCGACCCCATGATGTTTTTACCGAGCAGGCCCATCGCTTTCGCTTCCTCGATCGCGATGTGCAGGCGCTTGACGGCCGTCGGGTATTCGGCGCGGACGTAAATCCAGCCTTTGGTCGCCCCGATGGCGTAGCCGCCGATGGCCAGCGCTTCAAGCACCGCGTGCGGGTCGCCTTCCAGGACCGAGCGGTCCATGAACGCGCCGGGGTCGCCTTCGTCGGCGTTGCAGATGATGTGTTTTTGGTCGGCTTCGTTGTCGGCGGCAAATTGCCATTTGCGTCCGGTCGGGAAACCGGCGCCGCCGCGACCGCGCAGGCCGGAGGCCGAGATGAGGTCGATGACTTCTTGCGGCGTCATGGTGGTCAGGACTTTCGCCAAGGCCTGGTAGCCGTCGACGCCGATGTATTCATGGATGTCTTCCGGGTTGATGTACCCGCAATTTTGCAAGACCAGCCGCTTTTGTTTGCGGTAGAAGGGCAGGTCGTTGAAGGTGGAGCAGGTCGCCGTCGCTTCGTTGCCGGCCAAGGTGAATTCTTCACACGGTTCGCCGCCGAGCAGATGCCGATCGACGATTTTCTCCGCTTTCTCCCGATCCACGTAAATGTAAGAAACTTTATCTTTTCCTTTTTCAAAGACCTCAACGATCGGTTCGTAGACGCACATGCCGATGCAGCCCACTTTTTCCAAAGTGATGTTTGTGATGCCGCGATCTTTGAACAGTTCGACGAACGCGTCGTACACTTCGTTCGCGCCGGCGGAAATGCCGCAAGTCGCCATGCCGACGACGACACGGATGTCGCGCGGGGCTTCCAGTTTCGGCTTCCATTCATCGCGAACGGCGTTGAGTTCTTCCAAGGTGGTGATGCGTTGTAAATCTGTGGCCATCGTGATGCTCCTCTCTACGCTTCGTCCGCCGCGTCATCACGGTAGCTGTCCAGGATCGCGGGGATTTCATCGACGTTGTTGAGGTTGGCGTACACGTGATCATCAATCATCATGACGGGCGCAAGGCCGCAGCAGCCGAGACAGCGGGCCGCATTGACCGTAAACAACTGATCTTCGGTCGTCATGCCGACGCCGACACCGAGGTGTTCGATCACTTTGTCGAGGACTTTCTGGGCGCCTTTGACGTAGCACGCCGTGCCCATACAGACTTGTATTTCGTGGCGCCCCTTCAGCGTCGTCGTGAATTGACTGTAGAACGTCGTCACGCCGTACAGTTGTGCGACGGAGATGCCGGTTTCTTTGGAGATGAACTTGTGAACCTCCAACGGAAGATAGCCGAAAAGACGCTGAGCCTCCTGAAGCGCCGTCATCGCAATGCCTTGTTGATTTTCTTCTTTCCGAATGAACGACCGCAGCTCCTCATAGCGTGGGTCGTCATCAGAAATTGTCTTGCAGTGACAAGTCTGTGACATAAAACTCTCCTTACAATGTAATCGACGACGCGCAAACAACGGCGATGAACCGACCGCTCAAAAAACGGCCGCATCATCGGAACGCCAAGCCATAAGCGTCGTCCTTCGTATTGTCTCGATTATCGGTTAAAATGGCCAAAAATGCAACTCATTTTATGCATGATTCTTGTCATTATAGATACTTTAAATAGTTAGCCTAGGCTAATATTGTTGTGATACAATGGTTAAAAATTTAAACGAAAAGGGGATGCTGTTCCATGGATATCCGACGTCTCGTTTTACTTCACTCCAACGACATGCACGGCGACTTTTTCGCCAAAGAATCTCGTGAAAAATTGGTGGGCGGTCTGAGCCGTCTGTCGGGGTACGTCCACAAGGTGCGCGAGGAGGAAGAGGATCCCGTGCTCTACGTGATTTCGGGTGACATGCTCCAGGGGTCGATCATCGATCAGGAGTACAAGGGCATTTCCACCATCCTCTTGATGAACATGCTCGAACCAGACGTCGTCACGCTCGGCAACCACGAGACCGACTACGGGTTCTCGCATCTCATGTTTTTGGAGCGCTGCGCGAAGTTCCCCATCGTGAACGCCAACCTTTTCCTGCGTCCGACGGGCACCAACCTTTTCCGGTCCTACCTGATCAAAGAAGTGGACGGCATTCGTCTTTTGTTCATCGGCATCATCACCGAAGAAGTCATTCATCAGGGGCAAAACGATCCCTTGGTCGGCTCCTTCATCAGCATCGAAGATGCCGCGCGCGAAGTGGAATACATCTGCAACAGCTACAAAGACGTCGACATCGACTTCACCGTGTTGTTGACGCACATCGGCTTCGAGCAGGACAAGGAACTCGCGGCGATCTTGCCGCCGGAAATCGGGGTCGACTTGATCATCGGCGGCCATAGCCACACCATGCTCGAGCAGCCGGAGAAGGTCAACGACATTTTGATCGCGCAAGTCGGCTCCGGCACGGAGTACATCGGGCGCTTCGACATCGACATCAACATGGACACGAACTCGGTGCATGACTTTACGTGGCGAGCGATTCCCATCGACAACACGCACTGTCCCGAAGACCCCGTCATCGACGAATTGCTGAACGAGTATCAGGAAGAAGTGGACGGGAAGTACAACACCGTGATGACGCGACTTTCGCGCGATCTCGAACACCTTGATCGTTTCCGGGAGACGGAGGTCGGCGATCTGATGGCCGACATCATGCGCTACCAGCTCGGCGTCGATGTGGCGTTCATCGCCTCCGGCGCGATTCGGCAGCCGTACCTGCACCGCCTCGTGACGCGGGCCCATCTGATGGAGCTCTTCCCGTACGACGAGCCCATGATCAGTTTTTCGGTCTCGGGAGAGCGCTTGATCGAGATGATTCAGACCTTGATGCATCGGCTCTACGCCGGCGACATGCGGGAATTTTACCAGTGGAGTGCGAATTTGCGTGCCGAGATCGGCCCGGACGGGGACATCGAGATGATCCAATTGGACGGGCTGCCGATCAAGGCGAACCGCGAGATTCGCGTCGCCATGCAGTCGTACCACTTCAATATTCTGAACGAAACGTTCGGCGTGACGCACGAGTCACTGGCCGACACGGGCAAAATTCGCGTGGTCAGCACCTCGGGCCAAGACAACATCATTGAATATTTCCGCACGAACCAGGTGCAAGCCCGCCGTTGCGACGGACGCATCCGACTGGAAACGCCCATCCCGAAAATTTAATCGACGTCGACGCGTCGGATCCGTAAGCGCCTTGGACTGTGTGGTAGAGTGAGGTGGGTTTGCCGCCATGCGGCCGACCGATTTCATACAGTTAAGGAGATTCCTATGTCAAAACACAATTACGCGAAGCGTGCGCTGGAAGCGCATCTCGCGTGGCAGGGCAAGATCGAAGTGACGCCACGCGTCGAGTTGAAGACGAAAGAAGATTTGTCGACGGCGTACACGCCGGGGGTCGCCGCACCGTGTCTGGAGATTCAGAAGGACGTCATGCGTTCGTACGACTACACGCGGCGTTGGAACATGTGCCTCGTCGTGACCGACGGATCCGCCGTGCTCGGGCTGGGTGACATCGGCCCCGAGGCCGCGATGCCGGTCATGGAAGGCAAGTGTGTCCTTTTTAAAGCGTTCGGCGACGTGGACGCGTTCCCGTTGTGCATCAAGTCGCAGGACGTCGACGAGATCGTCCGCACAATTTACCTCTTGTCGGGCAGCTTCGGCGGCGTCAACTTGGAGGACATCGCCGCCCCGCGTTGTTTTGAGATTGAACGCAAATTGAAAGAGATCTGCGATATTCCGATTTTCCACGACGACCAGCACGGCACGGCCGTCGTCGTCTTGGCCGCCCTGATGAACGCCTTGAAAGTGACGGGGCGCGCCATCGAAGACATCAAAATCGTGTTCAGCGGAGCCGGCGCGGCCACCGTCGCCGTGACGAAATTGTTGATGGCGGCCGGGGCCGAAGACATCATCATCTGTGACCGCCGCGGTCCGATCTACGAAGGTCGCAAGGAGGGCATGAACGTCGCGAAAGAAGCGATGGCGAAGATCACCAATCGTGCCCACGTCCAAGGAACCATCGCCGATGCCCTGGTCGACGCCGACGTCTTCATCGGTCTGTCGGGGCCCGGCATCGTGACGGGTGAGATGGTCAAGACGATGGCCAAGGATCCGCTCATCTTCGCATGTGCCAACCCGGATCCCGAGATCGATCCCGACGAAGCCCATGCGGCGGGCGCCGCGATCGTCGCGACGGGACGTTCCGACTATCCCAACCAGATCAACAACGTGCTGGCGTTCCCCGCGATTTTCCGCGGCACGTTCGACGCCCGCGCGTCGGAGATCAACGACGCGATGAAAATCGCCGCCGCCGAAGCGTTGGCGGACATGGTCACGCCCGACCTTTTGTCGGCCGATCGCATTTTGCCCGACGCCATGGATCCCGCGATCAAAGCCACGGTGGCACGGGCCGTCTACGATGCGGCGGTGAAAACCGGCGTTGCGCGCGTGGAAATCTCCGGAAGCGACCGCTGATCCGAAACATCGTCGACCGATAATGAAAAGCGCCGTCCCCTTGCCCGGGGAGCGGCGCTTTTAATACGTCTCCTCCTCATTTTTAAGGAGGCTTGCGTCTCAGATCAGGCCCACGGATCGGCCTCGGTGGGCGTGCGAATGCCCGACAGGAGGCTTGCGTACTCCCATGCATACCACGTGCTGCCCGAGCGCTTGCGGCGCAGGGTGACGGGGCGAGGGGAGTCGGCGCCGGCGGTGGCCACAAAGACGCGCGCGGTCTCGTCGCCCTCCGTAAAATTCGGGTCGGGGAGGACCTCAATCCTCAAAGGAGCTTGGGGCGTGTACGCGTTGTCGGGCGTGGCACCGATGCCGTAGGCGGCGGGAAGATACGTCTTGTCGCTCAGGCGATCGGCGATGAATTGAGCGTCCATCTCGGAGAGGGGACGCGGTCCCTGCAAGTAGTTCAACATCGCGGTGCCCGCGTCTCGGTCTTCGACAAAACGCATGAGCGCCGCGATGAGCAGTGCGGCCGTGCCTTCGGGACGTTGCATCATGTCGGGCGCCGTGGCGTCGAGTTCCGCCAACGTCGCGGGACGTGATTCGATCGTAATCTGCATGATCTCTATCTCCTTACTCGGTCGATCTGTTGTGCGTCGTACGTACGCCTATTTTACACAAAAAACGCGCTTACGGGGTGATGGCGTCGAAGCCATCGAGGTAGATTTTCCCGGAGGTGCTGAACATGCCGTTCAAGATGAGGACATCCGTGATGTCTTCGTCGCGGATGAGCGTCATCAGGTCGCGTTCGTAATACCGCGGGTCAATGACGTAGATCTCGTCAAAATGATTGGCCAGCAACGGCGTGAAGGCATTGCCGAACGAGTCCTTGATCATGACGATGCGCCGACCGCTCTGATGGTTGGTCGTGATTTTCAACAGGGCGCGGTCGCCGCCGGAGAAGTGCAGATAACTGTACGCCCCCTTGACGCGCGTATCGTTCAAACGGATCTGATACGACGACTTCATGTCGCCCTTGTCCCATGCGGTGGCCGTGTATTCGGCGTTGGGGCGCCAGCCTTCCGTCGTGTCGGCGTGTTTTTGGAACCGTTGATCTTTGACCAAGCGATAGAGCGAACCCAGGAAGGTGCCCTCGAGCTCGTAATGTTCCATCTGATCCATGGGCACGGGCGTGAGGCCGGCCGATTCACAGAAGGCGACGTACGCATAGTAGGCGCCGCGCATGGTCCAGTGGTGATCGGTGCGGAAATACAGATATTCGTCGCGATGCAGCAGCAAGTTCTCGAGGGCGCGCACGCTCTCGATATCGCTGTCCAAGCGGGTGCGAACGATGTCGATGCAATCTTTTTGCGACGAATAACCGGCGTGGTAGGCATCGGGCCCGTAAATTTCGATCGCCGTCGGCACGATGAGGCTGTAGAGCGTCGTCGTGTCGGGCAGCGCTTGATTCAATCGACTCAGCCGGTCGCCGTAAGCCTCCAGCTTGGACGGCGTCCCGTAGTAGCGCTCCATGATGCGATTGTTCAAGATGATGACGCCCAGCGATTGCGTGCGGTCATCGACGTTGCCCGCGGGGAGCGGCGGCGGTTTGGGAGGCTCGGTGGTCGTTGGAGGCATGGTCGTCGCCGGTACGGTCGCCTCGGGATCCGTGGCCTTGGGGGCTGTCTCGACGGGGGTGGTCTCGGGCGGTACGTCCGCGGGGTCGGTTGCGTCCGGGGTGCCGGGCTTGCCGATGACATCGAGGTTTTGGACGGGCAAAATGGCGACACCGTCGGCATTCAAATTCGGGTAGGCGACGGCACGCCACGCATTGCCGATGCTCAGGAGCCCGTCGCGGAACGGGAACTGGTCGTTGTACCAGCCGTCCATCTTCGGCGCAAGTTCGCCGGAACGGAGGTCCTCATACGTCAATTTGGGGAATGATTGGAGCTCACGACCTTCATCGACGGAGATGTCTTGATCGGGCAAAATGATGTGCAAGATGCCGAAGACCAAGAGCGTCACCAAAAAGACGACCAAGGCGATCATCTGATTGATTTGACGAGTACGTTTACGCGGACGCATGATCGAGACTCCTTTCGTTAAAATCTAAAGTACAGGAACGGATTGTAAGTGGACGTCGCAAGCGCCGCCGTCGTCATCAACAGCATGCCGAAGATGACGATGACATGGACCGCACCGCCGATCCGTGTGCTCTGGAATCGCAACCATTCGCGACCGTAGCGTTCTTTGACCTTGGGGACGATGGGCAAGCCGCAGATCGTGGCGATCAACAGGAAGACGATGTGCTGCTTCCAGAGGATCGAGGCCTCGAGGTCCATGAATCCCGCAAGTCCCGGGGCAAACACGCGTTGGAAGTACGTCGCCATCCGCGAAAAATCGGTAAAGTAGAAGAACGTAAAGGCCATCATCACCGTCATGGCAACGAGCGCCCACGAGATCACTTTCGGCCATGGGCGGCGAATGCGCTTTTTCAGCCAGCGCTCCAAGGCGAGCATGACAAACCAGAAGATGCCCCAGAGGATAAAGTTCAGATGTGCGCCGTGCCACAAGCCCGTCAACAACCAGACGATGAACATGTTGCGGGTGTGATGGCGACGGTTGCCGCCGAGCGGGATGTAGAGGTAATCGCGGAAGAACGAACTCAACGAGATGTGCCAACGGCGCCAATAGTCGTTGAGCGATGTCGCGACGAACGGGTAGCGGAAGTTTTCGCGGAATTCGAATCCGAACATGTGTCCCAGCCCGATCGCCATGTCGGAATATCCCGAAAAGTCAAAGTAAATTTGGATCGAAAACGCGACGATGCCCAAGATGGCCGTCGCCGAACTGATGGTCTCGAAGTGAGGCGTCTCCAAGGTCATCTCGACGATTTCGCTTGCGTAGTTGGCGATCAACACTTTCTTGGAGAGCCCGACCAGGAAGCGTGTCAGTCCTTTGTGCATGCCCTCGAGCGTGATCTCTCGGTGCGTCAATTGGCGCTCGATGTCGGAATAGCGGACGATCGGCCCCGCGATCAGTTGCGGGAAGAGGCTCACGTACAACAAGAATCTGAAGAACGAGCGCTGCGGACGGATCTCGCCGCGGTACAGATCGATGATGTAGGTGAGCGCCTGGAAGGTGTAAAACGATATGCCGATCGGCAGCGAAATCTCGGGGACGGGGAGGTTGATGAACGGAATCACGTTCAGCATCGAGACGAACAACCCCGCGTACTTGAACACCCCCAGGGAGATCAAGGCCACCGTGACGGCGATCACGAGCCATATTTTGCGATTTTTTCGGCTCCGCTCGCGCGCCATGCATCGGCCGGCGATCCATATGAAAAGCGACGTCAAAATAAGGAGGAGAACGTAAATCGGTTCGCCCCACGCATAGAAGAACAGCGACGCCACAAGCAAAATGACGTTTTGAGTTTTGGTCCTCTTCGCAAGCCACACCGCAATCAAACAGACGGGGAGGAACGCGTAGAGGAAAAACAATGATGAAAAGACCATGTCTCTAACTCCACTCACCCATTCTAAACTACTGGCTCCACGTGTCAAGCGGTCAAAAAATCGCGCGGATCTGCTATCATAAATCCATCTTCTTGTGCCGCCGCATCGATGCGGCACCCATGAAAGGATAACGTATGAACATTCCAACGCCCCATATTGAAGCCACCAACCCCGACATGATCGCCAACACGGTCCTGATGCCGGGCGACCCCTTGCGTGCGAAATACATCGCCGAGACCTACCTTTCGGACGTCTCGCAATTCAACCAAGTGCGCGGCATGCTCGGCTTTACCGGCACCTACAAGGGCAAACGCGTATCGGTCATGGGCTCCGGCATGGGCATCCCGTCGTCCATGATTTATTTTCATGAGCTGTTTGCGTTTTATGATGTCCAAACGATCATCCGCATCGGTTCGACCGGGGCCATGCAGCCGTACATTCACTTGCGCGACCTGATCATCGCGACGGCGTCGCATACCGACTCGAACATCAATGCGGGCCTCTTTGGGGCGTATCAATTTGCGCCGACGCCCGACTTCGAGCTCTTGGTCACGGCGTACGAAAAGGCCAAAGCGATGGACATCCCCGTGCACGCCGGCACCGTCATCTGCTCCGACCAGTTCTATCGCGATCTGCCGAAACAGGTCACCGAGAACCTCATTCGGTACGGAGCGCTGGGCGCGGAGATGGAGTCGGCGGGCCTCTACATGACGGCGCGCAAGCTCGGCAAGAAGGCGCTCGCCATGTTCACGGTCAGCGACCACATCCTGACGGGACAGGCCGATCCGCCCGAGATGCGCCAGAAGGGCTACCATCAGATGATGGAGTTGGCGCTGGAGATTGCGCCCGCGTAAGCCGTCGGTCGCACAAACTTATCACGCATGCAAAAGCGCCG
>JBMNTA010000028.1:0-14599 GCA_050945495.1 Saccharofermentanales bacterium
TTGGGGGCCGACGTGGACCTCGTCGGCGCCGAGCCGAACGGCTACAACATCAACGACCGCTGCGGTTCGACGCATGTCGAATCCTTGTGTCGACGCGTGCTCGAGACGGGCGCCGACATCGGGCTCGCCTTTGACGGCGACGCCGACCGCCTGATCGTCGTCGACGATCGGGGTGACGTGGTCGACGGCGACGTCATGCTCGCGATTTTGGCCAAAGCCCTGGATCGTCGGGGCCAACTGAGGCACAAGACGATCGTCGCGACCGTGATGAGCAATTTGGGGCTCGAGCGGATGACCGAGGCGAATGGCTACACCTTGGTGCGCGCCGCCGTCGGCGACCGCTACGTCTTGGAACGCATGCTCGCGGACGACTACGTCATCGGCGGAGAACAGAGCGGTCACATCATTTTGCTCGACGACACGACGACAGGCGACGGCCAGTTGACGGCGCTGCGCCTCTTGGGCGCCTTCAGACGCGATGAGCGCCTGAGCGATGTGCGCCGCATCATGCGGGCCTTGCCGCAGGTGCTCGTCAACGTGCACGTCCCGAACGCTTTGAAAAAAGCCGTCATGGATCATGCGACGTTGGCGGAGGCGCGGACGGCCACGGAAGCGAAACTCGGCAACCGCGGCCGTGTCCTGATCCGCCCTTCGGGCACCGAACCGTCGATTCGCGTGATGCTCGAAGGCGATCAATACGACGAAATCGAAGCGTACGCGGAGGACTTAAAGCGTACGATCGAGACGCTTTTGGCGAATGATTTGGGGGAATAACGTTTGACCCGTCGACGGAGCGCGCGCATTGTTCTCGCCTTATTGGCGATCAGCTGTCTCTTGCTGCTGCTATCGGCGGTGGGCGTCTTGCCCAAGCCCGTGCGTGGCGCGCGCCGCTTTCAGGTGAACGTCGATCCGACAAACGGCACGGCGCCGAGCGAGTCCGACGCGGAGGTGGCGGGGACCGACGGCCCACCATGGACGGAGCCCCGTGTGACCGAGCCCTCGGACGTGGTGATGCAACCGTTGCCCGTGGTCGGCAATGATCCCGATCTGCTCCCGGAACACGAAGGTGAATTGCGGCGCTGGCCGGAGGATCTCTCGGTGCCGCATCTGTGTGCGCCCGATCTGGCGCGTTACGTCGGGCAGGCGGGTTCCGAGCAGCCGCTGGCCGGGGTTACGGTCATCCTCGATCCGGCGCGCGGCGGCCCCGATCACGGAGCGGTGTGGGGAAGCGGCGCCGACGCCGTCATGGAGAAGACGATCGTCTTGGACATCGCTCGCGAAGCGGAGAAAGCGCTCATGCGCATGGGTGCGTCCGTCATCATGACGCGCACGACCGATGAAGCGGTCTCGATGTTCGCGTCCGCGGCCAAGGCCGCCGATGTCTCGCTTGTGCGCTACATCGATGCCGCCCAAAGCGCGGGGTACGCCACCGACACGATCGAGCATCTTCGCATGCTCATGGGCGACGTGATCCGCATCAATCAAAACAGTCCGGCTTCCGGGGGGCGCGGCTTGTTCGGAACCATCGGGACGCCGCCGCAACTCCGGATGATCTACGACATCGAATCGCAAATGACCGACACGATCTTCATCCACATCGCCTTGGCGTACGACGGCAACGACCCGTCGCACCGCGGTTCCGAGGCGTATTACATGTCGCAATCGTATGTGGAAGACGTGAACAACGGGTACGCGGCGGGGCAAAACCCCTTGGATTTGGCGCCGAACTATGCGCGCATCGACAGCAACGGACGGATGCGGCTTGCGCAATTGTTGAAGAGCGCCCTGGCCACGATGGAGCCGGAGCTGCGCCCCGAAGATGCGTCCGTGCCGGGCGTGGAAAAAGACATGGCCGTCTTGCGATTAAACGGCTATGTGGGCGCTTCGCTGATGCCGGGGTATCTTTCCAATGCCGACGACCGAGCCGTGTTGGCATCCGCGGAGGGACGCCAGAACATCGGCCGGGCCATCGCCAATGCCGTCTTGCAATACTTTGCGGCCCCCTAAGGGCTTAACGGCGATCCGACAATAATTCAAACGTATGCACGGGCCATCGACCGACGTCGATGTGGCCGTCGTGCGCTTGCGCCAAAGCGACCAGCGCTTCCTCGATGCTGTCCGCGGTCGGTTTCGGGGCGACGAGGATCACGATCTCTTTCTCGGGATCCGCCAGACGCTCGTGCCACGCGCGCGATTCACGATCGGTTCGACGACAGTGGAAGACGGTGGCGCCGGTGCTCCCGGCCGCTTCCGCCGTGGCCACGATGTCGGATGTGTGGCCGCGATCCACGATGACAAACAGGGCGTGCAAGATGTCATCCTCGGTCGGGGCGGGAGGCGTTTTCGGAGCGCACGATGCGGTCGCGGGATCGTCATCGGCGGTGCGGATGCCCGCCACGGCCAGCACCGGCGACGTGAAGAGGACGCCGCGTCCCGGTTCGTCGGAGCGCATGGATTGATAGATGTGGTCGACGAGTTCATCCGCCCAGACGGTGCGTGTGACGATGATCGCAATCTCTTTCAACGGGACGATCTCGAAGGCAAAGGTCTTGGCGCTGTGATCGGCCGATCCCGTCGCACGCAAAATGGTGGCGCCGACGGGGTGGCATTCACGGGCGCTTTCGACGACGCGTTCCCCATCGCCCTCATTGACGATCGCGGCGATGAGCGTGTACGGCGCGGCCTCGACGGCAGCGTCGCCGGCATCGATCGATTGCAGGTAGACGACGCCGCTCATGCGTTTTTCAATGTCAAATTCCGTCGCAAGCTCGTCCATGAGCGTCCGACCGAGGGATTCGGTCACGGGGAGCATGGCGATCTCACGGCGAACATCGGCGAGGCCCAAGAAGGACAAGATGGCGTTCGGGACGGTTCCGCTCGCATAGCTGGCATAAGCACACGTGGCGCCGCGGTCGAGCGCGTAACGCGTCATCGCTTCCGTTTTCGCGGGCGTCGAGATGATCGTCAGCATGAAGCGTGGGGCTTGGAGATTCGTTTCATTCTTATGATTCGACATGCGGGGTGTCCTCCTCGGTCGATGATGGCGCGACAAGCGCCTCGTCTCTTTCTTTTTCCTCGAGCTCACGTTCATGTTGCTTGGTGCGCCACATGGAGATGAGGCCGAGCAATTGCAGCGTGATCAAGGGTGCCATGGCGACCAGCGCGATGACGCCGAATCCGTCCAGCAAAACATCGGCGATCGGGACGCCTTCGGCAATGCCCTGGGTGAACGCGAGGATGAAGGTCGCGGTCATGGGCCCCGAGGCGACGCCGCCGGCATCGAAGGCGATGCCGAGGAACAAGTCGGGCGTGAAGTAACTCATGATCATGATGAGGATGTAGCCCGGCAACAAAATGTGCCAAAGGTGCAATCCCTCGATGTAGATGCGTCCGGCGGCCAACGCGACGGAGATCGCGACGCCGATCGACAGGAACGCGAGCACCACCTTGCGCGGGATGACGCCGTCCGTTTCGTCCTCGATGGAACGCGTCAAGACGTGCACGGCGGGTTCCGCCACCACCGTGAACATGCCGAGGAAGAATCCGGCAATGATGGTCAAATACGGCTTGCCGCGCGCGACGAGCATCGTTCCGATGAGGTGTCCCGTCGACATGAAGCCGCCCATGACGCCGATCATAAAGACGGAGAGGCCGAGGTAACAGAAAATGAGTCCGACGTAAATGCGGATGACCTCGCGGCTGCGCAGTTTGATGGCCCGCGTATGAAGCAACAAAAAGACGATCAAGAGCGGCGCCACGCAGAGAAGCGAATCAAAGAACGACGGACCGGTCGCCGTTCGGAACGGCTCGAAAAACGTCGAGGGCGTCGCCCATCCCCCGCCCGGCGGCGGGGTGAATTCCACGGATCGGAGGAACAAACCCTGTGCCAAGACGGCCAGGATGGCGCCGGCGGAGGCGAGTCCGACGAGCCCGAACTGGTCGCGGGCGTCCTCTTGCTGCGTCGTCGAAAGATGCGCGACGCCGGCGGCCAAGGCCAGCACGAAGGGCGTTGTGATGGCGCCCGTCGTCGACCCCGAAGCGTCAAAGGCAAAGTCGTGGAAGATTGGGCGGTTGAAGATGGCCAAAAGCAGGATCACACCATAGGCGCCCCAGACCACATAACGGAGCCGGACTTGGCGCGCGATGCGCCAGAAGCCGATCATGACGAGCAGGCCGACGCCGATCGAGACGACGATGACCATCGTCCATTTCGTGATGGCGGCCCCCGTCAATTGTTGCACTTGGGTGGCCAATATTTGCAGATCGGGTTCCGCGATCGAGATGAGGAAGCCGAGCAAGAGCCCACCCAACAAAAGCAACGACATCTTGCCCTTGGAGACCAGATAACGGCCGCTGTATTCTCCGATCGGGGTCGCCCCCAAATCCACGCCGACCAAAAAGACGGCCAAACCGACCAGGACGAGCAGGGCGCCCATCAAAAATTGGCCGATTTCCATGCCGGAGAGGCGCGTCAGCGTGCTGACATGCAAAATGAGGACAAAGATCGTGACCGGTAAGATCGACGATAAAACTTCACGTATTTTCTCGGTAAATGATCCCATGCGTTCTCCTTTGTGATCGACGTGTGACGGTCGTTGCGGGCGGCATGCCGTTCATTGACAGAAGGTCACCCCATCGGGTAGGATACATCCTGCCTGCCTGCGTAGCTCAGTTGGTAGAGCAGCCGCCTTGTAAGCGGCAGGTCGGGAGTTCAAATCTGTCCGCAGGCTCCAATCATGCCCCTCTTGCGAAGAGGGGCTGTTTTTATTTGTAATGCATCGCGCGTTCGCCGCCGATGAGTTTCGGTCGATACATGAGGGCGGTGAGTCGGGCGTGCCCGATCGTCCGAATCGACAGGCGGACGGGGCGTTGGACGTGGCGGACATGCATGCCGATTTCGGTGTCGCCGATGTCCATGCCGACGGTGGCCACGATGTGCTCCACCATGACGGGGTCTTCGAACTGACGGAAGGCCGCCATGGAGCAGGCGCCGCCCGCGTGCAGCGCGGGCACGACGTTGACTTCCTCCAGATGATGGGCGCGCATGACCGCACGTTCCACCACGAGGGCACGATTGATATGTTCGCATCCCTGCACCGCGAGCGCAAGACCGTGGCTTCGGACAATCGGGAGGATCGTTTCGATGATCCGTTCGCCGACCGCTTCGCTCGACGCCTTGCCGATCTGCTCGCCGATCACTTCGCTCGTGCTGCAGCCGAGGACGAAGAGGTCGCCCGGAACGGTGTGGCGCGCTTCGGCGATCAACGATTGCACCGCGCGTTCCAAGGGATCGCGGAGCTGATCCAAAAAAGCTTCATTGATGGGGGTTGTTGTCATGGTTTTCTTCTCCTTGAAGGCGTTTGTAACGCTCGTTTTCATGTCGAATCACGGCATGGTTGTTCAACAAAAACGTGGAGGCAATCTCGACCATCTCATCCATTGGGGTGTGAAAGTCGGTGGCGATCCAATACTCGATCAAACCGCGCAGCGCGTGCGTGATGAGCACCGAATAATGGCGCGCGTGTCGTCGGATGATTTCATCTCGATGCATGCGGCGAACGCGCTCCAACGTGACCACGTGGCACCGCGAGAGCACCTTGTCGAGAAAGGTGCTGTCGGGATTGTGGAGGAGGACCACGCTCAGATCGGGGTTATCATAAATGAACTGGAAAACTTGTTCCATGATGGGCAAAATTTCGGTGCCGCGTTCATTGACGTAGGCATGCACCATGTCGTTGCCTTCGCCGTCCAAACTGAGATTGATCATGGCCTCAAATTGCTCGTAGATGTCGCGCTCCATCTCGTCGAAGAGGTCGTAGAGGTTGTGGTAATGCAGGTAAAAGGTGGTGCGACTGACGTCGGCGCGCTCCGTCAATTCCGCGATGGTGATGTCGCGCAACGGCTTTTCGAGCAATAACTCGATGAGGCTTTGGCGCAAGGCAATGGCGGTTCTACGGCTGCGCCGGTCACCTCCGTGACGTGTTTGGTTCGACAGCATGGTGCGTTACGCTCCTTTTTGAAACAAATATGGCGTTCGAGATTTGAAATTTTGCGAGCAACTTGTGACAATTCTATCACAATCTCAACAGATATTGAACAATGTGTCGCATATCATACGATTGTAGAGATTTCGTTGCTTGAGTGGGATGCCCGCACGTTGATATACTCCATATGTGGCCGAAATTGCATTATTTTGGCACGCTTTTTTTACGTACACGAGGGAGAGCGCATGAATAAACTGGCTCAATTTATCGTTCGACGCAAGGCCTGGATTCTGGCCGTGTTTGCGGTGATGATCGCGCTGAACGGCTTCTTTGCCACGCGCGTCACCGTCAATTTCGATATCTTTTCGTACGTCCCGGAGGAAGCGCCGTCGACCATCGCGATCGACACGATGGATCAGGAATATGAACAGTCGATTCCGAATGCCGAAGTGGCCATTCCCAACATGACGATTCGAGAGGCGTTGGCCAAGAAAAAAGAGCTTCAAAACATTTCGGTGGTGGACGAGGTTTTGTGGTTGGACGATGTCTGTGACCTCGCGCTCCCGTTGGATTTATTGGATCAGCGCACCGTCGAAGCCTACTTCAAAGACGGATGGGCGTTGTACCAAATCACCATCACGGACAACACGGAAGCGGAGGCCGTTTTGGCCGAATTGCATGCGATCGCCGGCGATGACGGCGCCGTACGCGGCGAGATCGCCGAGATGGCCAACATGCAGCGCGGTGTCACCGTCGAGATCTCCAGCATCCTCTCGTATGCGGTGCCCATCGCGTTCATTATTTTGTTGTTTGCGACGAGCTCCTACTGGGAGCCGGTCCTGTTTTTGTTTGTCATTTTTGCGGGCGTGCTGTTCAACGTCGGCAGCAACGCGTTCTTGCCGAGTGTTTCGTTCATCACGCAGGCCGTCGGCACGGTGCTTCAGTTGGCCGTGTCCATGGATTACGCCATCTTTTTGCTGCACCGCTTCAGCGAGTATCGCGCGGAGGGCATGACGGTGGAGGCGGCGATGCAGCAGGCCATCGTCAAGAGTTTTGCGCCCGTGTCATCGTCGGCGTTGACAACCTTTTTCGGGTTCTTGATGTTGATCTTTATGCGCTTCCGCATCGGCGCCGACTTGGGGCTGGTGCTCGCGAAGGGCGTTGTTTTAAGCCTGGTCAGCGTGTTCTTCTTGCTGCCGGTTCTGGCGCTTTATACTTATAAAATCATCGACAAGACGACGCACCGGCCGTTTTTGCCGTCGTTTGGTAAATTCGGCCACTTCGTGGTCAAGATCGGCGTGCCCGTGATGATCATCTTTGCCGTCATGGTCGTGCCGGCCTTCATTTTCCAGCGCTCCAACCATTTCTTGTACGGCAGCCGCACGTATCCGCGCGGATCGCGCGAGGCGCGTGACGTCAAGATCATGGACGACGTCTACGGCGACAACATGCAGATGGTCTGCCTTGTTCCGAAAGGCGATTGGGCGACCGAAGAACAGCTCGTCAAAGAACTGGATCGGTTGCCGGAGATGAAATCGACCGTGGGCTACGTCTCCGCTGTGGGGACGGGCGTGCCGTCCGACGTGCTGCCGGACAGTCAGCTCTCGGCCTTGCTCTCGGAACATTACAGTCGCATCATCATGATCGCGGATTCTCCCGACGAGCGGCCCGAGACGTTTGAATTGGCCGAACAGATACGCGGCATTGTGGACAAGTGGTATCCGGAGGGGGACACCCACCTCGCCGGCATGAACTTTGTGTTGCTCGACATGCGCGACACGGTGCAGCAAGACTTGATCGTCGTCAATGGGTTGGCGATTTTGGCCATCTTCCTGGTCATCGTCTTCACGTTCCGATCGTTTGCGTTGCCGCTGATTCTCGTCTTGACGATCGAACTGTCGATTTGGATCAACTTGGCCATACCGTATCTGACCCACACACCGTTGAACTTCATCGGCTACCTGGTGGTCAGCACGGTGCAGCTCGGCGCCACCGTCGACTACGGCATTTTGATGGCGCAGCATTACCTCGATCACCGTAGAACGCTTCCCAAAAAAGAGGCGGCGATCGAGACGGTGCATACGGTGGCCGGATCCATCATTCCCCCCGCGCTGATCCTGGGGGCGGTCGGATTTATTTTGTATTTTGTTTCGAGCATTCAAGTGGTGGGAGAGCTCGGGCACGTGCTCGGCCGCGGGGCGCTGTTGTCGCTCTTTACGGTCCTGTTCCTGCTCCCGAACCTGCTTCGCTTGTTTGACGGATTTATCGAAAAAACCACGCGGAAGGTGACGTTCCTTCCCGATCGACGGCCTTGGCGTGAGAAAAAACAAGCTTAGGCCATGACATTTTAAGACTTCTTGGGAGGTTGTTTGCAGATGCAACGATTTGAAAAACACGAAAACAACGGCTTGAAAAGCCCGCGCCGTACGGCGCGATGGATTATCGGTATCCTCGTGATGGCGCTGGTGATTGTCGGGCTTCCGAATGTGACGGCGGCATCGCGTGACCGTGCACTCGTGACCCTGCCGACGAGCGATTCCAGCAAACGGGAAGTGGTCTACGCGCGCTTGAGTACCACGGGCGCCGTCGATCAAGTGTACGTGGTCAACCATTTTGACCCGAAACACGAAGTCGATTTAAAAGACTACGGCGACTACGAGGAAGTCGTTCAGCTCACGGGCGATACGGCCCCGGTGTTGAACGACGGCGTGGTGACGATGGAAGGCATTGACGGACCTTATTACTATCAAGGCACGTTGAAGACGACCGACTTGCCGTGGACCATCGAGTTTACGTACCGCTTGGACGGGGAAGACGTCGAACCGTCGGAGCTCTCGGGCGCGACGGGCCACCTCGCCATGGAGTTGGCGATCGGCAAAAACGAGAACGTGCATGCCGATTTCTTTGACAATTACGCATTGCAGGTCACGATCCCGGTCGATCCCGAGCGCATGGACATTGTCGCCATCAGCGAGGGCATCATGCTCGCGCACGTGGGGTCGGAACAACAGCTGACGTACATGGGGCTTCCCGGCACCGAAGAGAAGGTGACGATCATCATGGAGGTCAAGGATTTCGCGATGGCGCCCATCACCATTGCGGGCATTCCGTTGGCCATCGACGTCGATCTCTCGAATCTCGAGGGCGAACTGGAGCCGCTCGACGAACTGTCGGGCGCGATCGCGGAGTTCGCCGACGGAGCCTTGGCGCTGAAGCGCGGTTACGCGCGGGTGCTCGGCGCTTACAACGATCTGCGTGACGGCGGGTCCGAGCTGGCCGACGGCGGTCGCCAATTGGCCGGCGGCATGGATGAGCTGATGGCCGGACTCGGGGCATACACCGACGGCGTCGGCCAATACACGGACGGGGTCGCCCGAATTTCAAAAAATTATCAAGCCTTCGACGACGGCATCGGACAGATGCGTGACGGAGCGCATGCGCTCGTGGAACAGGGCGCGGCCCTGAAACACGCGTCGCAAGACATCCTGGACGGTTTGAATGAAATCGTGGATGCGCTGCCGGATTCGGAGAAGGTGGCGGAACTCGAGATCCCCGCGTGGGTCAACGAAAAAGTCGCCGATCTCGCGAAGCTCTTGTCCGCGTCCGAACAATTCCGCGACGCCCTCAAGGCCATGGCGGGTCCCGACGGCGGGGCTGCGCAATTGGCGGCGGGCCTCGATCAACTGCTCGTGCGGTTGCAGGGATTGAAACAACAGGCGAACGCCTTCCCGAAACCCGCGGCGCCCATCGAACCGATGACGGCCGAGATGTGGCGGGCGTACGTGACGCAACAATTGGGACTCACGATCTCCGGGGCGCCCGAGACGGAAGCGGCGTTGTACCGACAATTGGCCGAGATGAGTCAGGCGGCGGCGGGTTACGCTCAAGCCGTCACCATGCTGCACGACGTTTTGGACGCTCTGCTGGCCGAGGACGGTGTGCCGGCGTTGGCCGCAGGCGCTCACGCCCTTGCGGACGGCATCCATGAGCTGGAGATGGCGTACAACGGCACGACGTTGCCGGACGGCACGTACCAACCGGGCATTCATGACGGCATCGCTCAACTCGTCGGTGAACTGCAGCTTGCGGCCGCGTTCTTGCCGGCCGTGGAGCCGATCAAAGCCCAAGTGGTCGAACTGATCGCGGGGCTCGAGCAATTGCGTGACGGATATGCCGGCGTGTACGACGAAGACGGCCGCCCCGTCTTGTCGGATCCCGACGATCCCGACAGCCCGCGCATGGTCGGCTTCCACCCCGGACTCGTGGCCTATGTGGATCGAGGCGTCGGCGGCGTGGCCGCCGGGTTTGACGGGGAGCAAGGTTTGGTCGCGGGTTCGGCGAAACTGCGCCAAGGCCTGCAATACATGGCGAATCAAGGCCGTGGTTTGCGGCAGGGCGGCCAAGACGTGAGCGGCGGCCTTGCGCAAGCGGGCGACGGCATCGACGACTACCTGGCGGGCGTCGAGACCTTCACGACGGGGCTTGACCAATATCGCCGTCAGGGCCTCTTGCCCTACGCACGCGGGCTCAATCAATTTGCCGACGGGGCGGCGACGTTCCGTAACGAAACCGGTGATTTGCGCGAACGCTTGCAACAGGCGATCGAAGAGAAAATCGATGCATTCTCCGGCAACGACTATGAGGTGCAATCGTTCGTCTCGTCGCGCAACCGCGACGTCGCGAGCGTGCAGTTCATCATGATGACGGAAGAGATTCCCGTGGCCGATGATTGATCGATCGGTCGTTCAACACCGGTTCACATGAATAAAACAGCGACGAGGCCACCGATCGGTGGCCTCGTTGGCATCCACGGGGTGGATGAGGGAGGAGATGGGGCCCGTTAGGCCGTTTCTTCGTGCGTTCGGGCGTTCTTCTTTGCCTTGCTTCGTCCGGGCAGCACAAGGTGCAAGATGATGCCCACGATGGCGGAGATGGCCATGCTGCTCAGCGAGAAATTGCCGAACGTAAAGGAGGCGCCGCCAACGCCGAGGATCAAAATGACGCTCACGATGGACAAGTTGCGCGCCTTCCCGAAATCGACACGACTGTCGACCAGCGTGCGAATGCCGACGCTGGTGACCATGCCGTACAACAAAATGCCGACTCCGCCCATGACGGCGCTTGGTATCGTCGTGAAGAGCGCACCGACTTTGGGGCAAAATGACAAAAGCGCCATCCATGCCGCGCCGCAGGCCACGATGAACGGCGAGAAGAGTTTGGTGACAGCCAAAACACCGGTGTTTTCGCTATGGATGGTCAGTGACGGACCGCCCAAAAGGCCGGAGATCGTCGTCGCGACGCCGCAACCGAAAATGGAGCGCGGCAGACCGGGTTCTTCGGTGAAATCTTTGCCCACCGCCGTGCCCACGGCGATGACGTCACCGATATGTTCCAAACAGGGGACGATGGCCGCCGGCATGATGAGGAGCACCGCCTTCCACCAATTTTCATCGACGGCAAACGTCGGGAATGTGAAATTGGGGACGCCAATCCAGGGGGCGTCGATGACGGGTTGGAAATCAATCAAATTGAACGGTATGGCCACCAGATAACCGACGACCAACGCGATGACAATGGTCAACACTTTCGTCAAACCTTTGCCGAAACAATTGATGCCGATGGCGACGGCCAGCGTGATAAGCGCGACCGGCCAGTGATCCGAGGCTTGATTGACGCCGACGTGGGCGAGCGATAGCCCCAATACCATGATGATGGGGCCGACGATGATGGCGGGGAAGAGGTGTTGGACGCGTTCTTTGCCCACCAGTTTGAGCAACAGCGCAAACAAGAAATAAAAGAGTGCCATCGCCACAATCCCGATTTGCGCATACGGTAGGCCAAGTTGATCGATGACCAATTTGACGGGTGCGATGATGGCAAAAGAACCGCCGAGGAACGCGGGAACCATGCGTTTGTCAATGAATTGGTAAATCAGGGTTCCGATGCCTGCGCAAAACAAGGTGACCGAGACGTCGAGGCCACACAAGATCGGGACAATGATGACGCCGGTCATCGCCAGCGTATTCTGGAGACCGAGAAACACTTTTTGCAATGTCGAAAAGTTCTCGGAAACGTCACCGTTGGGTAGCACGACCCAGTCGCGTTTTTTTGTCTTTTCTGTCTTCATTTCTGCCTCCTTACATGCAGGATGAGATCAGCTTGCGCTGTGGTTGCAATAAAATTCGGCCGCACAGGAGAAGTAATCCAGCGGCATTTTTTCGATGATGTCGCGGAACGGTGTGTAGCCGTCTTCGCTTGTACGGATCATGCGATCACCCACACGTCGGATGAGTTCATCCTTGTGAATGGGGAATGTGATGTCTCGCATGGCCAGAACCATGTAATGTACGGTCAGCATGTACGGCATATCTTTCATGATCATGATTCGTCACCTCCGAATGTATAAGCTTTGTACTGATTGCGTTGTTCGCCGTGTCCGCCCAAATCGCGACAGGACGCACCGCGGTGACGGAACGAATACAGGAAGCTGTTGATTCCGCTGCTTTCGCGAAGTTTATCGACGAGCCCGGGGTAAAGATCGGCTTTCAGAACGTAGGGGACCATCATGGGGGCTTCGGTGATGACGTTGCCGTCCGGATTGACGATCATGCTGTTGCCAAAGGCGGCACATGCGTGCTCGACACCGTAGCAGTTGCAGCCGATGACATACGCTTGATTGCAGTATGCGGCGCAACGGTTGGTCAGCTTCCACGCTTCTTCCCAGGGATTCATGTAATGGGTGATGCGGACGATCACGTTGGCGCCGTTGTAAGCGGCCTCGCGCCAAACCTCAGGATAGTCGCCGTCCGCGCATACGATGGTGGCGATGCGCGAGCCCTTGGGACCGGGCGTCACGGGGCACGACCAACCCGGGTAGTGGCGTTCCGTGGGAATCCAAGGATTCATCTTGCAGTATTGGTGGACGACCTCGCCCTCATCGTTGATCATGATGGCGAAGTTGCCGGGTTCTTGCTTGCCTTCGATGGGCATGATGACACTGAAAATGCCCCATACACGCAAGACTTTGCATGCTTCTTTGAGGCGCCCCACTTCCGGAGAATCGAGCGTTAACACAACATTTTTGCGTTGAATGGGGTGCATTCCTTGGACCGCGAATTCAGGCGAAACAAACAAATCGTATCCGGGAAATCCTCGAGCGCCGATTTCCATGTACTGGATGATTTGATCGATGTTTTGGTTGACTTCTTCCATGCATGTGGCGTGGATCGGCTCAAGTTGTGCGCATAAGACGCTGAGCACGTCGGTTTCCGTTTTCCCGCCAACGCCGTGGCTGCTTCCGATGATCAATTTGAACACCTCCTATTGTAACAGTGTTACATATCTGACGCGGTGCCAGATAAGCTTTTATTTAAACTATCCTGTATAACTTGGGCTGTCAAGTCGATTTTATGAATTAATTTGCATTAAATTCGTGTAACAGTTGCATTATTTTGTTACATTGTGTAGACTTATGTTGTTCGTTAAGAGGAGATTTTAATAAATGGAGTGAGATGCCTATGAACATCCGAGATGTCGCAAAATTGGCGGGCGTGTCGACGGCGACGGTGTCGCGCGTCATTCACGGTGCTCCGAACGTGCGTCCCGAGACCCGCGAACACGTGGAAGGTGTGATTCGGCGTGTGGGGTATGTGCTTCCGGAACGCGATTCGAGCGATCGATCCCGTCCGTCCAAGGTGATGTTGTTTTTGTACAGCGTCGCCGATTACAATTTTTACGAGCAGATTCCCGAAGGTTTTGAAAGCGTGCTGTCGCCCTTGGGCTACACGATGTTGTATTGTCCGCTGTTTGGTCAAAAACAGCGACGCGCGGAACAGATTAACGTTCTCTGTCAATGCGATGTCGCCGGTGTGGTCTGGGCGATGCGTGACTTTCATGCCGAGGAAGTGGCCGCTTTTACCGACCGCGGGATTCCGGTGGTGCTCGCCCGCAACTACGATGAGGCGCCCGACACACTCCCGAGATGTTACACCGATTTTACGGAAAGTTCGTTCCGCATGACCGAGCATTTGATTCATCTCGGACATCGCCACATCGCCTTAATGGTCGAAAAGGTGTCGTTCCATTTCGTGGCGAGTTTTTGCGCCGGATGGAAGCGCGCCTATTTTGAATCGGAATTGCCGTACGATGAGGCTTGGATCGTCGACGTGCCCAACACGGTGGAAGGCGGGTACGCGAAGACGTCGGAACTGTTGCAAGGGGCGGATCCGCCCGATGCATTTTTCTGTGCCAGCAACGAAATGGCTTTTGGGGCGTTGCGGGCGGCGCGTGACTTATATGTGCCGGTGCCCGACAGGTTATCCATCGTCGGGTTTACCGATTCTCCGGTGGCCATGCTGTCGGAACCTGAATTGACCACCGTATGTCAGCCGATTCAATCGTTGGGAACAATGTTGGCGCGGATGTTGTTGGATGTGATCAATGCGCCCGATGAGGACGTGCATGAGACGCGGGAAGTGGTGGTGCAACCTCAGCTGTGCATCCGAAAATCGTGCGGGTGAGCCACGGCTGGAAGATGTGCTTTGTCATCCAAAAAAGCACCCCGACGTCGGGGTGCTTTTTGGATGGCGCCAAAGTGCGCGGCTTTATTTGTTTTC
>JBMNTA010000029.1:0-14485 GCA_050945495.1 Saccharofermentanales bacterium
GGCGCTTTTGACCTCGTCGTCGCACACCCGCCGTGCCCGCGCGCATCGGTCGATGTGCGAGCAGATCGAACGGATGTCGGGCGCCATGGCCTCCGACATGCTCGAGCTGCATACGCTCCGTCGCGCCTTGGCCGAACAAGCGGGATTGCCGACCTTCTACGCGTACGCGACCCGTCGGGCGGGACAGTCCGATCGTTTCCGAGCAGAGATGTCGACGTTCCGCGAGCTCGTGGCGCACCACATCACGCCGCTTGTCGCGCCGATCCGAGCGATGCAATGGGAGCGCATGGGCATCGCCCATCCGGAACCGTGGGACGTGCTGCGGTTGGCCCCGTTCGGGCTGCCGATGCTCGCCGAGCGCGCTCTGCCGCTCGACGAGACGTACCTCGACGCCCTGCGATTTATCTTCACCTCGCCCGTCGAAATGTTTGAAGCCATGCGCGACAGCGACACGCTGGTGCTCCGACCCGCGCCGGCCGACCGCGACGTCAGCGTCGTGGAAGCGCCGCCGGCCGTGTTTTCCGCGGACACCGTCGTCTCGGTCTATGCCGAGGCGATCGATCGCACGTTCCTGTTGATGTTCAACGTGCCGGAGGACCTCTTTGTCCATCGCCTGTTTTACGAGACGGGCGGCCTGTTGTTCGATCGCGCGACCGCGATGCGCCATGCCATGACGCCGGTGCTGCCGACCGAGCGTTTGGCGCGCCGGGTCGCCGCCGATGCCATGGCGGTGTTGTCGCGGCGGTCGTGGGGCGCCTTTTACGGCGGCATGGCCGACTACGCGCGTGAGAGCGAAATGACCCGATGGGCGCTGCGGTTGCCCGTGTTGGCCGCCCTCGACGAAATGGAAGAATTCTTGGCGCGTGCGCGTGTGTCGAACGATGTCATTTTCCGGCATGCGTGGGAAGAGATCGCCGAACGTTACGCGTTGCCGGGCACGCGCGACGATCGTCCGTCGCTGTTGCCGCTCGATCGTCTGTGGCAGCTGGCGCCCGCCATGTGGCGCGCACCGTTGTCGGGCATTTTGCACGCGCTGTCCATGGTGACGGTGCTCGGAACGCTGCCGATGGGGCGTCATTACCAACGCCTGGAGACGTGCTTGACGCGTCTGTTGAACGGGACGCCCGGCCTCGATCCGATCGAGCGATTGGAGGAAGCCGGTTTTCCGTCGCCGTTTGAGGAAGCCACCGTCGAAAAAGCGGCCTTTTCGCTCGCTTACGCCCTGGGCTTGTAAAGGAGTTTACGATGCGGATCGTCGTCGCCACGCACAATGCGCACAAGCTTGCCGAAATGCGCGCCATCGTATCGGGCACCGCCGTCGAATTGATCGGGCTGCGCGAGGTCGGATTCGATCGCGCGATCGAGGAGACGGGGACCACCTTTGACGCCAATGCGACCCTCAAGGCCTTGACGGTGCATGACGCCGTCGGCGGGTGGGTTTTGGCCGATGATTCCGGGCTCGAAGTGGCGGCCTTGGACGGCCGTCCCGGCGTCATGACGGCGCGGTTTGCGGGGCCCGACGCGACCGACGACGAAAACGTCCGCCATCTGCTCGACGTGATGCTCGAGGTGCCCCGTGAGCTTCGAGGCGCCCGCTTCATGTGTGCGATGGCCTTGGTGGACGGGGCGCGTCGCGTGACGTTGCATCACGGCGTGCTGAACGGTGCGATCGCCGAAGCGCCGCGCGGCCGTCACGGGTTCGGCTACGATCCGATTTTTGTGCCGGAGGGCATGTCACACACCTTGGCCGAGTTGTCGGCGGACACGAAGAATCGAATGAGCCACCGCTCGCGCGCGCTCATGCGCGTCCTGGCGCACCTGGCGCGGGACGTCGGCTAGAGGGACGTTTTATGGCCAAATCAAAAACCAAGCAAGATACCTTTTACCTCGTTCGCGAAGATGCCATGCCCGACGTGCTGATGAAGGTGATGCGGGTCAAGGACATTCTGGACCAAAACCACGACCGGTCCGTGAACTCCGTCGTGCGTGAAGTCGGGATTTCGCGCAGCGCATATTACAAATATCGGCGATCCGTTCGGCCCGTGCGCACCATGGATTCGGCCGCCGTCATGACGCTTTTGATTGTGATGGAAGCGCTCGATCGCTCGCCGTCGAGATGTTTGGACCTCGTGTACGAATCGGGGGCGTCGATCATTTCGTTTCAGCAAAGTCCGCCGACGGACGGCCTGTTCCATTTGTTGCTGACGATCGACACGGCCCCGCTCGCGGAGCCGATCGATGAACTGGTGCGCCGTCTGTCGCTTGCCCGCGGCGTGGTCGGCGTCGATGTCTTGACCACGATGACCCATCGCAAGGAGACGTCGCCGTTTTTCAAAAAATAAGGGGTTGCCGATGACACATGCGTTGTGGCGTGGACGTTCGCATGTGTGGTACGCTATCACGTGCCGATACGGCAAAGGAGCCTGATCGTTTGCAGCTTGTTTTTGAAGCGTTGAAAATTGATAAAATCCCGCAAAGAAGCCGCGCACGGCTTTGGTTTGTGCTGCTTTTGGGGTTTGCCGCGGCGTTGTTTTACACGGCGCCCGCCGACGTGGCGATGGAGTTGTTTCGCACGCAAATCCATGCGTTCTTGGAGAGCAAGGGCCCGTTCCCGCTGCCGCCGCCCGAGTGGTTTTCGATGTTGTGGCGCAACGTGGCGCTCGTCGTCGTCGCCTTGTTTTTCATTATTTTGTACGCGGTGCATTGGCTCACCGCCCAATCCGATGCGTCGTCGGATGCGAACGCGGCGACCCGCCGCGCACTGAAAGCGTTTCCGCGTTGCTTCGTGTTTGCCTTGGCGATGGTGTTCCCGTATCTGCTGTCGCTTCCGATCATGCAGTTGCCGTTTTACGTCTTGGCCAGCATGTTCTCCATGGTCTTCATGTTGGTCGCGATGGATCAAAAGCGATTGCCCGAAGCGATGGGCGAAAGTGCTTCGATGACGTACGGGATGAAATTTTTCATCTTTATTTCGTTTGTCATGCTCCGCGCCCTCATGCGCTTGGGATCGAATTTGCTTTTGCTTCCGTTTTCCAAGAGCGTCTCGGTCGGAAGCCTTGTCCGCGGCTTTTTCTATGCGCTTCAGACCCTGGCGTACGGCCGCCTTTTGGGCATTTTGTATCGTGCCTTGACGATGAACGAGGGGCTCTTTCCCACACGCGCGCTGGACGATCTCTGACGCCGTTCGACGTGGACCGACGATCGAACCCTTGACGGAGACGTGAACGCGAAAGGAATGCATTGCTCCCATGACCATTGAAGAACTCAAGGCCGCCCTTGAACACAATCAGACATTGATCCCGCCGTTATATGCGTCGCTTCGCTTGGAAGCGGACGTCGACGAGAAGCGGCGTTTGACCGAAGAGTCGTTTGAAACCGACTTTTGGAACGATCCCGATCGCGCCCAGACGGTGCAAAAGCGGATCGCTTATTTGACGAAAAAAGCCGAACGCTACGACGCGTTGGTGTCCGCGGAAGAAGACCTGGAAGTCCTTTTGGAACTGGCCGGGGAAGAGCGGGACGCCGAGGCGTTGAAAGAAGTCGAGACGGGGCTTGCGGCATGGCGGAAAGCCTATGAATCGCTTCGTCTGGAGACGCTCCTGACGGGCGAGCACGATGCCAAGAACGCCATCGTGTCGTTGCATGCCGGCGCCGGCGGCACGGAAGCGCAGGACTGGGCGAGCATGCTGTACCGCATGTACACGCGCTGGGCCGAAGATCACGGGTTCGAGGTCACCGTCGTGGACTACCAAGACGGCGAAGAAGCCGGGATCAAGACGGTCGTGTTCCGCGTCGAAGGGGAGAACGCTTACGGATACCTTCGAAGCGAGAACGGCATCCATCGCCTGGTGCGCATCTCGCCGTTCGATTCGCAGGGGCGTCGCCATACGTCGTTTGCGTCCTGCGAAGTCTTGCCCGAGCTGGACGATACCATCGAAATCGAGATCCGCCCCGACGATTTGAAAGTCGACACGTATCGCGCGTCCGGGGCCGGCGGCCAGCACGTCAACAAGACGAGCTCCGCCGTGCGCATCACGCATTTGCCGACGGGGATCGTCGTGCAGTGTCAGAACGAGCGCTCGCAATTGCAAAACCGCGAAGTCGCGATGAACATGTTGAAGTCGCGCCTGTACGTCTTGGCAAAGCAGCGCCACTTGGAGCGCATCGAAGATTTGAAGGGCGACGTCATGGACAATGCTTGGGGCAGTCAGATTCGGTCCTACGTGTTTTGTCCGTACACCATGGTCAAAGATCATCGCACCGACGTCGAGGTGGGCAACATCGACGCCGTCATGGACGGCGACATCGACCGTTTCATCGACGCGTGGCTCACCGAAGACGCGCGCGAGCGCGAGACGGAAAAAGAGCGCGCCCTGCAAGCGTCCGCCGAGGATCCGTCATGATCGGGCTGTTCGGCGGCACGTTCGATCCGTTTCATGCGGCGCATCGAACTTTGATCGAATGCGCCATGGACCAATTGCCGTTGGATCGGCTGGTCGTCATGCCGGTCGGGCGCCCGCCCCACAAACAACGGCGGACGAGTTTTGCGGCGTTCCGCCACGAAATGGCGTTGTTGGGCACGCGCGGCCTTCCCGGGGTGGAGGTCTCGGACGAGGAGATCCGCACGCCGGGCGTCGATTATTCGCTGACGACGGTGCGCCGACTGAAGGCCACGGAAGCGGTCGACGAACTCTGGATGATTGCGGGGTCCGACGTGCTTTGCACCATCGAGTCGTGGCATCGCTACGAAGAACTTTTGAGCGAGGTGGTGTTGGCGATTGCGCGGCGCGGGGACGACGACATGGACGCCCTCTATGATGAGGCGAACGCCATCGAGGAGCGCTACGGGGCGCGCGTCACGTTTTTCGAGATGCCGCCGTCGGAGCTTTCCGGCACCGACATCCGCCATGCACGCCGTCCCGGCGATTGTCCGCCGGACGTCGAAGCGTTTCTCGATCAATACAAACCCTATACGTTTGCGGACGATTTTCGATCCGTCACGGACGACCAATGGCAGCGCTTGCTCGACGTCGAGGAGGCGGCCTGGCCGTTCATGTCGCAGTACCGACGCGTGCACAGCGCATCGGTCGCCCAATACGCCGCGCGACTGGCGAACATCTATGCCGTCGACGTGGTACAGACGGCGACGGCGGCCCTGCTCCACGATGTCGCCAAAGACATGCCGATCGCCGATCAACAAAAGCTTGCCGAGCAGTGGATCGCCCACGTGCCCGCCACGCATCCGTGGCGGTCGCTTGCCGAAGATGATCGACTGCTCCATGCGTTGGCATCGGCGGAATTGGCGCGCCGTCATCTGTCGATCGAGGTGAACGACGCGATCGCGGAGGCGATCGCGCTCCATACGACCGCCGCGCCCGGCATGGGGACGATGGCCCAGATTGTTTATCTTGCCGACAAGATCGCGTTCGACCGGACGTTTCGTCGGCTGGGCCCGATTCGGGCGTATGCCGAAGGCGGCATGCTTGCGCAGGCGATGGTGCAATGCCTGGAAGAGGTGTTTGAGGCGCTCCGGCGCGAGGCCGTGCCGCCGCACCGCATCAGCGTCGATGCGCACGACCACTTTCGCGCACGCTTGACGTGATATAATCGTCGTACGATGCCATGCCTGCATGCAGGCCTTGAAAGGGAGGGGCATTTGGCCACCAATCACCATGACCCGTCCGATGTGACGCCGGATTTGTCACTTGCGGCGGAAGCTGAAGAACAGCAAAAGTTGGAAGAACTCGATCGCATTGCCGAGACCGTCGTCGAAGCGTTGGAAGACAAAAAAGGACAGGACATCGACGTCCTTAAAGTGACGCCGAAAACGACGTTGGCCGATGTGTTTATCATTGCGAGCGGGACGTCGCGCATCCACATCAAGACCTTGGCCGAATCGGTCGAAGAGGCCGTGATGCGCCGACACGGTTTGGAGCCGCATCACATCGAAGGCGTCGATACGCGCAACTGGGTGTTGCTCGATTATGTGGATTTCGTCGTGCATTTGATGCTTCCCGAAGATCGCGAATATTACCATCTCGAACGCCTCTGGCAGAGCAATCGGGATCGGCGCCCCATCTGAGACGCCTCCGTCTCCGATCGTCGAATTGACGACGCGGGGAGCGTGCCGTCACCGCATCCCGTGCGCCACGCATGCCTTTGCCTGCGACGATGAACGTCCCCGCGCGGTTGACGGGGTCAAGGAGGCATCGGCGTGAGCAAACAAAACGATGATCGACGCGGCCGCGGCCGACGTTATCAACGCGCGAACGTGATCGCGCGTTTTTTATGGGTGGCCTTGGTGATGGCGTCCGCCGTTTTGTTGGTGCGGGTGGCGCGCCGTCCGAGCGGTCCCGACCTGGTGATCTCCGTTGCCGAGACGTCCGAGACGACCAACGTCCGCGCTCGAACGACCCATCGCAAGTTTCCCGTGCACATCGACGGCGCCGTCGCGTCGCCCGGCGTCTACACGATGGCCGACGGCGCCATCGTCCACGATGCGATCGAACGCGCGGGCGGCCTGTCCCTCGACGCCGACGTCACGAACATCAATCTCGCCGAACGGTTGACGCCGCACATGAAAGTGTACGTGCCCCGCGAGGGAGAACCCCCGCCCGTTCAAGCGCGGTCGGACGGGACCGCAGAACCCGCCCGTGTGGATCTCAACCGCGCCACGGTGCAAGAGTTGCTGACGCTTCCCGGCATCGGCCCGGCCACGGCCGACGCGATCGTGCGATTCCGCAGCGAACACGGTCCGTTTGAAACGATTGAGGACATTATGCGGGTGCCGGGCATTAAGGAAGGGCGGTTCGAACGGTTGCGTGACCGCCTGACGGTGACCGTGCCGTAGGCGTTTGACATTTATTCGGAATGGCTATAGAATTCATAAGGCATCGGGGTGTGGCTCAGGTGGTAGAGCGCTTGGTTCGGGACCAAGAGGTCGCAAGTTCAAGTCTTGTCACTCCGACCATCCGACGGGGGAGCGTGGAACGCTTCCCCGTTTTACGTTTTGCCGATCGGTCCCTGTGCTAAAATATTTTTATCATCACGATGAACGTTCGGAGGTCTCGATGAGCCATTACGACGAAGTACTCCGCAGCACATTGAAGGACATTTTGGAACACGGCACGAGCGACGAAGGCACCGAGGTGCGCCCGCGCTGGGACGACGGCACGCCGGCGCACACGATCAAGCGCTTCGGCGTCGTCAATCGCTTTGATTTGTCCAAAGAATTTCCGATCATGACGCTGCGCCGCATGTACTACAAGTCCGCCATCGACGAAATTCTCTGGATCTGGCAGAAGAAATCGAACCGCGTCGCGGATCTGAATTCGCACATCTGGGATGCATGGTGTCGACCGGACGGCACCATCGGCAAAGCCTACGGCTACCAGCTCGCCCAAAAACATCAATACCCGGAAGGGGAGTTCGATCAGGTGGATCGCGTGTTGTACGATTTGCGGCATCATCCGACGTCCCGACGCATCATCACGAACATGTACAATTTCGATGATTTGCATGAGATGGCGCTGTACCCCTGCGCATACGGCATGACGTTCAATGTCACGGGGAAGAAGCTCAACGCGATTTTGAATCAGCGCTCGAACGACGTCATTGTCGCGAATCATTGGAATGTCTTGCAGTATGCGATTTTGCTCGTGATGTTTGCGCAGGTGTCCGATCTGGAGCCCGGAGAATTGGTGCATGTGATCGCCGACGCCCACATCTACGATCGTCATGTCCCGATTGCCCGAGAACTGATCGAGCGACCGGCGTATCCGGCGCCCAAGCTCGTGGTCGATCCCGACATCAAAGATTTTTACGATTTTCGCGTTTCAAGCTTTGAATTTGAAAATTATCAGTACGGTCCGACGATTCGGGACATCCCGGTCGCGACGTAACAAGGAGGCACGCATGATTGCGATGGTCGCGTGCGATGCCGAGTGGGGCATCGGATATCAGGGAAAATTACAACGCCGCGTTCGTTCCGATTTGCAGCGGTTTCGGGCGCTGACGCTCGGCAAAGTCGTCATTTACGGGCGCAAAACCCAGGCCACGTTTCCCGGCGGACGCCCGCTGGACGGACGCATCAACATTGTGCTGCGCACGTGCGACGACGCCATGGAGGACGGCTGTACGTCGTGCCACAATCTGACCGAGCTTCGGCGGACGATCCATGCGTTAAAGCAACAAGGGTACCAGGACGACGACTTTATCGTGATCGGCGGCGGCTCCGTCTACGAACAGTTGATCCCGTACTGCGATACGGCATGGGTGACGCGGTTTGAGGAGGCGTACGACGCCGATGTGTGGTTTCCCGATCTGGATCAATCGCCCGACTGGCACGTCGAATCCTGCGGGCAATGGCTGGAAGAAGACGGCGTGCGATTCCGTTACATGACGTATCGTCGCGACGAGATCGCCTGACGTTTTTGTGCCGAGGAGGTCGCCATGACGCACGAATCATCTCGCAATTTGACGTTTGAACCCTGCCATCTCAAGGATGCCAAGCGTCTGAAACAGGCCGACACGGGCTTGATCGAGGCGCGCGCCGTCAAACGTTGGCGCGAGGCGATCCAAGCGGTCACGGCGCGCGGCGGCACCTTGATGTTCATCACGGAGGACGGGGTCGATCGCGGCGCGGTGGAGTGGATGGCGCCGTCGGGTTCCGCGACGTGGCGACTGGGCCGTCTCTACGGCGGGGCGTCGCTTACGGACGACGATCTCGCCCGATTGAGTCGCGAGCTCTGCGAGCGGGCACCCTCGGTCTATCGCGTCGACTGGGTCTGGGCGGACGCGCCGCCACTTGCCACTCCGACGTTGACGGGGCTTTTCGAGATCGGTCGGTCGGCCCATTGGCTGACGTTTTACGCGCCCGCGGTGGCGCGCCGTCAGATTGCCTTCGTCCCGTGGGCGTACGGGTATGTGGGCATCCGAACGACGCCGGAGCGCGATCGCATCGAATCCATCGAATTCGTGCGCGGCAACGCCCGCCGATTGTCGGAGCCCATGCGGCAGGCGGCGTATTACGCGGACCTCATCGATCGGGACGGCGAGATTGCGGAGGGACGGTCCGTGCCCGAACCGTCGTGTCCTTTTTTGAAAACGGCCGTCGCCGACATGGAAGCTTATCTTGCGGGAGACGGGGAGCTTCACGTCCCGTACAAATTCCCCGAGGGCACGGACTTTCAACGGCGCGTTTGGAAAGCCGCGCAATCGATCCCGTACGGTGCCGTCGAAACGTATACGTCCGTGGCGGAGACGGTGGAGCCCGATCCGGACAAGGCGCGCAACCTCGCGCGAGCGGTCGGGCAGGCCTTGGGGGCCAACCCGTTGCCCCTCCTCATCCCGTGCCATCGCGTCATCGGCGCGAATCGCGACTTGACCGGCTTTGCCGGCGGGGTCGACATCAAAGCGCATTTGTTACAGATGGAAATGTGGCGCGCCGCCGCGCGATAGGGCGCGGGGGACGGTTGCCGTTACCATTCTTGACATCGATGATTCGCCTTGTTAGAATCAATGAGATGTTTCGGGGGACCCACGGTGGAATTAGCTCAGCTGGTTAGAGCGCTAGGTTGTGGCCCTAGAGGTCACGAGTTCGAATCTCGTATTCCACCCCATCGCCCCCGAACAGACAATGGGGTGTAGCCAAGTGGTAAGGCACGGGACTTTGACTCCCGCATTCGTAGGTTCAAATCCTGCCATCCCAGCCATTTGATCCACTAGCTCAGTCGGTAGAGCATCTGACTTTTAATCAGGGGGTCTGGGGTTCGAATCCCCAGTGGATCACCAGCGAGAAGCCCTGTTCCCGAACGGAAACAGGGTTTTCCTGTTTAAGTGATAAACTAACGTTACCGGTCGCGGCGATGAACGCCGCGCCGAGAGAAAGGCTTGACATGCACGCGATGAAGCATCCCGGTCCCGCCATGCCGCTGTCGGGCGAGCGCGTATCGCTCGCGCCGGTCGAGGCGGACGATCGCGAACGGCTCGCACCGTTTTTTGCCGATCCGGCGGCGGTGTTTTACTATTTGCCCGATACGGTTTGGCCGAGAAATCATGCGCAGTTCGAAGCGATGATGAACGTATGGAACGACGGCCAAACCAATTTTGCGTTTGCCTGTCGCGTCGATGGGACGACGATCGGCTTGGCGACATTGTCCGACGTCGATTACACGTCGGGCCACGGCGAAGTCGGCATCATGCTCCTGGAACCGTTTCGCGGCGAGGGCTACGCCTCGGAAGCCATGGCGCTGCTTTCGGATTACGCGTTCGGGGAGCTGCGCTTGCATCGTCTCATGGCGCGCGTCGCCGACGTCAACGCGCCGTCGCTTGCGTTGTTCGAGCGCTTGGGGTTCGTTCGCGAAGGGCGTTTGCGCGAGGGGATGCGCCGCCGTCACGGATACGTCGATTTTATTTTGTTCGGGCTTTTGAGCGACGAATGGGCGGGCCGGTCGCAACGCCCTTGCGACGCGTGATACGATAGATCGAGAAAGGGGCTTGCGCAAGTTCATGATACGTTCGACGCTCACGGCACATTTGGCGGAGTCTTCGGGCCAAGATTTGACATTGCAGATGAATGACCGAGACATCGGTCTCTTGGCGAGCCATAACCAGAGCCACTACGTGATGTCGGGCAATCGCCGCGTGCAGATGATTGCCGGATTGGAGACCGACCGCGATGATGCGGCCTCGATCGGCGTGACACGGTCGCTTCTGAGTCACTGGCTTTCGACGTTCCTCGAACTCCAGATCAACGGGCTGGCCAGGTTTCCCGATTTCGCGCGCGATCGTCGTTTGGACGCCGCGTTCCTTTTGTTGATGGACAGCGAGCGCGTGCTCGTCTGGTGCGATGAGGCGTACGGCGTTTATTTGCACCGCGGACGCCATCTCTACCGTCAGCAACCGACGTATCCGCCGAAAAGCGAAGCACTGCGCGGACTCTCCTCGGGGAAAGATTTTTACGGTTTTCGACCGCGCGAAGGCGACGATCTCCTGGTCGTGCCGCCGACGTTCCTCGATTTGTTCAACGTCTATGAATTGGAAGAGCTGCTCAACGACATCCGTCAGATGAACGTCGCGATGACCGAATTGGCGCGTGTGGCCGCATCGTACGGGCGCACGACGGACATCACGTGGTTTGCGGCCCGGATCCAACAGTTGGAGCGCGATCCCGATTTTTTGAGTTACGATGCCCGCGAGCGGTTGGCGGGGCGGACGCGTGCCGCGCAAGCGACCCCATGGTTGAGCTCGATCACCCACTCGAAAGTTGTGCCGTTCATGGACGGCAACGTGCGCATCGTGCCGCCCGGCTTAAAGCCCGTGCCCCGATCGGCGCCCGTGCCCGCGGTGGATCCGTATCGTCCGAAGCCGCCGCGCTTTACGTCGGGATTCCGGACGGAGCCGATCCCGCCCAAAGAAGTCTCGTTGGAGGCGACGCTTCCCAAGCGCGATGACACGGCCTTGCCCGCGGCCTATCGCGATCGGCCGAGCCGACTCGACCGCATCAAGAGCTGGAACGCCGACGGCATCCGACAGTGGTTTTCGCGCGTTCATCACCGCGTGACGCATTTGGTGCCCGGTTCCCGCGGTTTGTCGATTTTGTCGTACGTGGCGATCTGGCTCGTGATCCTGGTGATCCTCGTCGCAATCGTCTTGTCGGCCAAAAACAAACCCAAACGGCCGGAAGATGCCACGCCCAACGTCGTCGTTCCGAAGACATCGGTGGACGATCGGCCGAAAGTCGATTTTGAAATTGAGATTGAAGTCAAGGCGAGCAGCCTGCGCGTCGTCTCAAAGCCCGGCGGAACGGAGCTGGTGGCGACCGTGTCGCGCGGGGAGACGGTGACGCAATTGACCAAGCCCGACGACGGCTGGGTCTTGATTCGGTTGGCGGACGGCCGCTCGGGGTATGTGCCCGAGGCCTTGTTGCTGTCGCCGGACGCCGCCGAATAAACATCGCGCGGGCGACCGCGCGAAACTTGTAAAATCCGTGGCCGTTGTTGTATGATGGCGTGGGTTTTGAATACGCGGGTGTAGTTCAATGGTAGAACATCAGCCTTCCAAGCTGAATACGAGAGTTCGATTCTCTTCACCCGCTCCATCTTTCAAACCCAATACACGGGCATATAGCTCAGTTGGATAGAGCAACAGCCTTCTAAGCTGTAGGTCGTAGGTTCGAGTCCTACTATGCTCGCCAGCCCACAACCATCTGTCGGGGCATCCCCCTCCACGGGTGGTTTTTTCTTGAGGTAAACGCCGCGCTTGACGCGCTTTTCGCCGTGTGTGACAATCGAATCGAAGGGAGTGCATATGGCTCAAAATTACGACAATGCAAGCATTTCACAGCTTAAAGGACCCGACCGCGTACGCCTGCGTCCCGGCGTTATTTTCGGGTCCGACGATTTGCGCGGCGCCCAGCAATCGTTCTTTGAAATCTTGTCCAACTCCATCGATGAAGCCCGCGAAGGTCACGGCAGCGTCATCACGGTCAAGCGCTTCAAAGATCATTCGCTCGAAGTGATCGATCGCGGCCGCGGCATTCCCTTGGATTACAACCCCAACGAAAAGCGTTACAACTGGGAGTTGGTCTATTGCGAGCTGTACGCCGGCGGCAAATACAAGACCCATCTCGGGGAAAACTACGAGTACAGCCTCGGCCTCAACGGGCTCGGTGCGTGCGCCACGCAGTACGCGTCGAAGTGGTTTGACGTCGAAGTGACGCGCGACGGTTATGTGTACGAGCTGCACTTTGAGCGCGGCCACAACGTCGGCGGCCTCAAGAAGACGCCCACCGATTCCAAAAAGACCGGCACGGTGCAGCGTTGGATGCCGGACGACGATGTCTTCACCGACATCGAGATCCCCGTCGAGTATTTTCAAACGACGTTGAAGCAACAGGCGGTCGTCAACCGCGGCGTGACGTTTGAATTCATCGATGAGATCACGGGGATACGAGAAGCATTTTATTACCCCGAGGGCATCCTCGGCATGGTGCGTGAGCTGAACGTCGACGGTCTAACGGCGCCGATTCTCATCAGCGGCGAGGGCGTCGGGCGCGATCGCAAAGATCGGAAAGACTACACCGTCAAATGCGACATCGCGTTTGCGTTCAACAATCACGTGAACGACATCTACTACTACCACAACTCCGCGTGGCTCGAATACGGCGGGTCGCCCGATCGCGCCGTGCGTTCGGCCTTCGTGTCGGCCTTCGACGCGTTCTTGAAGGAGGAAGGGAAGTACCGTCAAAACGAATCGAAAGTGACGTTCGGCGACATCGAGGAGAGCCTCATCTTGATCACGAGTTCGTTCTCCACGATGACCAGTTACGAAAACCAGACGAAGCGGTCGATCAACAACCGATTCATTCAACGGTTCATGACCGATCTGTTGCGCGATAAATTGAAGATCTGGTTCATCGAACATCGGGACGAGGCGCTCAAGGCCGCCGATCAAGTTTTGTTGAACCGTCGCAGCCGCGAAAAAGCGGAGAAGACCCGGGTCGCCATCAAGCGCGACTTGACGAAACAGATCGACATCAGCAATCGCGTCAAATTGTTTGTGGACTGTCGCACGCGCGACGTCGATCGCCGCGAATTGTACATCGTCGAGGGCAACTCCGCCCTGGGATCGGTCAAAATGGCGCGCGATGCCGAATTTCAGGCGGTCATCCCGGTGCGCGGGAAGATTTTGAACTGCCTCAAGGCCGACTATTCGGCCATCTTCAAAAACGACATCATCATGGATCTGATCAAGATCCTCGGCTGCGGCGTCGAGCTCCCGAAGAAGCATCAGAAAGCGGCCGCGCCGTTCAACATGGACCATTTGCGCTGGAACAAAGTCATCATCTGCACCGACGCCGACGTGGACGGCTTTCAGATCCGCACTTTGATTCTGGCGATGTTTTACCGTCTGACGCCGGAATTGATCCGCCAACGCAAAATCTTCATCGCCGAGTCGCCGCTGTACGAAATCACGCATACCGAGCAGCGGTTGGAGCGCACGTATTTTGCGTACAGCGATCAAGAGAAAAACGACATTTTGACGTCGCTCGACGAGGGACGGGTGCACATTCAGCGTTCCAAGGGCTTGGGCGAGAACGAGCCGGAGATGATGTGGAACACCACGATGAACCCGGCCACGCGCCGGCTCGTGTCGGTGCTCCCGGAAGACGAGACGGCGATGCGCGAGACGTTTAATTTGTTGCTCGGCGACGACGTCGCGGGACGACGCGAACAGATCGAAGCCACCGGGCATCTTTACATGGACATGCTGGATGTCAGTTAGGACCAAGGGACGGGAATCGAGTCGAGATGAGTCAACGTAAACCCAACATACACCTGCCGCGTGCCGAGAAAAATCCGACGATCAAGCAACCGATCACGGAGACCCTGCACGAAAACTACATGCCGTACGCGATGAGCGTCATCGTGTCGCGCGCGATTCCGGAGATCGACGGGTTCAAACCGGCGCATCGAAAGCTCCT
>JBMNTA010000030.1:0-12969 GCA_050945495.1 Saccharofermentanales bacterium
CCGCGTCAATTCATCTGGCGCTCCGTCCGCGGCGGCCCGCCCGTGCTCTTCAAGACGCGGTTCTGCATGTCGTATTTGGCGGGTCCTCTGACGCGCGAGCAGATTCAGCGTCTGACCGCTCCGGCGCGTGAACGGGCGGAACAATCTCCACCGGCGGAACACGCGGCCACGCCGCCCGCACCGACCCCGCCCCCCGAAGCGGTCGCCGCCGCGCCGGCCCCGGCACCCGCGCCCGCCCCGGAACCCGCGGCGCCGATGGCGTCCGCCGATGTCGTGCCGAAGGTGCCGACCGGTGTCTCCGTGAGTTACCTCCCGGGCTTGCCGGGCGATGTCTACGTCCCCGCGTTGTTCGGACGATTGACCGTCTACTACAACGATGAGAAGAAGGGGATCGATCACACGGACGTGGTCACGAAGATGACGCCCATCGATGACGGCGTCGTCGCCGTCGACTGGGATCGCGATCTCGAGGCCGCGTTCGATCTCGACGACCTCGTGGCCGAGCCGCCGCCGGGCGCGCGATTCACGCCGTTGCCGGATGAGGCGAGCACGAAGACGACCTTCAACGCGTGGCAGCGCGCACTGGTCGACAACGTCTGGCGCGATGCCGGCTTGACGCTCAAGCGCCATCGACGCTTCAAGCTCATTGCGGGCACGGACGAGACCGATCGCGACTTCCTCGCGCGGGTCACGCAAGCGGCCCGCGAAGAACGGGACGAAGCCGTCGACGACATCGAAGCCAAGTACGAGAAGAAGCGCCGGTCGCTCGAGGAGAAACTGGCGAAAGCCGAAGAGCGCATCGAACGCACGAAAGATCAGGCCAAAGACGCCAAGCGTCAGACGGCGATCAGCTTCGGTTCGGCCGTGTTGGGATCGCTTCTGGGGAAATCGCTCATCAATCAGTCGACGATTTACCGATCGACCACGGCGGCCAAGAGCGCGTCCCGCGCCAAGAAATCGTCGTCCAACGTCGGCCGCGCGGAAGATTCGTACGAGCGCGTCGAGCAACAGATCGAGCAATTGGAAGCCGACATGAAGGAAGACCTCGAAGCCGTCAGCGAACGCTACGACGCGGCGAAAGACGAGATCGACACGACGGAGATTCGTCCGCTGAAGCGCGATGTCGTCGTCAAGGCCTTCGTGCTGGTCTGGGTCCCGAAGCGATCGTGACCGTTCGGATCCCCTTCGTTGCCATTCAAAAGAGCCCCGTGGATTCGGGGCTCTTTGCATCGGCCATGGGAATGCGGAGATCCTAAAACGCTCGGTCGCGCAAGACCCCCGCCATGTCGCGGGCGATGGTGTTTTGCGTGATGTCGCCGATCGTCTCGCTCGCACGTCCCAACGGTTCGATCTTCGCGGCCATCGCCTCGGAGGAGAAGGGCACGCCCACAAGGCTTTGCGACAATTCGTCGATGAAATCGGAGTCGAGCGCATCGCTGTAGATCACGGCGTCCGCGATCGTTCCGTGTTCCACTTTGAAATTCAACGTGGCCTGTCCCCACGGAAACCGTCCCGTCTCGACCGTCAGGTCGAACGGTTTCGTCGATCCGTAACGCCATGCCCAGGACGCGTAATGTTCTTCCAATCGCGCCAACGTTGCGTCACGTTCGAAATCGTCGATCGTCTTGCGGACGATCTCACAGCCCTCGCCGTAGTGTGCGATGAACGCATCGATCACGGCGTGCGCGACCTCGTCGACCGTGATGTCGGGCTTGGCGTCGATTAAATTGATGACGCGGGAGCGCACCGATTGGATGGCGCGCGATTTCAATTTCGCGTCCGAGACCGTCAGATAACGCATCAGCGGTTCGACGTCGGTGTCGATCATCAGCGTGCCGTGGTGCAGGGCGACGCCGCGCAGGTAGCGGAACGCGTTGCCCGAAAACTTGCGGCCGTCCAGCAGGATATCGTTGCGGCCGGAGCGAACGGCATCGAGGCCCAGCGCCAGGGCGGCGTCCAAGATGACTTGGAAGCTTTTGCCGAGATCGAAACGCGGGCGCGGCAAAATGATTGAAAAGTTCAAGTTGCCGAGGTCATGATAGACGGCACCGCCGCCGGTGCTTCGACGCGCGAGGTACCCGCCGTCGGCCTCCAATTCACCCGTGCGGCACTCGGCCCATGCATTTTGATTGCGCCCGATCACGACCGTGTGTTGGTTGCGCCATAAATACAAAATGGCGCGATAATCCCGCGCCGAATCCGGATCGACCGCACTCTCGCAGCGCCCCATCAGGTATTCTTCCAAGGCCAAATTGTGCCACGGATTCACGCGATCGGTCGTCAAAATCAGAATTTTATGTTGCTTGGTCACCGTCCGATGAACCTCCCATGCTCGTTGTTACCTCGATCATATCCCAGAAGGGGCGGGCGTGTTATCATCGTGAGGTAGGAAACACATCACAGAGAAGGCTTTACATGCAATCGAACATTACGTATGAGCGCTCCTGCGGCGCCATTGTTTTTCATGAAGTGGACGGAGAGCTGCGCGTTCTCTTGGTCAAACACCGTCCGGGCCATTGGTCGTTTCCGAAAGGGCACGTCGAAGCCGGCGAGACCGACATCGAGACCGCCATTCGCGAAGTGGCCGAGGAGACCGGCATTCAGATCGATATCGCATCCGACTTCCAACGGCAGTCGACGTATTCGCCGAAGCCGGGCGTCATCAAGACGGTCGTCTTTTTCTTGGGCGATTACATCGACGGCGAATTGACGCCGCAACTGGAAGAAGTGAGCGAAGTGCGCTGGATGGCGCCGGAGGAGGGCATGCCGTACCTCGTCTTCGATCGCGATCGCGAGATTTTCATCGACGCGCTCGCGTACCGTCACGCACTGAAACAAGGAGGCAAGGCATGCAACGACGTGAAGGCAAACCCGACACCCTGACCGTGAAAGATCATTACACCGTCGACGAATTGTTGGCGATCATGGCATACCTGCGAAGCGACCGGGGCTGCCCCTGGGATCGCGCGCAGACGCACGAAAGCGTTCAAGGGAATTTATTGGAAGAAGCGTACGAAGGCGTCGACGCCATTCAAAGCGGGGATCCCGACAAACTCTGCGAAGAGCTGGGGGACATCCTGATGCAGGTGGTGTTCCACGCCCAGATGGCCGACGAGGCGGGCCGTTTCGCCTTTGAAGATGTCGTCGACGGCATTTGCCGCAAGCTCATCTCGCGCCATTCGCATCTTTTCGGCGATGACGTGGCGACGACGCCCGACGCCGTCTTGGCGACGTGGGAGAAGAACAAGCGCAAAGAAAAAGGGCAGACCACCACGAGCGAAGCCCTGGCGGACGTGCCCCGCGCCATGCCGGCGCTGACGCGTGCCTTCAAGCTCCAAAAGAAAGCGGCCAACGTCGGTTTTGATTGGCCGAACGTCGACGGCTCGAAGGCCAAAATCATCGAGGAGACACGCGAATTGTTTGAAGCCATCGATCAGGGCGAAGCTACCCACATCCGCGAAGAGGCGGGCGACTTGCTCTTTGCCGTCGTCAATACGCTTCGCATCCTGCATGTCGATCCCGAAGCCGCGTTGACGGGGTGTTCCGAGAAATTCATTCGACGCTTCCGCGCGATGGAGGCCTTGGCCCTCGAGCGGGGCGACGCGATCGAAGGCATGACCCTCGAGGAGATGGATCGCCTGTGGGATGCCGTCAAAGCAAAGGAGCGAACGCAACCATGAGACTCGACAAATTCTTGAAAGTTTCACGTATCGTGAAGCGGCGGACCGTCGCCAATGAGATGGCGTCGGCCGGACGCATCGACGTCAACGGTCGGCGCGCGAAACCGGGCACCGACGTCAAGGTCGGCGATGTCTTGGACATCGGCTACGGCGAGCGCCGCGTCCGCGTGCGCGTGCTCGACGTCCGAGAACACGTCCGCAAAGACGAGGCGGAGTCCCTCTACGAGGTCCTTCCCGATGACGAACGATCATCGAACTGACGCATAAATATCCCACGGTCGCTTGCAAAACCGAACAAACTGCGGTACGCTAGGTTACAATCAACAGGATGTCAATACGACAGGTGAACACTATGCGTCCAAGTTATGCCGCCCACGAACGAAAAAAGCGCCGCACGGCCTCGCGGTCCCTGCTGTTGCGCTTGTTTGTCGGCGTCACCGCCGTCATCATTCTGGCGCTTTGCGTCTCCTCGTTTTTGAGCCAACAACAGGCGTTTGAGCGCCTGACGGCCGAACAGCGACGCCTGGAGCGCGAACGTGACGCGCTTTACGAGGAATACGAGTCGCTCAAAGGGATGAGTGAAGTCGTGGATTCGCGCGAATACATCGAACGCGTCGCGCGCGATTACCTCGGCATGGTGATGCCCGGCGACATTTTGATCATGCCCGATTGACGCCCCGCGGCAACCGTGGCGGACGACCTTCGACGAAGGTCGTTTTTTTATGCATTGAACGCTTGGGGATACGGCATCATCGTCTCAAACGTGATACGCTGATCGAAGCAGATCGCCGTTAAAGGAGTCAATTTTATGTTTTATTTGGGATGTCACCTCTCGTCGAGCGACGGTTACCTCGCCATGGGGAAGACCGCCACGTCCATCGATGCCAACACCTTTCAGTATTTCACGCGCAATCCGCGCGGAGGCAAGGCGCGTCCGTTGGACCTCGACGACATCGAAGCGTTCAATGCGTACGCCAAAGAGCACGGCATCGGCGTGATCATCGCCCATGCGCCGTACACGATGAATTTATGCTCGAAAAAACCGTCGATGCGCGCGTTTGCCCGCGACATCATGCGCGACGATCTGGAGCGTCTGCAGCACGTCGATCGCGTGGTCTACAACTTCCATCCGGGAAGCCATGTGGGGCAGGGCGTCGAGGTCGGCATCGAGATGATCGTCGAGGCGCTGAACGAGGTCGTCACGCCGGAAATCAAGACGCCGGTGCTGCTCGAGACCATGGCGGGCAAGGGGAGCGAAGTCGGGCGTTCGTTCGAAGAGATCAAGTCGATCCTGGACGGCGTGCGCGATCCTTCGCAATTCGGGGTCTGTATGGACAGCTGCCACATGAGCGATGCCGGCTACGATGTCATCGGCGATTTTGACGGCGTGTTGCGGCAATTCGACGAGACGGTCGGCCTCGAATACGTGAAGGCCTTCCATTTAAATGACAGCAAGAATGCGCCCGGGGCGCAAAAAGATCGTCACGAAAAGATCGGTCAGGGGACGCTCGGTCTCGAGACCGTCGCGACGATCATCCGTCATCCGAAATTGAAAGATCTGCCGTTTGCGTTGGAGACGCCGAACGAACTTCCCGGCTACGCCGAAGAGATTCAATTGTTGAGATCGCTCAGGAAAGATTAGTTGCCGATTTGGGCGCGCAGCTCATCGAGATCCTCCGCGGCTTTGTCGTAGGCTTCGCGGGGCACATAATAATCGTAAACTTCGTTGACCGGGCCGATTTTTAACGTGACGCCCGCGCCTTTTTCGGCGCGCTTGACGAACGGAATGTCACGATCCGTGAGAAAGGTCTCGACATGTGGACTCCACGTGGCGGGCGAGGAAATCAAGAGGACCCAGTCGGGCTCCTCGGACTCGGGCAGATGAAGTTGTTTCAACCATTCAAAGGCCATGCGGCGTTCCTTTCAGAGGCGATCGCACGCGGTGCGATCGACACGTCGTTGCCTCCATATTATGCGCTTTTGGACCCAATGGGCGCAAACAATCGATACAAACTGATAGAATGGCCATGTCATCGGGTGCACCTCTCGGGGTGCCCGAAGAGGAGGAATGACATGATAGATGCACAATTGATTCAAACCATCGGCGCGTTTTCCGACGCGTACGGCCCGTCCGGCTATGAACACGAGGTGGCCGACCTCGCCATCCGACAGGCGGGGGCGTACGGCAACGCCGAACGCGACACGATCCAAAATGTTTTCATTCATCGCAACGGCAACACCGGCGATCGACTGCGTGTCCAACTCGACGCGCACCTCGACGAAGTCGGCTTGATCGTCCAATCGATTCGGGCCAACGGACTTTTGCGCGTGCTGCCGCTCGGGTCATGGGTGCCCGGCAACATCCCGGCGCATGTGTTTCGCGTGCGCTCCCGTGACGGCAAGTGGGTGCGTGCCATTGCCGCGAGCACGCCGCCGCATTACTTGACCGACGAACAGCGCAAACAGGGTGTCTCGATGGATCAAATCGAGCTCGACATCGGCGCTCGGTCCAAGGAAGAAGTGGAGGCGGACTTCAACATCGACATCGCGGCGCCCGTGGTGCCCGATGTCGAATTTCATTACGATGAGGATCACGATTTGCTCTTGGGCAAGGCGTTTGATTGCCGCATCGGCTGCGCCGTCATGACCGAGGTGCTGCGCCGCCTCGACGGGGTCGACCTCGATGTCGACGTCATCGCCGGCTACACGTCGCAAGAAGAGATCGGCGGACGCGGCGTGATCGTCGCCACGCGGCAGATCGAGCCCGACGTCGCCATCGTCTTTGAGGGCACGCCCGCGGACGACAACTTCGCGCCGGCCGACAAAATGCAGACGGCATTGGGCGGGGGCCCCATGCTCCGCCACATCGACCGCTCGATGGTCACGCATCCGGGCTTTCAGAAGTACGCCCTCGCCGTGGCCCGTGCCGGCGACATTCCCGTGCAAGCGGGTGTCCGAAGCGGCGGCGGGACGAACGGCGGCCTGATCCATACCCAAGGGCAGGGCATCCCGACGATTGTCATCGGCGTGCCGGTGCGCTACATTCACACGCACTACGGTTGGGCGAAGGCCTCTGACGCCGATGCCGCGGCCGCCCTCGGTGCGGCGCTGATCAAGTCGTTCGACGATACGGCGTTGGAGCGGTTTACGTACTGATCGAACGTTTCATACGGCAAACAAAAGGGCCGAATCGCACATCCGCGGTTCGGCCCTTTGCATATCTTTTTTAAAAGCTCATTCCAGGGCGTCCGCGAGCATCGATTCGACCAAAACGGGGTTCGCGCGGCCGGCGGTCGCCTTCATGACGCGTCCGATCAGGGCGCGCATCGCGGCTTTTTTGCCGTTCCGATAGTCTCGGACGGCCCGTTCGTTGTGGGTGAGGACGTCGCGTACGATCGGGGCGAGAACGTCCCGGTCATTGATTTGCGCGAGATTGTGGGTCTCGATATAGCGGTCGGGATCGACGCCGTCCTCGATCATGGCCTTGAGTACCTTTCGTCCCGTGTTGCTGTTGACGGTGTCGGCCTCGACGAGGTCGGCCAAGCGCCCCATGTGTTCGGCGTTGACGGCGGGGGCCGTATCCTCCGTGAAGCGCGGCGCGACGTCGGCCAGGATGAGGTTCACGAGCGTCTTCGGGGCGCGGGTGTGCGCGACGGCCGCTTCGAAAAAGTCGGACAGGGCCTTCTCTTCCGTGAGTCGCTCCGCTTCGTAGGCGGTGAGACCGTAGTCCGCAATGTACGCGGCTTGGCGCTCATCGGCGAGGCGAGGGATCGATCGGCGGACGCTTTCGAGATTTTCATCCGTGACGGTGACGTACGGGATGTCGGGTTCGGGGTAGTAGCGGTAATCGCCGACGTCGGCTTTCTTGCGCATGGCGAACGTCGTGCCCGCGGCCTCGTCAAAACGCCGCGTCTCCCGTTCGATTGTTTCGCCGGCGTCGATCCGCTCGACGTGGCGCTTGAATTCGCTCTCGATTGCTTGGGCGACGTAATTGAACGAATTGAGATTTTTCATCTCGGTGCGCGTACCCAGCGCACGGCTCCCTTTTTTCCGCACCGACAGGTTGATGTCGCAGCGCATGGAGCCCTCGTTCATCTTGCCGTCCGAAATGCCGGTGTAGCGCACCATGGAGCGCAGTTTTCGCAAGAACGCGACGGCTTCTTCGCCGCTGCGGAGCTCCGGCATCGAGACGACCTCGATCAGGGGCACGCCGGCGCGGTTGCAGTCGACCAAGGTGCCGTCGGGGGTGTGCGTCAATTTGCCGGCGTCTTCTTCCAAGTGGATCCGATCCAGGTGAATACGGCGGACCTCATCGCCGACCGGGATGTCGACGTAGCCGCCGACGGAGATCGGCAGGTCGTGTTGCGTGATCTGGTAGGCCTTCGGCATGTCGGGGTAGAAATAATTTTTACGATCAAAGCGGAAACGTCGCGTGATCGTTCCGTGCGTCGCGAAGGCGGCGCGCACGGCGAAGTCGACCGCTTCGCGATTCAAGACCGGCAATGCGCCCGGCATGCCGAGGCAGACGGGGCAGACATGGGTGTTCGGCGGGGCGCCGAAGGCGGTCGCGCACTCACAAAACAATTTATGGCGCGTGTTCAAGGCGATGTGGACTTCGAGCCCGATGATGCATTCGTAATCTCGGTCACTCATCGCGTGCCCCCTTTCGGCAGCGGCAACCGACCCACCGCATCTTCAAAGCGCGCGCCGAGGCGGTACAAGACGGGTTCGGAAAAGCGCGGCCCCATGAGCTGCATGCCGACGGGCAATCCACGGTCGGTCATGCCCGCGGGCAGCGACATCGCCGGCAAGCCGGTGATCGAGGGCGGGAGCGTAAAGCGATCGTTGCTGTACTTGCTTCCGCCGGCTTCTTGCGGCTGGGTGCCCAAGGGCCAGGCCGGCGTGGCCGTCACCGGCGTCAAAATCGCATCGCAGGATCGGAAGACGTGATCGAATTCCGACTTCACGACGCGGCGGACTTTCGCGGCTTTCAAAAAATAATCTTCGTAGTTTTCGGTCGACAAGGCGTAGCATCCGAGCATGATGCGCCGCTTCATTTCGGGACCGAGCGCTTCGGTGCGGGAGGCCGAATAGATGGCTTCGATCGTCTCGCCCCGGCCCCGATATCCATAATGAATGCCGTCGTAGCGGTTCAGGCCGCCGAAGGCTTCGGCGCTCGAAACAATGTAATAGACGGCGAGCGAGGCGTCGAGGGTCTTCAAGCGGACGGGGACGATCTTGCAGCCCAGGCGTTCGAAGGTTTTCACCGCGGCCTCCAGAAGGCGGCGCACGTCGTCGGACAGGTCGCCGGAAGCAAAATACGATTCGGGCCAGCCGAGGACAAGATCGTCGATGTCGTCCTCGATGCCGTCGAGCATCGATCCGCGCGGTTCAATGCTTTGGGCGTCTTTTTTGTCATGGGCCGCAATGACATCCAAGACGAGCGCGTTGTCGCGCACGGTGCGCGTGATCGGTCCAACTTGGTCGAGGGAGGAGGCAAACGATGTCACGCCGCGGCGCGAGACGAGCCCGTACGTGGGACGCATGCCGACGACGCCGCATAGCGCGGCGGGTTGTCGGATGGAGCCCCCCGTGTCGGTGCCCAGGGCAAAGTAGGCTTCGCCCGCGGCCACGGCCGCGGCGGAACCGCCCGAGCTGCCGCCCGGTACGCGATCCAAATCATAGGGGTTGCGTGTGATGTGAAATGCCGACGTCTCCGTCGAGTGACCCATGGCGAATTCGTCCATGTTGAGCTTGCCGACCAACACGGCCTCTTGTTGTCGGAGCAGCCGCCAGACGAAGGCATCGTACGGCGGCACAAAATCGGCGAGCATCTTCGACGCGTTGGTCGTCCGTATGCCGCGCGTCGCGATGTTGTCCTTCAGGGCGAAGGGAATGCCCGCCAACGGCGGCAGGACGCGTCCTTCGCGCAAGAGGCGGTCGACGCGATCGGCTTGTCGGTAGGCGGCTTCACGCGTCAGCGTGATGTAGGCCCCCACGCGCGATTCGCGCGCATCGATCCGTTGAAAAACGGCGTCCGTCAATTGACGCGCCGAGCATGTTTGTCGCCGAAGCGATTCGGCCAATTCATGTAACTGCATCGTGGATTCGTTCATGCGGCCCCCTCACTCCACCACCGGCGGAACCAAAAAACATCCGTCCCGCGTTTCGCGGGCGTTGGCCAAGGCTTCTTCACGGGTGGGCGGGCGATCGTCCGGTTCCGTCAAAAACACGTCGTGCGATTCGGACGGGGAGAACATCGGTTCCACCCCGTCGATGTCGATGTCGTTCATGTGATCGGCCAAGGCGATTAAATCCATCAATTGCTCGCGCGTCAGATCCAGTTCTTCGCAATTGAGCGAGAGGTTGGATTGAGCGGCCAATGCGTTGATATCCAAGGTGACCTCTTTTCGTTGTTGTGTGCGGCGTGATGTCTGAATGTTGGCCGCACCCCCCTCATGGCGATGCCGAGGTCGCGCCCATGGGCCGGGCATGCCGTTTTCTCAGAAACGGCAGTTCCGCGGCGTTCTCGCGTAGGGGAGCGTGTCGCGGATGTTTCCGATTCGGGTCAAATAGAGCATCATGCGCTCGAGCCCGATGCCGAACCCCGCATGCTTGATCGTGCCGAAACGTCGCAGGTCGATGTACCACCGGAGCGGCTCGGTCGGCACATGCATCTCATGCATGCGTGCGATCAACGCATCGTAGCGCTCTTCGCGCTGGGAGCCCCCGATCAATTCGCCCACCCCCGGCACCAACAAGTCGCATGCGGCCACGGTCTTGCCGTCGTCGTTCATGCGCATGTAGAACGCCTTGATGTCCTTCGGGTAGTTGATGATGAAGACGGGGCCTTGGGCGAGATCTTCACAGAGGTAACGCTCATGTTCCGTCTTGAGGTCGACGCCCCATTCGACGGGATATTCAAACGTGCGATCCGCTTCTTGCAAGTAACGCACGGCGTCATCGTACGTAAAGACCTTGAAGTCCGCCGACGCGGCGCGCTCCAGATCTTGAATGAGCGTGTGTTTCTTGTCGACAAATTTATTCAAAAACGCCATTTCGTCGGGATGTTTTGCCAAGACTTCGGTGATGCAGTATTTGACGATGCCCTCGATCAAGACCATGTTGTCCTCGAGGTCGCCCGGCGCAATCTCCGGTTCGATCATCCAGAACTCACTGGCATGGTACGGCGTGTTGGAGTTCTCGGCGCGGAACGTCGGCCCGAAGGTGTAGACGTTGCCGAATGCCAACGCAAACGGTTCGACGTGCAGCTGCCCGGACACGGTCAGGGAAGCGTGGCAACCGAAAAAGTCCTCATCGTATTTTCCGTCGTTTCGCGTCGTCACGGTGAAGGCCTCGCCGGCCCCTTCCGCATCGTTCGTCGTCACGATCGGCGTGGTGATGTATTGGAAATCGCGGGCTTGCAGGTAATTGTGAATCGCCATGCAGAGCGTATTCCGAATTTTGAACACGGCATCGAAGGTGTTGGTTCGCGGACGCAGATGCGGCATTTCACGGAGTTTTTCAAACCCGATGCGGTGTTTTTGCAAGGGGTAATCGTCCGCCACCTCCCCCAAAACGCGGATGTGATCCGCGACAAAGTCGAAGGGTTGTCGGGCATCCGGCGTCGGGACGATGCGCCCCTCACACTCGATGACGGCCCCCGTTCCGATGGTCGCTTGAAAATCGCCCGCGGTGTCGTTGTTGTACACCACCTGGCATGGCACAAAGGTCGAGCCGTCGGTGCAGGCGATGAAGCCGATGCCGCCGCTCGGGCGATGCGATTTGACACGTGCCTGAATGGTATGAGGCTGACCGATCACGGCCGGATTATTCTCCAAAACCGCCTCAAAAATATCACGTATGCGTGTAAGCCGATCACGAATCATAAACATACCTCCTTCATCCAGATATGTGATCGTGGCCCAAACCTCCAAATTGCGTTATTTCAGACGTTTTAGGCACACAGAACTTCAACGAATTATACCATCCGACCATCAAATCCTCAACAGCGAAGCATTGGCGAAGCACGAAAATCGTGGTATCGTAGGTCCCGTAATCACTAAAGTTAGTCATGACTTGCCGGAGGAAGTGAACGGATGCAACTCAACAAGATTCGCGTCGTGCAAAATTTTCAAACGATCACCCGCGATCGGTGGGGCGACGCCCAAGCGGAGACGCTCACGGAGGAACTCACAACGCGTGTGGAAGCGCTGCGCCGGCCATACGCCGACGCCCCGAAGGCCAAAATGCGTCATCTCGATCGCATGATCCTGCCGACCATCGCCGGATATGAGATTTTTCGACGTGAACTCCCCGACGCGGAGGCCCTGGAGGCCGCCCGTGCCATGGTGCTCACGGGCGTGCCCGAGATGGCGGAGACGATGCGAAAGATCTTTCGCATCCCCGGCCTTTATCGTCTGGTGCCCCGCCTCTTTGCCAAGGTGGCGGACAAGAAGTTCGGGACCCGAGCGGGGTTTCGCGCCAAGAAATACGAGGTCGAGCATGCCTGGCGGATCGATATGACGGCGTGTCCTTACTGGGATGCCTGCCGCGAACACGGTTGCCCCGAACTCTGTACCGCCTTTTGTGACAGCGACGACCTCGCGTACGACAACCTCCATCCCAAGCTCTGCTGGCACCGCACGAAGACCTTGGGCCGCGGCGGGGACTGCTGCGATTTTTCGATGTCTGTGAAACCGTGACCCGGGCATGCACCCGGCGCGCCGGTGACGAAGATGCATCTTCATCATTTGACAAGGCCTTCGCGGCGCTGGTATGATGCCACTTGCCGCAAGGCACGGTGCCGATTAGTGTAACGGTAGCACACCTGACTCTGACTCAGTTTGTTCGGGTTCAAATCCTGAATCGGCAGCCATAATCAAAACCCCTGAGGCTCCAAGGCTTCAGGGGTTTCGTTTTGAAAAAATCCGGCGAACGTCACAACTTACATTTTAACGCCGCCGGACGGGTTATCATGGCGAAGCGGTCTACATATCGGCCCAGATCCGTCCGGGAAGTGTGCCGGTTCTGGGACCTTGTTTGATTTTCAAGTTCGTTAAAGGCGTTTTGCCGGCGGCATCGGCCTTGGAAACACCGATGAAATAGTGCCAGCTTGCCATATCGGTCGTGCCTATGTCGGGCGTTTTGATGCCGAAGTTGATGATGATGTGTTCATCGTCCGCCATGACGTCCTTCACGAAGACATGGGTCGATCCGGAATGTGCGCCGATGGCGCCGGAGATCACGACGTTTCGTTGGAAAAAGTGTTCGTCAAACTGTTCTTGCA
>JBMNTA010000031.1:0-12445 GCA_050945495.1 Saccharofermentanales bacterium
AAAAGGTCATACCCCATTTTTCGGCGTTCCAAGCGATCCGTCCATTCCAGGACGTCGTCTTTTAAATCGTTTTGACGTGCCCGAAAAAGATCGACCAAGTGGTACAGACGGATGTCTTTGGCCGCTTCATTTTTGAGGATGATCCGATTGTAATACGAGGTGCGTTTAAAATGATCCATCTCCGCATCGCGGTATTGATCTCGCAAGCGGTAGTACCCCATCTTCATCCATTCTTTAATGAGCGAGGGCACCAACAGCAAAAGCATCCACCAGAAGCTCAGTCGAACGCTCAAAACGATGAAAACAATCGCCGTCAACAAATGCAGCAGAGCACGCCAAATGTGACGGAAGTAATTTTCAAACCCTCGTTCGTTGCCGTGATAAAGGGCTTTGGACGTCGCATCCATAACGTGCTCGCCGAGCGCGCCCCGCATGTCTTCTGCCGGAAAATACATCATTTCGGAGGCGCCGACATGCATCTCCGTCATGCGCATGAACGTTTCCGTCATGTTGGTGTTGTTTCTAAAATACAAGAGCATACCTTGGATCAACGCCAGCGCCAAGACCCGGACGAGCACCTCCCAGAGGCGCCCGTTCGCCATCACGATCGCCACGATCTTCGCCGGCAACAACACACCGATCGTCAACGACGCCATGGACATCAGCACAAACAAAACGTGATGGATCCAATACGACCGATACCGTCGACGATTGAAGCACTTCATGCGTTGCATGAAAAAACGAATGTTTTGAAATAATGTCGCCATCTCTCGCTCCTTCGCACTATTTTGTTCAATCCTAAGGTAGCGAAATTTTTGTGACAAAAACGAACATCGGCGCGAACGGTGCTTTTTCCGGCGCGAACGGAAGCACTCCGCGATGGCCCACGCCAAATCGCCGACCCGTGCGACTTCAACAAACCCCTGCCAACGCAGTGTTTGATCAAAAAGATTTAAAAAACGCTTAGGGTGTGTTCGATGACGCCGTCCGCGGCAAGGCCAACGTCACCTCCGCCGCAAAGATGCCCGGTTCATTTTGAAGATTCAAATGGCCGCCGTATTTTTCGACGACGAGCGCAACCCGTTTCATCCCCAGACCGTGACGGCCGCGCTTTTCGGAGATGTAGTTGCGCTCATTGAAGGACAAATCTTCTTTGGCCGAGTTTTGAATGGACAGGTACAATTGCTCTCCGACGCAATCCATGTACAGGCGAATGAATCGATCGGATTCCGGTATCTTCTCACATGCTTCGATGGCATTGTCGAATAAGTTGCCGAGCAAGGCCGTTAAATCGACGTCCGATATGCCCAAATCCGGCAGCGGAAAGACCGTCACATCCAGATCGATGCCCGCTTGACGCGCCAAACTGAGTTTGCTATTCAAGACCGCATCGACCGCAACCTGGCCACTTTTCACGACGGTGTCAATCGATTGGAGATCGCGTTCGAGATCGTCCAAATAGGCGCGCAGCTCCTCATGGCGCCCTTCCTGCTCCAAGAACTTCATGCTCTGCAAATGATTGTGGAAGTCGTGGCGCCACGAGCGCATCTGGAGATGCATCGCGTGCACTTCATCCGAATAGGCCATGAGCATGTCGGACGTCTCCTGCTCGATGGTCTTGGCCGTGCGCTCTCGCATATAGACGGACAGATAAAAGATCGTGAAGAATACCACGTATGAAAGCGCCGCCACCAACGAAATATCGAACACAAAGGTCAACAAAACGCAGATCAAGACAATCATCAAGCCCAGCCGCGGCTCCAACAGTTCCGCCTGAATGAGCAGAAAGAAAAGGTACATCACGACCGCCAACGGAAAGCCGAAGCGCATCGGAATGAAGATCAGCGGCACAAAGAAAACATCCAGGCACAACAGCACGTGCCACGCCTTGGTCAAGCGCCGCGGATGGCGCAATCCGTCATTGTAAAAGAGAACGAACAGCGCCAACAAAACAAACAGCGCTAAAAAGAAGATCCACGGACGTCCCAGCGCACGCGCCAACACGCCGACGCCGATCGATAACGCGAGCAGCACCACGTATGGCACCGTCACTCTTTTAAAGCGGATGGCGTAGAAACACGTCCACAACAAAAACGGCAAATAAAGCGCCGACATGAACGTCACGGGCGGCCTCCCTGCGATTTGTCGCGCGCCACCGATTTTCGATAGTCCATGTACTGACGGAACACATCCTTTTTGCGGCTTCGCGCCAATGGCAGCTTCGCCCCGTTGTGCAGTTCGACGGTGTCATCGTCCAAGCGCTTGACATGCGCCACGTGGCACACGTAGCTGCGATGGACCTGCAAGAAACGATCCGCCCATCCCAACTCCGTCAACGTGTCCATCCACTCGCTCAAACTCCCGCGCATGCGGATCGTACGGTAGCGCCGCCCCTTTTCCAAAACGGTGAACAACAGCGCTTTGTTCCGCACTTCGATGGCCGCAATCCGATCGACGCGCACCCCTTCGAGCCCTTGGTCCGTCTCCAGCACCACCTCCGGCACCGTCGTCTCATGCTTACTCAGCGCGCGATCCAAGACCTGTATCAATTCATCGTCGCGAATGGGCTTCAAAAGATAATCCATCGCCGCCACTTTGTAGCCGTCAAAGACGAAATCTTTTTCTCCCGTAATGAAAACAATCATGGCGTCGTTGCCGCGTGACCTCAACGCGCGCGCCAAGCTCACCCCGTCCATGCCGGGCATCACGATGTCCAAAAGCAGCAGATCAAACAGCTCATCTTCCAGCGCAAACAAGAAACTTTGCGCATCCTGAAAGACCGTCACCGACGATGTCGGCGACTTCACGCGAATCCAGTCTTGAATCTTTCTCAAAACCACCTCGCGATGTTCCGGGATGTCTTCCACATAAGCGATCTTCACGACAATTCGGCACCTCTCGTGGTCGGGTAATTGTAGTTTAGCATGGTTCGCACCACCCAAGGATGATTGCATGTACTTAAATTGGTGGATGCCTACACAAAACAATAGTCTGATCGATATGCGGAGGCGTTACAGAAATTGGCGAACTGATCTACATCACCGAAGAGCAAGCACTAAGAATCCATGCGTATTTGATCGACCGTTTCGGAGGCTTGCGGGGACTCCGCGATGCTGCTCTTTTGGACTCGGCGCTGCATTCTCCCTTTCAAACATTTGCAGGTCAGATGCTTGCGAGCCATTTAACCGTTAGAAAGCTTTCTTAATTTTTCCATGGTAGAATATAAACGTAGATTAAATAATGATGCATCTGTTATTTAATTGATCTGTTGCCCAATATTTTTGTTCTGTTCTTGATCGGTAATCCACCTTCACACCACGATGTCGGAAGGAGCGATGAGGCGGCATGAGATGAATATACCGAATGCAAACCAAAACTCCACTTACCTTGCTCGTTCAGAACGCAATGCTGCAGGAGAGTATCAAGCCCTTGAGTCTCACATTCTTGGAGTTGTTCAAAGATGTCAGCAAAAACAGATTGTTGGTTTTTCCAATACACTCCATATGAATGCTTACTCCATGATCTGGGGAAATTTTCTGTTCAATGGCAGGAGTATCTTTTAACAGAGAACAACTCGTCTCTTGTCTCACACGCACCTCAAGGAGCATTCTTTTTTTACAATATAACGAACGCTTTATACGGCCGAGAGGGCACATGTCTCCCCGCGGACATCAAGTTTGCACAAGATGCCGTTCGTTGGATCATACGATCTCACCACGGTATGTTTGATCTACTCAATCATGCCGGCATGCATGCGTTGGATCGCAGAACAGAAAAACTACAATTAAAAGGTGCGGAGCGGATGATTTATGAAAGCGCAATGGTGAATGCTCAAGATTTTCTTAAATCCCACCTCGATGAGACCTTAATTCACAAATGCATCTCGGAACTTTCTTGCGCATTTAATAAGCTGATGGATCAAGAACCTCACATCATCAATCCTTGTTTTGCCCTCGGTCTTGTGGTGCGATTTTTGTTGTCTGCACTGATCGATGCGGATTGGAGCGATGCGAAAGCATTTACAGGCTTCGAAGAACCCGTTTTAAACAATCAGCCGAACATGCCCTGTTGGGAAATGATGCAAGACAATTTGCAACATAAATTACGGCAATTTAAGAATGACTCAGACCTTAACATCCTGCGAAACCAGATTTCTCAAGAGTGTCTTCAAAAAGGTCAAACACCTGCGGGTATTTATCGCTTGGAAGTTCCAACCGGTGGTGGCAAAACGCTCTCAGTCATGAATTTCGCGCTCGAACATGCTCTTTATCATAAAAAAGAACGAATCGTTTATGTCGCTCCATATAAAACCATTATTGATCAAACCGCAACGGAATACCGTAAGGCACTTTTGCAAGGACCACACGTGCTAGACGATTTGTTGATCATTGAACATCATGGCGATGTTCTTCAAACGTCTCATGATTTCGAGAAAAATCAACCACGAAATTACCTGATGGAAAGCTGGAACGGCCCTGTGATTATTACAACCATGGTCCAGCTTTTAAATTGTCTTTTTTCGTCAAACAAAGCTGCGCTTCGAAGACTTCATAAGTTAAACAACTCAATCCTCATCATTGATGAATTTCAGGCAACACCCATCACCAGTTTATCCTTACTTATCCGCGCATTAAATACGCTTACCAAAATGTTCCGATTGACGGTCGTCCTTTGCACCGCGACGTTGCCACCGCTGGAAGAAGTCACCAAAAGTCAGCAAGGAATCATTCCTTCCATACATTACGCACAAGAGAAAGATCTCGTTAAAGATTACGGTGACATAGATACATTTAAGCGAGTCATCATCCACAATCAATGTCGACAAGATCAGCCCTATAATGAATCAGAGCTGCATGCCTTTGTAAAAGAACAATGTTCAAAATTTCGAACCGTTGCCGTCATTCTTAACACGCGCTCTGCTGCCAGAAAGCTTTATTTGTCCATGAACGAAGGCGGCGGCAATCATGAGATCGTTTTTTTAAGTAATGATCTTGTACCGGCACACCGTAAAAAAATCATTGAACGAATTCGTCAGGATCTAAGTACAGGCGAGTCACCGTTGCTGCTCATTAGCACATCACTTATCGAAGCAGGGATTGACATCTCTTTTGAATGTGTCATTCGTTCTGCCTGCGGTTTAGACTCGATCATCCAGGCCGCAGGACGATGTAATCGACATAACGAACTCAAAAAAGGACACGTCATCATTGTCAATCCCTCTCAGGACATAGAAAACATCACATTGTTACCTGAGATTCAATCCGGCCGAGATACCATGTATGCCCTATTAAATGACTTTGACTCCGGAAACGAAAAATATGGTCGCTCTTTGGATTCTAGGACGACAATAAAAACATATTTTCGAAACTACTACAGCAATTTCGCAAAATTCAGCAACTTTAATTGTGATAATAAAAAAGAGTCGGGTTTAAAGGGCACTTCATCCAGATTAACCAATCAATTCGAGACAAGTGTCGGCGAACTCCTTTCAGAGAACATGATCAATATCAACTGCTACGAGCACCTGCACGATGGCAATGCTCCAGAACACATACTAAATCAAGCATTTGATACGGCAGGCCACAATTATCACCCGATTGAAAGCGAGGCCATTCGTGTGGTGGTCCCGTGGGGAAACGGCAAACACATCATTGAGGATCTGGAAAATTTAACCCCTCATCAAGCGTCCAAGAACGTCCAGTTACTCGTCAAACAAGCGGAACTATATTCGGTCTCTGTGTACCCCCACACCATGCGAATACTTCAGGAACAAAATGCCATTCGTTTTATTGATGACTTGTCGATGCCGATACTGGAAGAGCAGTTCTATGCAGAAAACATAGGTCTTTGCCTAGAACCCGAGCTAGGGAAGAAATAACAAATCCATGGAAAGGAGGTCGATGATGCATACCAATTTACATAGAAAGGAGATCAATCGTGAAGAAAAGCAAAATTTTCACATATCAAGTGTTTGGTCCGCGAGCCTTATTTTCGGATCCCATTGTCCGGATTGGCGGTGAAAAAACAAGTTATCATTTCCCCACCTATCAGGCATTAAAGGGCATAACCGAGTCCATCTACTGGAAGCCATCGCTCATTTGGCGGGTGTTACGCGTGCGTATCATGAATCCGATACAGACGGAAAGTGTCGGAATAAGACCGATGAAATACAGTTCTGACGGCAATGAATTGGCCTATTATACCTACCTCAAGGACGTTTGCTACAAAGTGCAAGTTCAATTCGAATTTAATCCGTACAGACCGGAGTTCAAACACGACTGGAACATACAGAAGCATGAGGCCATTTTCGAAAGATCTTTGAAAAAAGGCGGAAGGAGAGACATTTTTCTCGGGACACGCGAATGCCAAGGTTACGTTTTGCCTACAATCTTTGACGAAGAGGAGGGCGCTTTTGATGCAATTGAAGAGTTAAGCTATGGTCTTCAATATCACAGCTTAATCTACCCCGATGAGGCACCTCCAACAGACGATCATAACCCCGTAATCATTACAAATCTCTGGTTTCCGATCATGCGAAAAGGCGTGATTGATTTTCCAGCTCCTGAAGATTGCGAGATTCGCCGTTCAAGCGATACCGTTCCGCCAAAAGTTTTCGATGCTAGCCCTTGCACCGACATAGAGAATGGGGTGATGGATGCATGAGCCGGATGAGCACATTAGCAGACATGTATGACTATCTCGATGATGCCCACAAAAAATCCGAGGAAGCCGTCCCTAACTGGGTGCCCGTTTTTATCGGAAAAAACAACGTGCAAATCGAAGTCATTCTGTCAGAAGACTCAAAATTTCTTCGCGCCGAATTATTGCCCAAAGCACATCGTCCAACATTGATGCCCATCACGGAGGATTCTGACGCTCGGACCAGCGGGATTGCACCGCATCCCCTGTTTGATAAACTCCAATACGTAGCGGGAGACCTCCACAATTATACGGAAAAATCATCGGACGGTGACCAAAAAAAACATGCCGCTTATATGAAATTTTTGAATGCGTGGTCTCAATCATCGGCCGATGTATCGCCACAGTCCATTATCAAAAAATACCTTGACAAGAATACATTGACAAAAGACCTCATCCGAGCAGGTATTTTAGAGGTCAATGAGGACAAAAAATTAACCTCTAAAAAATACAATCGTTTAACGGCAAGGGAACTTCTCGTGCGATTTGCCATCGAGCAAAATGGTCAACTCAATCGACTGTGGGAAAATTATGATTTCCTCAGAAATTATTCGAACGACTATTTACAGGTTATTCATCCACTCGTCGTAGAGAAATATAAGCAGAAGGATGGCTCGACATCTGAGCGAGAGCGACCTCATCGATATGTCGGGTTATGCTACGTAAGCGGAAAAAACGAACAGTTTTTAGGAACAAAGCATGGAAAATTTTTAAGATCTTCCGGCGATCAAACAAAATTGATTTCTTCCAATGACCATAAAAACTACACATATCGGGGACGCTTTGTTCATCCCGAAAATGTTATGAGTGTATCGCTTCTCGTAAGCAGTAAGGCGTACAGTGCCCTGCGATGGCTGATTCAACATCAAGCTTATCTAAATAAGAAGGAATCCAATAGGCGCAACCAAGAATACACCGTATTGGCTTATGGACGCGGGAAAAAACCTAACACGCCATACAAAAGCTTTTGGATGAAACTGGAAAAAGACCGTATCTCTCCAGATAGGATTAACGTACAGGAAAATTATGCAAAGTCACTTCGGAAGGCACTCCGCGGCTACCAATTTTCCGACACACTATATCGTCACGAAAATGTATGCCTCCTGGCACTGGATAATGCAACGACCGGAAGGCTGGCGATACAATATTATCGTGAAGTTTCGTTTCAAGACTACATCGACAACCTTGCATATTACTATCAATCATTGGCCTGGAAACATCCTAAGTGGAATGATAATGATTTTTTGGGATATTACTATGGTGTACCCACTCCCGATGAGATTTTTTGCTTTACTTGCGGTATTGAACGTAAGAACCAAATGACCATTGATAATGAACGTTACAAAAAGCAACCGCTGCGACGCTGGTTACCTTGCATCGTGGAGCGTGCGCCAATTCCCTTGGATATCATACGAAATGCCATCCAAACAGCATCCAATCCAATGAATAAGTCAAAAGAAAACTGGGAGCGTTCGCTCAGTTGCGCGTGTGGACTTCTGAGAAAGCATTACTTCGAAAGAAATGAGGAGGTTTATTCTATGCCACTGGATCCCACCATCAAAGATAGGAGTTATTTGTATGGTCGGCTGCTTGCAGTTGCCGATTACATTGAGTCAAAAGCCATCGAGAACATGGACGACGATGCAAAACGCCAATCGAATGCCATGCGATATATGAACACATTTTCAAAGCGTCCATGTGAAACGTGGATGAATATTGAGCTTAAATTTCAACCTTATTTAGCAAAGTTAAATCCTGGCTTGCAAGTCATAACACAAAAAACAATTAACGAAATTATGAGCATGTTTGACATTACGGAATTTGAATCGAAAGACCCTTTAAGAGGCACATTCTTGCTCGGATTCCATTGTCAACAAAACGAATTTTATCGTAAACGAGAAAAGAAAGAAAAGGAAGAAAAGGAGTTTGAAAATGTTGAACAATAAAATCGATTTTGTAGCCATCATCAGTGTAAAAAACGCAAATCCCAATGGTGATCCATTGAATGGTAATCGGCCACGTACAGACATTAACGGATATGGGGAAATCAGCGATGTATGTTTGAAGCGTAAGATTCGAAACCGATGGATGGATATGGGTGAGCCCATCTTTGTTCAAAGTGACGACCGCAATATCGACGGTTTTAAAAGCCTAAAAGATCGCGCAAAAGAAACGCTAGAAGAATTTAAAGAGGATAAGGAAAAGTTCACCAGCGTTGCTTGTGAAACGTGGCTCGACGTTCGCGCATTCGGTCAATTATTCGCCTTTAAGGAAAAATCGAATAACGACGATTCAAAAGGTCTTTCTGTAGGAATTCGCGGACCTGTATCAATCCACCCGGCTTTCTCCGTTGATCCGGTCATGATTGAAGATATTCAAATTACTAAAAGCGTCAACTCGGTTACGACGGCCACGGGTGACAAATCTTCTGACACGATGGGGATGAAACATCGTGTCAAATTTGGCTTGTATGTCACAAAAGGAAGCATCAATTGTCAACTTGCAGAAAAAACCGGCTTTGACGATGAAGACGCAGAAAAACTGCATGAAGCACTCAAGACCTTGTTCGAAAATGATGCCTCGTCAGCACGTCCGGAGGGGTCAATCCTTGTAGAAAAAGTTTACTGGTTCAAACACAATTGCCAAAGCGGGCAATATCCCAGCTTCCAAGTACACGATCTTGTAAACATCAAGAAAAAAGAAGGAGTCGTTGAACCAAAAGACATTTCTGACTACGATATCACTCCTGAAAAGGTAGAAGATCTCGCCTTGGATGATCTCCATTGTGAGCCTTATTCGATTCGTTAATGATGGCGCGTCGCGAGCTTCTGCAAATCAACGGGATTGAGCACTTTGTGTTTTGTCCTCAACAGTGGGACTTGATCACGCTTGAGCAGGTTTGGGCCGATGACGCCTCCACTCTTACAGGGCAACTTCTGCACAAACGCTCTGACGATCTTTTTTTGAAGAGACTCGCAAAAACTAAATCATCACCCGTTCAGTCCCGGTTAATTCCAAAAAGCTGGGACTGACGGGAATTCTCGATGTCTTGGAATTTCACGCATCAAAAAATGGCATCATTCTGCCCAATCGACACGGCACATGGCGCCCCTACATCGTGGAACACAAAAAAGGACGTCCAAAAAAGAATTTAAGTGACGTTATGCAGTTGGTTGCCCAAGTTATGTGTGTTGAGGAAATGTATCAGACATCCATAGCGAAAAGCGCCCTCTACTACCACGAGATACGCGAACGTAAAGAAATTCAAATAACCTGTACCTTACGCACACATTTAGAAGAAATGATCGAGTCGATGCAGCGTGCCTTAATAAGCCGAAAAACACCTCCGGCACCCGTTCACAAAGGGTGTAAACGCTGTTCTCTTCGTGAACAGTGTTGGCCGAAATTGACACAAAAAAAGAAATCAACGTCTAATTATTTAACCCATCAGTGGGAGCGTGCATTGCATGAGGAAACTTCTGAATAATCTCTATATCACAAATGAAGATGTGATGATCAAACGCCAAGGCGAAACCATCATCGTTAACCGAGATAACACAAAACTTGGACAGTTCCCGATCCATATCTTCGAAAATATTATTTGCTTTAATTACACCGGCATGAGTCCACAAGCCATGGCCTTATGCCTAGAATCCGGTGTTGAGGTGACATTTTTGTCGCCTCAAGGTTGGCTGCTTGGTAAAGTGCATGGTCCACTAAAAGGGAATGTTTTGCTCCGACGCAAACAATATCGGGTCGCAGATGATCCATGTGCACTGAACTTTGGCAAATTGTTCATTGAAGGAAAATTGTTTAATTCGATTCGTGTGCTTGATCGAGCCCTCCGCGACCATGGGCATCGAATGTCCGATAAAGTATCCGTTGTAAAACAGCAATTAATCCATTCGCGCTCAAATCTTGCTCAGGCTGCGGATCATGAAACTCTACTGGGACTGGAAGGCGATGCTGCAAGACAGTATTTCAGTGTATTTGACGAATTGATCTTACAACAAAAAGAAGACTTTCATTTCAAAAAACGCATTCGAAGACCGCCCATTGATCCGGTCAATGCTTTACTATCACTGAGTTACGGATTGCTGAGAACCCTCACAGAAAATGCGCTCAATACGGTTGGATTGGATCCCTATGTAGGCTTTCTACACCAAGATCGTTCGGGTCGGACAAGCTTAGCTCTTGATTTAATGGAAGAACTGCGACCTTATATGGCTGACCGCTTTGTTTTATCGATCATTAATCGAAAACAAATTAATCTAACCGATTTTTACACCAAAGAGGCCGGTGTTGTTCTTTTCAATGAAGACGGGCTGAAAAAAATGATCAACCTGTGGAACAATCGCTTACAAGACACCATCACGCATCCCTATTTAGAAGAAACCATTGAGATCGGGTTACTACCCTATGTGCAAGCTATGTTGCTCGCACGAACACTCCGTGGAGACCTGGAAATGTATCCACCGTACATGAGCACGTAGCTTTGCGAACCGAATGTACACATGTTTTCATACGTAGGTTCGCATGATAAAACGATCATATTTCAGCGTTTTATCTCAACTTTGGAATTAAGAAAGCGAGGAATCACAAGATCTTGTAAAGTACATTTTCTGCTACAATATATCTAGCTGTCGCACCCTACACGGGTGCGTGGATTGAAATGAAAATCGGGGACAAAACATATGACTTGCACATCGTCGCACCCTACACGGGTGCGTGGATTGAAATGTGCTGGTCGCCCATTTTTTCTGCGTGCTCCATCCTGTCGCACCCTACACGGGTGCGTGGATTGAAATAGTTCCTCGTCGAACGCGTTCGCGAACTTCTCGATCGTCGCACCCTACACGGGTGCGTGGATTGAAATGAAGGACAACCCCATGGATATTGGGGCTGTCGGGGAGTCGCACCCTACACGGGTGCGTGGATTGAAATAATCTCACACAGCGCTTCTAATTTCATGATCTCTTGTCGCACCCTACACGGGTGCGTGGATTGAAATCAGATTGATTCCGCGGGAACGCTCAAAGCGAAAGGCGTCGCACCCTACACGGGTGCGTGGATTGAAATCCCGACGATCCGGACGACATCAAGCGTTTTTACGGGTCGCACCCTACACGGGTGCGTGGATTGAAATTCTCGTGTGGGGTCCCGATAGACGGTACGGCTTACACGCGTCGCACCCTACACGGGTGCGTGGATTGAAATACGCGATCGTGCGAGGATCAGCGCATCTGCGAGTCTGTCGCACCCTACACGGGTGCGTGGATTGAAATACATGCTCATCAATCCATCTTCTGAAAAGCGCGTCAGTCGCACCCTACACGGGTGCGTGGATTGAAATACAGGGCGGATGTGGATGAGGTCTTTGTTGCGACGTCGCACCCTACACGGGTGCGTGGATTGAAATATTTTGCCCGCATAATGTTTTGCGGCTGCCGTGTGTCGCACCCTACACGGGTGCGTGGATTGAAATCATCGAGGGCGAGGTAAGGTCCGGCAAAGCAACGCGTCGCACCCTACACGGGTGCGTGGATTGAAATTCGTCAGCGGTCGTTTCTGTGTCGCCATGGTCGTGTCGCACCCTACACGGGTGCGTGGATTGAAATAATATAGTGCGGGGGATTTGGGACGGAATAAAAAGGTCGCACCCTACACGGGTGCGTGGATTGAAATTCGTCAGCGGTCGTTTCTGTGTCGCCATGGTCGCGTCGCACCCTACACGGGTGCGTGGATT
>JBMNTA010000032.1:0-11906 GCA_050945495.1 Saccharofermentanales bacterium
ACCCTACACGGGTGCGTGGATTGAAATAACAATGCCCCTGCACAATCAGGCTACAAGCTTAGTCGCACCCTACACGGGTGCGTGGATTGAAATTTCCGTGTCGGCGTGGTTGGTCCCGTTGATAGGCGCGTCGCACCCTACACGGGTGCGTGGATTGAAATAAAAACACGTCCGACTTGTTGTGTTTCGAGCATGAGTCGCACCCTACACGGGTGCGTGGATTGAAATATGCCAAGTTTTGTAAACAGATCCTCCTTCTTGAGCGTCGCACCCTACACGGGTGCGTGGATTGAAATGGCTTCTGGAGGGCGCTGATTTGCCACTGGAAGGCGTCGCACCCTACACGGGTGCGTGGATTGAAATTTCCGTGTCGGCGTGGTTGGTCCCGTTGATAGGCGCGTCGCACCCTACACGGGTGCGTGGATTGAAATCTATAACATCGCGCCCTTCTGAGCAGATGTAAATCGTCGCACCCTACACGGGTGCGTGGATTGAAATGCCGCCATCGTATACCACGGCGCCGTTGGTCGTTGGTCGCACCCTACACGGGTGCGTGGATTGAAATGCTCTCCGGGTACGTGGATGAGTTACTAGCCAACATAGACGACAGCGGGGCGCCGATTGGGGATCAAGACGATCTAGCACTTGACATATTAGGCCCCTGCACATCATGGGCAGAATATAGCGCCGCAGACTACACAACGACCGGCGACGACCTGAAAAACCGCCTAGCTCCCCTCACACCGCCGACGACCTGCAGAACGTCCAAACCCTCTTGTTGGAGATGGCACAAAAAACCATCTTAGACGCCTACGATGAAATCACACGAGAAACGTATTAAAGCGACAAACAAGGGGCGGGAAAAATGACAAGACCCGCCCCTAACGCCGCCTAAAAAAAACAACAAAAAAAGAAAGCAAGTTCAAGCGGCTAAGTAGCATTATAACACACGGAAAGGAGTAAAAAATGACAAACTACTACTGGTTTGTTAGGGACGCCGAATATGAAACGGACATGTACAAAAACGAAACGTTAGAAGCAGCTAACCTCGAAGCGGAGGAACTCTATTTAAAAGAATTCCGGACATGGGAGGATCACGAGCGAGGGAAACGCTATCCAACGACTATTTTTGTAGCATATGGCCCGGAGGAGTCGCCGGGCTACATAGATATCGAAACCGCCGAATATGGCGATGATATGTTTAACAGTTCTACGGAGCATACCCACGAGTTTTTTGGGCGGCCAACGTATCCCATTATGACGACGGGTCGCACCCCACGCGGGTGCGTGGATCGAAATGACGAAGTGATGTCAAAACCGGATCGGCTGATTAGTCGCACCCCACGCGGGTGCGTGGATTGTAACCAACAATTCCATGCCGAGAATTATAATAGTATGTGTTTAGCTATTTACATCCTGCGTATGGGTGTTGACTGACATGGGAGGCATCATGATGGATCACGAAAGAGATATCCTTGTTCCAATTACCGACGACATGTCGGTTTTGAAGCCCATCGAAGATTACGAGTTCTACGACGCCATTCGGCGGGAGACATCCAAGATCGCCGCCAATGTCATTCCGTTTGCGGACACGGTGGTTGCCGAAAAACACGGTGAAAATTACATTTATTCGCCGCTTTCCACGTGGACCTGCTACATGTTCTTGGCAAGCGGATTGCACGGAGAGGCCAAGACGCGATTGCTTCAACAACTCGAATCGGCCGAACCGTTAGACCCCGAATTCCAGGATCGCGCCATCGGCCAATTAATGGACGATATGAACCGCGCGGGGGGTGCACTGAACTTAAAAAACTATTTATTTGTCGAGAAAAACTTGACGGTCGATCCGGGTTTTGCGAAGGTGGCGTATACATTTCGCGCGGGGATCTATGCCATGGATCTCGAACACAATGTCCAAGTGACCGATGCCATCAATGCCATGATCGAACGTGAGACGTATGAGCTCATCCGAGACTTTTACGGACAGCCCATCGATCCCATGACGTCGACCATCTTGATGAACATCGTCGCGATGAATGCCAAATGGAAAAAGCCTTTTGATCGCGATGAAACGCAGGAACGGCCTTTTACTTTATCGGACGGCACCCGCGTTAAAGCTTCCATGATGCATCAAGAAAATACCTTCGACTGGTTTGAAAACGATATCGCCGACGTCCTCAAAATGGACTATGAAACACGCGATTACATCGTCTTCATGCTTCCGAAGCCTGATGTTACGCCCGAAGACGTCTTGCACGCGTGGCTGCACGAGCATCGCCTTGAACGGGCATTTGAGCCGGCGATTGTCGATGTGACCATGCCGCGTGTATCAATCGAAAGTGACTGGCTGTTGCAAAAACCCTTAACGGACATGGGGCTCGGCTACTTGTTCACGGGAGGCGTTCCCGGGATGCATGGCATCTTGGAAAATCAGGAGTTTCTCATTGCGGATTCGCGTCAAAAGGCTCGCATTGAGATCTTTGAAGAAGGCACGAAAGCTGCGGCCGTGACCGATATGATCATGCGCACGGCCTTCATCCCGCCGAAAGAACACGTGACGCTTGTGTTCGATCGCCCGTATGCGTTTGCCGTCTATTCGGCCGACGATGTGGAATTGTTCAGGGGTGTGGTGTCCGATCCGACGCCCGAATTTTAGAATCATGGATGTACACACGATTTCGGTATAATATTTTTCAGACACAGTTTTAATGAATTGTTTTTTGAAAGTTGGGCGGGCGATGAAGGATGTCATGGAAGTGCCGCTCAATGGCCGTTAGCACCGCTTTTGTGCTGACCCGGGCAAGAAACAATGTTTCTAAAACGTTGGAAGCCATCCGCTCTGTTTGCGGTATTTTTGATGGGAGGATCTGTGGTATGGAATTTTTTGATGTCATTAACAAACGAGGCAGTTATCGTGGAGCTTTTGAGGAGATTGAAATCCCACGGTGTGACTTGGAAGCCATGCTGGAGGCAGGCATACGCGCACCCTCGGGCTACAACTTTCAAACGACCTCCTTTATCGTGGTGACACGGCCGGAACTGAAGAAAAAACTCGCACAACTGGTCGACACCGAAGCAATGAAGACGGCCTCGGCCATCATCGTCCCGCTGTCCGAACACCGAGAGGCGGCGAACGGTTTATCGTTTGAGACCGAAGATTACGCGGCGGCCGTGGCGCAGCTGTTGTTGGCGGTCACCGCCCTTGGCTATGCGGCGGTATGGGTCGACGGACAAGTCAAGATGAATCATGTGCAAGAACGCGTGGTCGAACTGTTGGACGTGGGTGAACATCAATGTGTTCGCGCGTTGATCCCGATCGGAAAACCCGTGGATGACGTGGTGCAACGCGAAAAGAAACCCATTTCGGAACGCGTTATCTTTATGGAATGAGGCAATCATTTAATCATCCATCGATTTAACGTTAATCTTTCAAATTTATAATTCACAATAATTTTTGTTTGTGTGTTAAAAATTATTGATTTAGCCATACTATTTTTGTTAAACTATTTTTCAGACACAGTTTCAAATAATTGTGTCTTGAAAGTTGGTAAAGACTTGGACAAAATTGAAACAATAAAAAAAGTCATAGACTACCATGGAGGCATTGCTAAAACTGCTGACTTTGTTGCAGAGGGACTGTCCAATTATGATGTAGCCAATCTATGTCACGACGGTTATATTGAACGTATTAAACATGGCTATTACCTGCTCCCCGGACAAAACAATATAAAGGACGAGCAGCTACTCGCCGCTCTCCTGCCCGAAAGTATCGTGTGTGTTGAATCTGCGCTGTTTTATTACGGATACAGCGATTATTTGCCACGACAATGGTCTATTGCGGTTCCTCGCACGTTTTCACGATCAAGACTAGAAATGGATTTTCTCAAGACAAAAGTTTATTTTGTGCAGCCCCACCTGTTTGAAATCGGAAAAACCCTTGGCATGTTTAATGGCGTACAGCTCGCGGTTTATGATCGGGAGCGCACCATTTGCGATTGTTTTAAGTATCGAACCAAAATGGATCATGAAACATTCAACAAGGCGCTCACGGCTTACGCCTCCGATCAAGAGAAAGATTTGGATAATCTTGCAAAATATGCCAAGAAAATGCGTGTCTACATTAAAATGATGGACGTCATGGAGGTGTTGCTCAATGGCTGATGTCGCCGCTTCCGTGCTTGCACGGCTAAAAAATAAAGCTTCCGAAACCGGTAGAAGCCATCAGCTTTGCTTGCAGCTATTTTGTCAGGAGGAATTTCTTCGGCGTTTGGAGCATTCGAATTATGCAGAAAACTTTATCTTAAAAGGTGGATTGTTTCTCTACTCATTGACAGACTTTGATGGTCGAGTAACGGTAGATATGGACTTTCTTCTTAGGCAAATGATGAATACACCGGAACACTTATTAACCATTTTAGAAGAAATCGTCACTGTTCCCACCGGCAATGATTTTGTAACTTTTGAGATTAAGGATGTCGCTCCGATCGCAGTTACTAAAAAGTACGCCGGAATTGCTTCGTCCATCGTCGCTCACATAAAAAACACAAACATTCCATTCAGTATTGACTTCGGCGTGGGAGATGTCATCGTTCCCGAGCATCAAAAACGCCGTATACCAACGCAGCTGCCCGGCTTTAATTCCCCGTTGGTAAACACTTATTCTGTTGAAACGACCGTTGCCGAGAAACTCGACGCCATTTTAAGCCTAATGGAATTTTCCAGCCGCATGAAGGACTACTACGATATTTATTATATTGCCTTAAAATTTGATTTTGAGGGTGACGTACTGACCGAAGCGCTTAAGCAAACTTTTGAAAACCGTGAGCGCCGTTTCACCACTGAACAATTTAAAAGGGTTATGAACTTTGGAAATGATGAAGCCATGCAGAAAAAGTGGCAGGCGTTCGTCCGTAAAATCAATACTGAAACGGACGATTACTGCACCGTTCTAAAAACAATGGAGATCTTTTTAGAGCAGCCCTTTACGGCAGCGATTAAAAACATCGGATTCACTCAAAAATGGCATGCCAATGCAACGCAGTGGCGATGACTCGGATGGGATTACCATTAATCGTTATGGCAAAATAGTATCTGAAAGGATGGATTTCCTACGGTGAAAAACCTGATAGATATCAGCAGCGATCCGATAGCAAACGTTCTCGATGTGCTGCTTCAAGATAAATCAACGAAGAAGAATATCATATGGGCAACCGATACATATGAAGATCTGGGCGAAGAATTTGCGGATAAAGCGCAAATAACCGTAAGCACGCTACTTCGGCAAAATAATCTTATCTGCCCGCGGATTCAAAAAGCTCTGGAGGCACAATCACAACGAACTCGTAGAAAAGCAGAAGTGTTCACGCCTGCTTGGCTGTGTAACAGAATGAATAATCACTGCGACGAGGACTGGTTCGGACAATGTGAGGTATTCAACATTGACAACGAAGATCACACTTGGACCGTCACGGAAAGCAAAATTGAATTTCCGAAAAACAAAACATGGCAGCAATATGTCGATTCTCGCCGGCTTGAAATCGCCTGTGGCGAGGCTCCGTATCTGGTTTCCCGTTACGATGTATCTACAGGCGAACTGATCGTGCCACCGATACGACGCATTGGAATACTTGATAGAAAGCTCAGAATCGTAAATGAAAATACCGAAGCATACGAGGAATGGCTAAAATGGACAATTCGGGCATTTGAGGCATCCTATGGTTATGAGTATCAGGGTGATAGTGTCTTAATTGCAAGAATCAATTTACTTCTGACCTTTACAGATTATTACGAGGAACGCTGGAAACAGCAGCCGGATGGCAAACTGCTCCGACAAATGTCAAATAAGATTGCTTGGAATGTCTGGCAGATGGATGGATTGAACCATACCGTACCGTTAGGAAAACCTTATGAAAAATATCGTCAACTAACATTTTTTGACTTGTTCGACGATGAGTCTGATAAGAGCGAGAATGAATCGGAAGCCGTGCCTTGCAGAATATACGACTGGCGAAACAAAACTTATTTCAGGTTTATTGATTTGAAGGAGATGTCAGCTATGGGTAAAAAACTGTTTGATTATGTGATTGGGAATCCACCGTATCAGGATGATTATGTTGGATCCAATAACCAAACAAAACCAGTCTATAACTTATTTATGGACAATGCCTTCGAGATTAGTGAAGTAGTTGAGTTAATAACACCAGCTCGATTTTTGACACATGCCGGTGCTACTCCAAAAGATTGGAATAGAAAAATGCTTACTGATCCACATTTTAAAATTCTTCATTATGAAGAGGACAGTAGCAAAGCTTTTTCAGACGTTGATATTAAAGGCGGGGTTGTAGTTTCTTATTTCAGCTGGAATGAGACTTTCGAACCTATTGAGATTTTTATTAAATCAGCCCAGTTGAGAAGTGTGTTTGAAAAAATTAAAGGTCATTTGAAAGAAAATGTCGGTGAATTAGTTCACAGCCCTGATAGCTTTCGATTCACAGATGTATTGTTTGAAGAAAACCCGAATCTGATAGGCAGAACGGATCAACAACATGCTAAAGCGGTGGCATCAAATGTGTTCGAAAGATATCCTGAAATTTTCCATGTAGATCGTAAAAAAAATGATGTTAAAGTTATCGGCAGAAAAGCAAATGAGAGAGTAACTTTTTTCGCCAAGAACGCTTACTTTAATGACCAGGGAAATCTTCATAAATGGAAAGTGCTGGTGGCAGGAGCTATCGGCTCAGGCACCTTTGGTGAGACTTTGAGCGATCCCATCATCGCTGAACCGAATTCTGCACATACTCAAACGTTTTTAAGTATGGGCGAATTTGATACAAAGTATCAAGCGGAAGCGCTAGCAAAATATTTGAAAACGAAATTTGCAAGGGCCTTGCTCGGAATAATGAAAACCACACAAAATAACCAAGCAAAGATTACATGGTCAAAAATTCCCCTCCAGGACTTCACCCCGAACAGCGACATCGACTGGTCTAAGTCCATTCACGAAATCGATTTACAGCTTTATCGCAAATACGGTTTAGATGAACAGGAAATCGATTTTATTGAATCCCGTGTGAAGGAGATGGCGTAATGGCAGCAATCAAGATTCGAACAGCTAAAAGGGTCACACCTCAATGTTATGCCTATACCACGCCCGGAGTGCCGGCACATGATGGGTGGACCAAAATTGGCTACACGGAGCGGGATGTGGAGACCCGGATTAAAGAACAGACCCATACCGTCGGCATTGAGCACAAAACATGGTGGGCAATGCGTGCAGCATACATGACGGAACCCTACGACACCTTTAAAGATACGAACTTTCACGCCTATTTGGAGAAACTGGGGGTTCCTCGTGCTGGCAAAAAAGAATGGTTTTTTGTTGAACCAAACGTCGCTCGCGATCATTTTATCGATTTTACGCAGAATCACGGCGTATTATCGGAGCAGGATGCGGCACCGGTGTCCCAGTACACGCTCCGGGACGAGCAGGCAGAGGCTGTTCGAATAACCAGTGAGTATTTCAGAGGTCAGGAGCATGCGGAATTTCTCTGGAATGCAAAGCCGCGTTTCGGGAAGACACTCTCAGCTTATGATCTATGTATGAAAATGGGGGCGAAAAACATCCTTATCGTGACAAACCGCCCCTCCATCGCCAATTCCTGGTATGACGATTATGAAAAGTTCTTTGGCCCACAGTCCGGGTATCTCTTTGTGAGTAATGTAGATGGGATTAAAGATCGGAATTTCGTCTACAGTCGCGAAGAATACTTAGAGAAACGTGACGAAAACACAAAAGGCTGTATTGAATTTGTGAGTCTGCAAGACTTGAAAGGTTCTATTTATTTTGGAGGGCGTTTTGACAAGCTCTCGGAAATCAGTGCGGAAAAAGGATTGACATGGGATATCCTCATCGTGGACGAAGCCCATGAAGGAGTTGATACCTACAAGACCGATACCGCGTTTCAGCACATACGTCGTAAATGGACGCTGCATCTTTCCGGTACACCGTTTAAGGCTCTCGCAAGTGATAAATTCCCACAGGACGCCATTTACAATTGGACATACGCCGATGAACAGAAAAAGAAACGTGATTGGGACTCCTCATGTGAAAATGAGAATCCTTATGACGATATGCCTCAACTAAACCTTTTCACCTATCAGATGTCCGACATTGTTCGCGATAAGGTGAGAAAAGGCATCGAACTTGCAGAGGACGATATTGAAGAATTCGCGTTTGATCTAAACGAATTTTTCAAGACAAATGAGTCCGGTAGATTTGTGCACGATGCAGATGTAGATAAATTCCTTGATGCCTTGACACAAAAAGAGAAATTTCCGTTTTCCACACCTGAACTTCGTGATGAATTAAAGCACTCCTTCTGGTTATTGAACCGTGTAGCCAGCGCAAAAGAACTGGCAAAGAAACTGAAGCTCCATCCTGTATTCAAAGACTATGAGGTTATTCTTGCCGCCGGCGATGGAAAACTGGATGACGATGACGAAAATGAAAAATCTTTTGATAAAGTGACAAAGGCGATCCAGGAATATGACAAAACCATCACCCTATCGGTGGGACAGCTGACAACAGGCGTAACGATCCCTGAATGGTCTGCCGTTCTCATGCTGGCAAACATGGCAAGTCCTTCGCTTTATATGCAGGCCGCTTTTCGTGCACAAAATCCCCATCTTTTTAGAGATGAAAATGACAATACGTATAGGAAGAAAAACGCTTACGTATTTGATTTTGATCCAGCCCGAACACTTACGATCTTTGAGCAGTTTGCAAATGACCTAATTCCTGAGACTTCCGGAGATAGAGGCGATTTTGATAGTCGTAAGCGGCATGTTCGGGAGCTTTTGAATTTTTTCCCAGTATATAGCGAAGATGACGATGGCTCTATGATTGAGCTTGATGCAGAAAAGGTGCTATCTATTCCACGTCGAATTCACGCGAGAGAGGTCGTAGACCGCGGGTTCATGTCCAATTTTCTGTTTGCGAATATCAGTGGCATTTTCGGTGCACCAAAAGAGATTATAGACGTCATCAATAATATGCAGGCAATTGAGGAACCCTCCGCCCTTTCTCGTATCTCTGTCGACGAGACCACGGCAGACAGCCTGAATCTGAATGAAAATGGCGAGGTTGAACTGCCCCTAGAACGAGTCATAGGAACGGCAAGTCAACTCTTCGGTGATAGGATTTATGCAGACGTAGAGGACAGGTTGATCGCAACGGTAGAGGAAATGCAAAACAATTTGGAAATGACTCCAAACCCTGAGAGAGACGAGCTACAATCGCTCCGTGATAAATTCTCAAAACCAATCGCCGATACATTAATGCAAACCGCCAAAGAACAGTATGGCCCCCACTTGAGAAAATCCACACAAAATCAGTTGGAACGCAAGATTAAGGAAACCACGGACACGGTGGTAAATCGCGAGTACGGCAATTACACGATCCGAGATCATCAACTTGTCAAAGAACGCGATGACAAAATTAAGGACGCCCAGCAATCCGGAGTCGCGATGGCAGAAATAACACAAATCAATGACGAATACACTGCCAGACGTCTCCAAGGCTACCGTGATCTGGTGGACAATATTCATAAGAAACTTCATAGCGAGGAAACCGTGAAAAAAGCTGCGGAGATAATCGTTGAAACCGTAGAAACCGAAAAACTCAATGCTGTAAAAGATTCTATTGAAGGCAATGTGCGTGACCATCTCCGTGGCTTTTCCCGCACGATTCCCGCATTTCTTATGGCATATGGGGATGAAAACACTACGCTTGCGAACTTCGATTCTCTTGTGCCGGATGACGTGTTCTGGGAAGTCACGATGAATCCTCAAAACGGTCAGGGTGTAACTCTAGAGCAGTTCCGTATGCTTCGTGATGGGGGCGATTATACAACCGAGACTGGGGAGAAAAAACACTTTGACGGTCATTTGTTTGATGAAGTTGTCTTTGACGACGCAGTGCAGGAATTTATGAGAAGACGTGCCGAACTAGCGAATTATTTTGAGCCGGATCACAAAGGGGATATTTTTGATTACATTCCGCCACAGCGCACAAATCAGATATTCACACCTAAAAAAGTCGTGAAATTTATGGTGGACCTACTTGAACAGGAAAATCCGGAATGCTTTGATGACCCAGAAGCAACATTTGCCGATCTCTACATGAAATCAGGCATGTATGTGACTGAAATTGTGACGCGACTCTATCAGAGTAAGCGAATGCGGGAACTATACCCGGATAATACCGAAAGATTGAATCATATTTTTTCCAAGCAAGTATATGGTTGCGCTCCGACAGAAATCATATATCGTATTTGTCTTCGTTATATCCTGGGATTTAGCGATAAAATATGTATTGAAAAGCACAATATCCGTCTGTGCGACACCATGGAATACGCAAAGAACGGAACGATGGAATCAGAAATAAAAAAGCTGTTTGATTTGTGATGCTTACCATCATCTGTGTAGGCGACTGCCATACCTTTTGATTACTTTAAAAACAGTGGCGATCGGTCTGGCTCAAAATTTAGCACGATTTAAACTTCTTTTATTCTTTATTCTCTTTTCTGTAAATATCTATTGGCTGGCCGTCCTTGTCTTTCCACTCTCTCCAACCATTATTTGATCTTCCTGCAATAACCCAGCCAGCAGCCGAAGGTGAATTGCATAGTACATCATCCACTAATATATTATTGACAATCGGAGCAGATTTTCTTACCTCAGGCACAAAGCCTTTAGTCGTTGGAGCACAAACCGCTCCCTTTAAAACCTTAAAAACACCATCTTCTACCGTAGCGGTTCCCTTTACTTCACCAAAACCCCTAATTTTTCTTGTAAAGAAGTATTCACCATCCGGTAGTTCTCCACCATCTGTATTAATTTCTCTTTCTTTAGTCGCTTCGTCAAAGACTTGGTTTTTCGTCTTATCTTTAGGGTAAATTGTATTTCCTTCAAACGATGATAAAAGCTGTACCGCCAACTCGACGTCTAACGCATAAAGTTCAGTATTATATACCTTGCTCTTGCTAAAGATATCATCTATAAGCTTTTCCTTATCATCATAGTCTTCAACTTCTATTGCGAATCTTCTTTTCAGTGCCGTAACATTAGAGTAACCATTCTTTTCAAGCTGGTACATCCTTTGTTCAAAATTATCAAGCCTAGTCTTACCAATCTTGATAAGACCAGGCACAGCCGTTGTCATAATATAAATGATTCCTCTAGCCATGCTGTACCTATTCACCTCTCTTGCTTATCTTAATAAAATCTTTTTCCCACTATTCCATCCTCATGGCCTATCAAAGAATGGCAATCCAAGTATTCAATACTCATTATCATCTATATGCTTCTTAACTGGCATTCCTTGCTCTTCAATCTTACGCAAGAATTTTTCTTTCCGTTTATCTTGTTGAAGTCTGTACCATGTTTTTGTAAAAACAATAGAGCATCCGGTTTAAATGGTTCAAATATTGGTCTTACTCCCACTCTTCCTCTTGAAAAGTTCGAGAGATTCAAAAGTTGAGTTTAAGACTTTTTTATAGTTAATGTTCGAACTATCTGGGATAATCCGTATATTTTTTGGATTTTTTTGCCCATTCCGGTTCCAGTTCCAGCGTTTTAAATTTCAATTCTAGTGGACTTCTTTTATTCTTATGATTCGCTATTTAGAGCATAATATTATTTTGACTTCAGTTTGATGCTAGATCGTCTTCCTCATCGCCTTCAGATTTCTTCTCTCCCTCCTCATCAAAAAGAGTGTCAATGGTCTCTGAAATATCTGAAATTAAAGACTTAATAGATTCAGCCTCTTCCTCCGTATATTGGGGCGAAATCTCTGGTTCTTCAATCCCCTTATCATCAAAAATCTGTCTTATCATTTCTATATAATC
>JBMNTA010000033.1:0-10776 GCA_050945495.1 Saccharofermentanales bacterium
ACGTCTTTTTGTCGTGGGCGCTGGAGCGTTCACGCGTGGTGGTCGCCGCCGATGTCGGCGCCGACCGCGTGCTCGAGGTCGGGCATGTGCCCGATTGGGTGATCGGCGATTTTGATTCGTTCGATGGCCGGCAACTTTCCGAGACGGTGCGTACGCTTCGGTTTGCGTGCGATAAGGACTATACGGACGGGGAGCTCGCGACGGCCGCCGCCATCTTGTTGGCGTGCGGACGCGAGGTGTGCGATGACCCCGATCGGCTGTACGCGCGGGCGCAACGCGAAGCCGTCGACGGACGTTCGTTTTGTTTTCTCAATCCCATCGGGTCGCGTTCCGACCACACGTTGGCCAATTTGTTTTTGGCGTGCGCGGTCGCGCGCAAGGGCGCCGAGGTCACGTGGACGGACGGCACGACGTGGGCGGCCGTGCTGGTCGGTCCGACCGACGGATTCGTCATGCCGTTTCAATCGTTGCCGTTCGAGGATGCAACGCGCTACCTGTTTTCGATTCAGCCGATGGATGATCGCGTCACGGGCGTGTCGCTCGATCATCTGAAGTGGGCGTTGACCGATGTGCGGCTGCCGCTCGGCCGATCGCTCGGCATCTCGAACGAGCCGATGGCGAATCACCCGGCGGAAGCCAAAGTGCGATTGGCTTCCGGGACGGCGATGGCGCTGACGTTTCCCGAAACTCTGTAAGCCGATGCCGTGCCGCGCGTCGTCGCATCACGAAAACAACGCCGGCGTCGGCCGGCGTTGTGCATGGTCGCATGGTCCGGGACGCGGACGTCAGGCTTTGACCAATTTGTAGTAACGCTTTTTCCCCAATCGAATCAAGACGGCGCCGTCGACGAACATGTCTTCGGACAGTTCGGTGAAGAGCTCTTCCACCGGTTCGTCGTTGACATAGAAGCCGCCTTGCTTAATCAAGCGGCGGGCTTCGCCTTTCGATCCCGTGAGGCGGTGATTGGCCAAAATATCGATGAATGTCGCGCCAATTTCGTCGGCATCGATCACTTCGGTCGGGACGGCGTCATCGTCGCCGCCGGTGCCGAAGACGGCCTTGGCCGCCGCGGCGGCCTGTTCGGCCTTCTCGCGACCGTGGACGAACGACGTGACTTCCAAGGCGAGGCGTTCTTTGGCCTCGTTGATGGCGGCGCCTTCCAGTTGTTCGTAGCGACGAATCTCATCCATGTCCAAGAGCGTCATCATGCGCAGGCATGTGCCGACGCTCGCATCTTCGATGTTTCGCCAGTATTGATAGAAATCGTAGACCGACGTCTTGGTTTCATCGAGCCAAAGCGCGCCGCTCGAGGTTTTCCCCATCTTGTGACCTTGCGAGGTCGTCAACAGGCGGAACGTCAGGCCGAAGGCCGGCTCTTGCTCTTTGCGGCGAATCAAGTCGGCACCCGCGATGATGTTCGACCATTGGTCGTCGCCGCCGATCTGAAGGCGGCAGCCGTACCGGCGGAACAACTCGAGGAAGTCGTACGCCTGCAACGTCATGTAGTTGAATTCCAAGAACGTGAGCCCCGCCTCCATGCGGAGTTTATAGCATTCCGCCGCCAGCATGCGGTTGACGGTGAAGTACGGGCCGATGTCTCGGATGTAATCGATGTAATTCAACGGGACGATCCAGTCGGCGTTGTCCACCATGATGAGATCGCCGTCGCCCAAAAGGCGTTGAATCTGCGCTTCAAAGCAAGCGACGTTGTGGCGGATGCCGTCCGGCGTCAAGACGGAGCGCAAGTCGGTGCGCCCCGACGGATCGCCGATGTATCCGGTGCCGCCGCCCATCAGAGCGATGGGGGTGTGGCCCGCGCGTTGCATGTGGCGCATCACCATCACCTGCACCAAGTGGCCGGCGTGCAGACTGTCGGCCGTCGGATCGAAGCCCACGTAGAACATGGCCCCTTCGTTCGACAGATACTCGCGCACCTCGTCTTCGTGCGTGACTTGCGCAATGAAATCGCGCTCACGCAATACGTCGTAAACGTTTGGTTGTGCCATGTGCTACCTCCTTCATGGATTTAAATGATCAATGTCAACACTTTATCACATCGGGCGGAGCGTGTGTTCGAATTCGCTTTTCGGTCGGCGATCGGCGTGGACATTCCAGACCGTTTGCACCGCATGATCAAACATCGCCTGGCGCTTCGCATCGCCCGCCAGGGCGCGCATATCGGATGCGTTTTGCACCACGGGCAAATGCGCGTGCCGTCGCATGAGGGCCAACATGTGTTGCCCTTGGCGATTGAAGGCGAGCACGCGAATCATCGCGGGCGGCGCCGAGGTCAGGGCCGGATCGGCGGCTCGGCGATCAAATGCGGCCGCCAACAGGGCACGTCGAACGCGCGAGGCGGGGTGGCTTCGCGATGCCACCGTGCGCACCCACCGATCGAAGGGACGATCTTTTCCGGACGAAAGGATGGCCGTCGGGTCGTCGCGCAGCATGCGAACCACCCGCTCGGCCAATCCGCCGTCCATCCCGTCGATGGTGCGCAAGCGCTCCACATCGTAGAGGGCGGGCGCGGAGAGGATGTATCGAGCCGTCATCTCTTCCGTGACAAAGCCGTCGCCGCGGGTGACGGCCGCGATCCATCGCGCCGCCGCGGGGGCGGGCATGGCGCGACCGAGGTCCTCGATGAGGGCCGTGAGGTCGCCCGAGCGCACGCCGCGCTCCAAGCGGGCGCGCAACGCCGTCGCCGAGTGGCGCTCGGGAGCCACCAGCGGCAGCGCATGGGTGGTGATTCGATGCTCGGGATCGTCGGTGATCAGCGCTTTTTCGTATTCGACCGCGAGGATCGTGTCGGGACGCGTGAGCAGGTCGCCCATGGCGTCGCCGTACAGGTCGCGAACGGCGCGCTCGCGCGCATTGGCGAAGCCGTGACCTTCGGCGATCCGCTCGCGGAGGGCGTGGGACAACGCGTCGGATTCATCGGCCAGGTGCGCCGCCAAAGCGCGAATCCGGTCGATCGCGTCCGCGTCGTCCGTGCCGTACACGAGATGGCGGATGATGCCGGTGCCGATCATCGTGTCGACGGCGCCCCGGGCAAATCGCTCCGCCGAGGCCGCGGCAAACGCCTGAGACAATTCGATGACGAGGTCGGCCCCCATCTCGATCGCCAATTCGGCGCGGACGCGTTTGTCCAAAAACGCCGGCACGCCGCGTTGCGTCCACGGACCGGACAGGCAGACGAGGACGCCGGCTCGTCGTCCGAACCGACGGCGCACCGCCTCGAGTTGGGCGCGGTGGCCGTTATGAAAGGGATTGTATTCCGCGGTCAAACCGACCGTTTCCATGGCGTCATCGCCTCCGTTTAGATGGTAGAATCAAGCTAAAGGAAGGAACGGTAAATGTCAAAACGAACGCGTCATGTCATCGTTTGGAGCGTGGTTGCCGTCATGGTGGCGGCGGCCGCGGCGATCGTGCTTGCGGGGGTGCCGCGGTGGACAAAGGTGCGCCTGCCCGAGCGTCCCGGCGTCGCCGATGCCGCGGGTGCGTACGATCCCGATCTCTGGGCGCCGGCCGCCCTCAAAATCACGGACGCACGCCTTTTGACGCCCGTGGACTTGTCGAACGGGACCTCGGTGCAGCTCCTCGCGAGCGTCTACGAGACGCCGCCGTTGCGAGGCGTTCCCGGGACGCGTTCCGATGTCTTTGCGGCCCCCGACCAGATCGGTTACGGCCGCGCGCTCGTCGCGATGGACAAGCGCCGCGCATTCATGGCGTGGGTCGACGATTTTGACGCCGCGTACCGTGATGCGTCGACCGGATGGCATTGCGTGTCGTTGCAGATGACCGAGGCCGGATCGCTTCAACGCGGTCCGGCGCGCTGGAGCGTCACCTTGGCCTACGCGCGGGCACTTTTGGAGGGATACGACGCCTTTGGCGGCCGGACGCTCAAAGCGGCCGTCACGGCCGTCTCCGACCGTCTGTTGCCGGTGTTTCAAGCCCGGGAGACGGCCGAGCCGTTGACCGTCGGATCTCGGATGTTGCTCGGGTTCGATGCGTGGGATCGTCCGCCGCGGGACCTCGTCCCCGAACCGGGCGAAGACGTGCCGGTCGAGCACGGCGTCGGCACGTATCTGGCCGACATCGATCTCTGGGCGCTGTACGCGTTGTCGCGTTTTGATCCGGCGTGGGCGCCGATTGCCACGGCATGGGAGACGACGTTGCGACAAGCGTGGACCGACGGGGACGTGCCGTATTACGCGTCGGCCGTCGCCGACGACGGCACGTACTACGCGGTGACGGGGGAGGGGCATGCGATCAAGATGCGCGAGCAGTTGACGATCGCCCTGCATGTGGCGGAGACGGGGCACGCGGAGCCGCATTTCATCGCCATGCTTCGCACCGCGCTGCGCGATCGGATGGCTTTGCCCCGGTCGATCCACGTGGTGAGCGGCGCGCCCTCCTCGGAAGCCGAGGCCGTCGATTACGCGTTGGCACGCCTGCTCGGCCGCGCGACGGGCGACGACGTGTTGACCCGCGTCGCGTACGACGCGATGGCGCGGTCCCGGGCTTCGAGTCAGACGAGCGACATCTTCGGCGGCTGGTATCGGCCGGGGGCGACCGTCCGCACGTATCGACTGGTCGCGGCCGATCAGACGGCGGTTTTGCGGGCCCTCCGCTGACATCCTTTTAACATGGACGTAACGGTTGCTTTGCCATGACGGGATGCCCCGCGATCCCACGGCGTCTGTGCTATAATCTCGAGTGGTCGTTCCGACCGTGAATACATTGCCGATAACCGTTCGAAACGCGTCGCGACGGCGCGTTCGGCGGTACCTACGAGAGGGGTCTACGCATGGGTTTTTTAGACGAAGTCATTGCCAACGTTCAACAAGATGTGCAAACCATCGTTTTGCCGGAATCCGATGATCGTCGCGTCGTGGAAGCCGCGGCGCAAGCGGTCGAAGCGGGCATTGCCAAGGTCGTTTTGATCGGTGACGGCGACGCCGTCCGCAAGGCATTCCCGGATGTGGATTTGAGCGGCGTCGACTTTTCCGATCCCGCCCGTCAACCGAAGATGGACGAGATGGTCGATCTTCTGGTGGAACTTCGCAAACACAAGGGGATGACCCCCGAACAGGCGCGCACGATGCTCGCCGACCCGACCCCGTACGGCATCATGCTCGTCAAGATGGGACTGGCCGACGGCTTGGTCGCCGGCGCCGTCAACACGACGGCGGACACGTTGCGTCCCGCGCTGCAAATTTTGAAAACAAAACCGGGGACCCGACTCGTCTCCGCGTTTTTCCTGATGGACGTGCCCGATTGCGACATGGGCGAAGACGGCATGTTCCTCATGGCCGACTGCGCCCTGAACATCGATCCGTCGGCCGAAGAGTTGGCCCGGATCGCGGTCGCCTCGGCCCGCACGTGGGAGACCTTGACCGACCGACCCGCGCGCGTCGGATTGTTGTCGTTCTCGACTTTGGGCAGCGGCAAAGGCGAATCGGTCGACAAGGTTCGGCAGGCGGCGGCATTGGCCAAAGAGATGGCCCCCGATCTCATGATCGAAGGCGAACTTCAGGCCGACGCGGCCATCGTGCCGAAGGTCGCCGCGCTGAAGGCCCCCGACAACCCGGTCGCGGGCGCGGCGAATTGCCTCATCTTCCCGGACATCAATGCCGGCAACATCGGATATAAACTGGTTCAGCGTTTGGCGAAAGCCGAAGCTTACGGCCCGATGCTTCAGGGCATCGCGAAACCCGTCAACGATTTGTCACGTGGGTGTTCCACCTCCGACATCGTGGGCGTCATCGCGTTGACCGCGTTGCAAGCGATCGGGGACAAAGCGACGGACCGGTGACATCATAGATCACAACACGTAAGGAGTTATCAACACATGAACATTCTCGTCATCAATTCAGGCAGTTCTTCGCTCAAGTATCAATTGATTCGTTACGAAGACCAAAAAGTGCTCGCCAAAGGCTTGTGTGAACGCATCGGCATCGAAGGCGCGCGCATCAAACATAAAGACGGCAACGGCTACGCATACGAAGCCGAGGTCAAGATGGCGACGCATGCCGACGCCGTCAACCTCATGCTCGAGCGTTTGCTGGATCCCGAACATCCCGTGATTCATTCGCTCGAAGAGATCGCGGCGGTGGGACACCGCGTCGTCCACGGCGGTCCGTATTTCTCGAAACCGGTGGTCATGGACGAAGCCGCCAAAGAGGGGATTCGCAAGTGCTTCGCGTGGAGCCCGCTCCACAACCCGGCCCACCTGTTGGGCATTGAAGTCTGTGAAAAAGCCATGCCCGGCATCCCGCAGGTATCGGTCTTTGACACGGCCTTCCACCAGACGATGCCGCCCAAGGCTTATATGTACGGCATCCCTTACGAATATTACGAAAAGCATAAGATTCGCCGGTACGGCTTCCATGGCACGTCGCACGCCTTCGTCGCGCGGCGCTACGCCGAGATGGTCGGCAAAGATCTGAAGGATTTGCGCCTGATTACCTGCCACATGGGCAACGGCTCGTCCTTCACGGCCATCAAAGACGGCAAGTGCATCGATACGTCGATGGGGCTGACGCCCTTGGACGGCATCATCATGGGCACGCGCAGCGGCAGCTTGGACCCCGCCATCGTCACCTTCATGGCCCAGCAGGGCGGCTATTCGCCGGAGGAAATTGACAACATCCTGAACAAACAGAGCGGCTTTTTGGGCGTGTCGGGCGTCAGCTCCGACTTCCGCGACATCTACAACGCCGCCGAAGCGGGCAACGAACGCGCCGAACTCGTGCGTCAAATGTTGGCCTATCAGGCGGCGAAGATCATCGGCGGTTACATCGTCGCCCTGGGCGGTCTCGACGCCATCGTCTTTACGGCCGGCATCGGCGAGAACGCCTCGTTCGTGCGCCGCAAGATCTGTGAATATTTTGAATTCATGGGCTTGAAGCTCGACGTCGACTACAATTCGACGATTCACGGGGAAGAGGCGCGTGTGTCGACCGAGGATTCCAGCGTCGACGTCTGCGTCATCCCGACGAACGAAGAGCTCTCGATCGCCATGCAAACCGTGGAGCTTTTGGGGCTGGCGTAATGGACGCGAACGTCCGCCATGCGATGAACGAAACGATCGGCGCCGACGCGCCGATCGGTGTTTTTGATTCCGGCATCGGCGGTCTGACGATTTTGCGTAAGATGCGGCAGGCGCTGCCGAACGAGCATTTCATTTATTTCGGCGACCTCGGCCGCGCGCCGTACGGGACGAAATCCATGGAGACCGTCGTCCGCTATGCCTCCCAGATCACGCGCTTTCTCCTGAGCCGCAACGTCAAATTGGTGGTGATCGCGTGCAATACGGCGAGCGCCGTGGCCGGGGATGCCGTCGCGCGCCTCGCGTCGCCCGTGCCGGTCATCGAGGTGGTGGAGCACGGCGCGGCCGCCGCGTTGGACGCGTTGCCCGCATCCGTTTGGGCGTCGGGGCGCGGTCGCGTGGGCATCGTGGCGACGGAGACGACCGTCGCATCGAACGTGTACCGCGACCGATTGCTCGCGATGGCCGCCTCGCGCGGTTGGCCCGCGCCGGCGATCAAGCAGGCGGCGTGTCAGTTGTTTGTCGCCTTGGTCGAAACGGGCTTTTGGACGGGTGAGATCCCGCGGCTTGCGGCCGAGCACTATTTGGCCGAGATGCGCGCCTTTGCGCCCGATGTCTTGATTTTGGGGTGCACCCATTTCCCGCCGTTGCGACAGGCCATGGCCGATGTGCTGCCGCCCGCGACGCGCTTGGTCGACAGCGCACCGAACGTGGCGCGCCGGGCCCGTCGCATGTTGGAAGAAAGGGACGCGCTGCATCCGGGGGAAAGCCCCGGCACCATGACGTTTTATACGAGCGATTCACCCGAATCGTTTCGCCGTCACGCCGAGCGTTTTCTTGACGTGCCCATCGACATCGTTCATCATGTGGATGTGGAGGCATATGAAGCGAAGGAGGGTTTGTGTGACCGACAAAACCGACATTAATCGCGATGCCGTCATCCGCATGGAGAGTCGCCAGTGGGCCGACGGCGAACGGTACGATCCCGTCCGCTTGACGACGCACGGACGCTTGGCGTACGAAGCTTTTGACGATGTCTGGCGCGTCTCCTACGACGAGGACGACGCCTCGGGCGCGGGCAGCACGCATACGCAGGTCAGTTTGTACCCGGACGGGCAGGTGGTCTTGAGCCGACGCGGCGAGGAAGATATGGACATCGTCTTCATCAAAGGCGATCAGCGCGTCGAACAAAAAACGACGCCGTTCGGATTGATTCACTTTTCGGTGCTCACGCATGAAGTCAAGGGTCAATTGACGGAAGACGGCGGAGCCATCGAAGTGGGGTATTCGTTGGGATTCGATCACCGTCACACGATCAGCACCACGTTGCAGATCGATGTGGAGACGTCGGGCGACGACGCACCCGAGCAAAAGCGCCGTCCCACCTCGTACGGCAAGCTTTTGAGTTAGTTTGGTTGCATTTGACGCCGTGTTTGACAAATGCGGCGCGATTCAAGATAATACATGAGGTGCGCCCCTCGGGGCGCCTCGAACATTAAGACCAGGGAGGTGTACCATGGCTGTACCGAAACGTAAATGGTCGAAGAAAAGATCGCGCACCCATCGTGCCGCGAACTGGAAACTGAATCCGGTCAATCTGTCGCGTTGCCCTCAGTGCCACGCGTTAAAACCGCCGCATCTCGTATGTAAGTCGTGCGGTTACTACGACGGGCGCGAGGTTGTGGCGAACGACGAAGACGACAAATAGCGAAGGCCGCGATCGCGAACGAAGGAGCAGCGCGCCCGAGGCACGTTGCTTTTTGTTCGCCTGAACGCCCCGTCGGAGTCCGTGTTCCATGAGCACCCCAACGCTTGCCATTGTCGGCCGTCCCAACGTCGGTAAATCGACGCTTTTTAACGCGCTCACGGGGACGCGCACGGCCATCGTCGGCCCGAATCCCGGCGTCACGCGCGACCGCGTGACGGGCGAAGCCGATTGGAACGGCATCACCTTCAACGTCATCGATACGGGCGGCATTGATTTCGGCGACGACGGCATGCAGCGATTGGTGCATGGCCAAGTCGAGATCGCCGTGGAATTGGCCGACGTCATCTGCTTGCTGACCGACTTGCACGCGGGCCTGTCCGACATCGAATATCGGATGGCCGATTGGTTGCGCAAAAGCGGCAAACCGATCGTCGTCGCCGTCAATAAATCGGATCGGCCGGGAGCCGATCCGCTCGAGTTTTACGCGTTTTACGAACTCGGCTTCGAAAAGACTTATCCGATCTCCGCGACGCACAAACTGGGATTGACGGAATTGCTCGATGCCATCACCGAAACCATGCGTGACATGGACGGATGGGACGACATCGAGGCCTCCGCGATCACGTTGGCCGTCACGGGACGCCCCAATGTCGGCAAGTCGTCGCTTTGCAATTATTTGATCGGGGAAGACCGCAGCATCGTCTCCGACATGCCGGGGACGACGCGCGACGCGATCGACACCGTCATCGAGAATGCGTTCGGTCGCTTCCATATCTATGACACGGCCGGCTTGCGGCGCCCGTCGCGCATTGACGACAACGTCGAATACGTCAGTGCGTTGCGTTCGCGTCGAAGCATCGAACACGCCGACGTCGCCTTGATCATGATCGACGCCGTCGAAGGCGTCGCGGAGCAGGATACGCGCATCGCGGGGCTTGCGCACAACAACGGCAAACCCTCGATCATCATCGTCAACAAATGGGATTTGGTCGCCGGCGAAGGCGTGACGATGAAGGCCTATGAGCGGTCGCTCCGTCAACGGTTTGAGTTCATGCCGTATGCGCCCGTGGTGTTTACGTCCGTCAAGACGGGACTCCATCTTTCCGATCTTTTTCCGCTCATCGTGCGCGTCTACGAAGCGTCGCAACGCCGCGTGTCGACGAGCGTTCTGAACGACGTCATCGCCGAGGCGGCGGTGCAACATCCGGCCCCGCAAAAGAAAGGTCGCATGTTGCGCATTTACTACGGGACGCAAGGCTCCGTCGCACCGCCGACGTTTATCTTTTTTGTCAACGACAAACGGCTCGTTCATTTTTCGTACGAGCGTTATCTCGAAAACCGCATCCGCGAAAATTTTGATTTTGAAGGCACGCCCATTCGCTTCATTTGGAAGGGCAAGGCGGCGCGCGATCCCGAAAAATCGCGTGTGACGCCCGATTAAGCCGAAGGTGGTACGAAGATGCCCGCGCCTCCGTCCAACGACCGTCCGCAACTGACCGTGGTCGAGACGCGCGCGCGTCGGGACGCGACGGCCGCCCGGGAGGGGCTGCGTCTTCGTCCCATGGTGTTGACGGGCGCGCTCGCCGCGACGTGCCTGTTGATCATTTTCTACATCCTGCAGATCACGGGGCATTGGACGTCCGCCGTGCATTACGATGGCGGGATCGCGGCCTTCGGGTTGCGGGGCATCTTGCTCTGCGGCATCGTTCCCATGATCGTCATCACGTTGGCGGTGGCCGTCTTTCGTCCGCCGCATGCGTCGGTGCTCGGCACCGTCCGAGAGCGTTCGCTCCTGTGGGCGGCGCCGCTTCTGGGATTGTTTGCCGGGTGGTTTGTGTGGTGTGTGCGCGCGTTGCTCGCGACCGTGTGGCCTATGTGGTTGACCTGGGCGGAGGTGCCGCAACTGTGGGAACGGGGCGCCGATTATCTCGGCCAATCGACGACGGCGAGCGTCGTGGTCTTGGCGGTGGCGGCCCTCTTGCCGGCGACGACGTCGGAACTTTTGTGGCGCGGCATC
>JBMNTA010000034.1:0-10409 GCA_050945495.1 Saccharofermentanales bacterium
GCCAACTTGTTGAACGAGGCCGCGCTCCTCGCCGCGCGAAGAAACGATACGAAGATTTACTACAACGATATCTCCGAAGCCGTCTTCAAGGTGACGATCGGTCCCGAAAAGAAGAGCCGCGTCATCAACGAAGAAGAGCGTCGCCTGACGGCGTACCACGAGTCGGGGCACGCGATCGTGTTGCGCGAAGTGTCGACGACCGACCGCGTCGAGCGCGTGTCGATCATCCCGGCCGGCGGCGCCGGCGGGTACACCGCGTTCAAGCCGAACGAGGACATGTACTTCAAGACGCGTTCGCAGCTGTTGGATGAGATCAAGATGGCGCTGGGCGGCCGTGCCGCGGAAGACATCAAGCTCGGCGAGATCAGCACGGGCGCGAGTCAAGACTTGAAGAAGAGCAATCAAATCGCGCGCAGCATGGTCACGAAGTACGGCATGAGCCAACGGCTCGGCAACTTCGTCACGGACGACGACGAGGAAGTCTTTGTCGGACGCGACTACGGCCACGTGACGAACTACTCCGATGCGCTGCAGTCGGCGATCGATGAAGAGATCGCGCGCATCTTGGACGAATCGTATCGCGAGACGAAACAGATTTTGGTCGACAACGAGGCGTTGCTCGAGGCGCTGGCACAGCGCTTGCTCGAGATCGAGAAGGTCGAGTCGGACGAATTCGAAATTCTGTATCAGGAATACGCGGTCGATCCGAAACCGTTGCCCGGGGAGGCGACGTCGAAAGTCGCCCTTACGCCGGACGACGACGAACCGTTGGATCCCCCGGACGTCGACGGAGACGATCGCTGAGTTTTATCTGTCCTTTATGATGAAGACGCCCGTGCGAACGCGCGGGCGTCTTTCGTTATACGCGTTGCATGTGATCGTGGCGCCCCGTGAGGTTGTCGCCGACGTTGCGCAGGTCGACGCCCATGATGAGGAGGACGTCGCCCGGTTCGAGGATCGTGCGCAAATGGGCTTCCAGATCGGCGTTCGTCGGGAAGTAGCGGGCGTCGCCCCCGAGCGCGTTGATCCGATCGCAGATGTCTTTGGAACTGATCGTCGTGTCGCGCTCGCGATCGTCGTAGATCTCCGACATCATCAGCGGGCGAATGTCTTTCAACGCATCGACAAAATCATCGAAAAATCCGCGGACGCGGCTGTGCGTCAGCGGTTGGAAGCAGATCCAGAGACGTTTCGCCGGCAAGTGGCGCGCCGCCTCGACCGTCACGCGCACGGCGGACGGGTGATGGGCGTAGTCGATGATGACCTCGGCGCCGTTGTATTGCCCCGTGTGGGTGAAGCGCCCTTCGGCGCCGTGGAAATCGGCCAACGCCGTCGTCATTGCGTCGGCGTCGGCGCCGGCGAGGTCGGCCGCCACGATCGCGCCCATGGCGTTTTGGACATTGAATTCGCCGGGAATGGCCAGTCGAACATCGGTCAGGTGCACCCCGTCACGGACGACTTCGCAGCACGGCTCGCCGCGATCGTTGTAATGGAAATCATCGTAATAATAGTCGGGGCGACGGCCCGCGGGGGTGCGATCCGTCGCGGCGCCGAACCAGATCGGATAAAGCGTCTCAAAATGTCCGGGGCGCACGTCTTCGAGGCGTTGCAGCACCCGGGGGACGTCGGGATCGTAGGCGGGCAGCGCGATCGTCGAGCCCGTGGGTTGGAGCGCGATGAATCGGGCGAAGGCATCGAGCAAGTCGTCGTGCGTCGGATAACAGTCGATGTGGTCATGCACGAGATTCAAGAGGACGGTGAGCGTCCCTTCGTAGTGATAAAACCCACGCTTGAATTCGCACGCCTCCGACAAGAGCAAATCGCGGCGGTGGGACTCGGAGAGGCGAACCGTCGTTTTGAATTCGAGCAGTTCGGCGCCGAGGTGCACCGTCGGATCGATGCCGGCTTCGATCAGCATCAAGGCGCACATTGCGGTGCACGTCGATTTGCCGTTGGTGCCGATGACGTTGATGACGCGTCGGAACAGGCGATTGAAGGCGCCCAAAAAGACGGCGCGTTCGACGCAGGGAATGCCGAGTTCGGCGGCGCGCAAGCGTTCGGGGTTATCGTCGAAGACGGCCTTGGAATAGACGACGAGGTCGGGGGCAAAGCGATCGATCGAGGCCGCCTCGTGGCGGTGGGCGATCGGAACGCCCAGGGATTTAAGATAGGCCGTCCGTTGGTTCGGATGCGGGTCGGCGCCGGCGCATTGGACCCCTTCGTGCAGGCTGAGTTCCGCCAGGCCGCACATGCTGATGCCGCCGATGCCGACGAAAAAAATCCGCTTGCCGGGCGCGATGTTCCGTGCGATCGCGTGGTAATCGATCGCCGGGCTGCCCGTGATCGCCTCGGCCGCGGCCGGGGACACGCGCGTGACGTGTTGGTCTTCGAAGGTCGGTATGGACCTCGGGAATCGTTCGTTCATCCGTGAATGCCTCCCTCACATGCTCTGCGCTTCATTTTATCACGAGGAGGTCGCAACGCATGGTAGAATAGCGAATCGGAGGAGTCCCGATTCATGAGCATCATCGCCGCCCATCGCGCATCCAAAGCCTTTCAAGGGCGTCCCGTCTTCGAGGACGTGACGTTTGCGATCGATCGCGGCGAACGGATCGGGCTCATCGGCCACAACGGTTCGGGCAAGTCGACGCTGTTGCGGCTGATCGAAGGGACGATGGCTCCCGACACGGGGTCGGTGCAACGTGCGCACTCGATCCTCGTCTCGCGCCTCGAACAGCGCCCGTTGGCCTACGATCACGGCCGATACGCCATCCTCGAAAACCCGCGGTTTACGAATATGGAGCGCGAGATGCGCGATCTCGAACGGGCGATGGACCGCGCAAAGGGTGAGCGTCTGGATGCGCTCATCGCTGAACACAGCCGTCTGCTCACGCGATGGGAAGTGGAGGGCGCCGACGATTACGCGGCGCGTCTGGCTCGGCATTTGGCGGGTCTGGGGCTCTCGGAAGCTCAGATGCATCAGCCGTACGACACGTTGTCGGGCGGGGAGCGCATGCGCGTCGCGCTCGGACGCCTGCTCTTGGAACCGAGCGATGTCCTGTTGTTGGACGAACCGACGAACCATCTCGATCTCGACGGCATGGAATGGCTGCAGGATTACTTGCTGTCGCGCCATACGACGCTGGTCGTCGTCTCGCACGACCGATGGTTTTTGGATGCGCTCTGCGGTCGGATTTTCGAATTGGAACATCATCGCCTTGCGACCTATCGAGGCAACTTTACCGCGGCGCGCCGTCAAAAACATGAGCGGAACGTCTTTTTGGGCAAGACGTTGAATCGCTTGTCGGCGGAAATCGAGCGGCAGGAAGGCGTCGTGCAGACGATGCTCTCCCACCGAAACATGACGTCGTACCACGCCCGCGAAAAAGTGGTCCGCAAACTGCGCGAAGAATACGAAGCCTTGGCCGAGCACAAACATCCGGACCGTCGCATGACGTTCTCCTTCGTCGAACCCGACCCGCGGCGCGACCGTCGCGGGCGCCTCATCGAAGCGCGCGACCTCGCCATCGCATTCGACCATCCGCTCTTTGCCGACGTGTCTTTCAACATCGAGGCGGGCGAGAAGTGGGCGCTGGTCGGGCCGAACGGGTGCGGCAAGACGACGTTGCTGAAGATCCTGATGGGTCGCCTGGCGGCCGATCGGGGAGACCTCCGCATCGTCGGCGATCCCGACATGGCGTACATGGGACAAAACGTCACCTTCGAAGACGATCGCCTGACGGTGTACGCGTATTTGAGCGAACGCTTCCCGGAGACGGAGACGACCATCCGGTCGCGGCTCGCTCAATTCGGATTCCGCGAAGAGGCGATGATCAAGCGCTTGGGCGTGTTGTCGGGCGGGGAGCGCCATCGGCTGTATCTCTGCGCGCTGTTGGAGCAACGCCCCGATGTCTTGATTCTGGACGAGCCGACGAACCATTTGGACATCGAGTCGCGCGAACTCCTGGAGCAGGCGATCGACGATTATCCGGGGGCCGTCATCGCGACGAGCCACGACCGCTATTTCGTCGACGCCATGGCCGATCAAGTGCTGGGCTTCGTCGGCGATCGCGTCGAGCGCTTCGACGGCTATCGTGATTGGCTCCGAGCGCGCCGCGCGTTCTTGGAGCGTCCGACCGCACCGGACGCGGCGGATGCGGCGGACGCGGCGGACGATATGCCGTTGACGCCGGCCGATCTCCGTCGCATCCGCGCACGGCGTCGCGAAGCGTTGGGTGAGCTCGAAGCCGAGATCGGCGCGTTGGAAGCGGAAAAGGCGGCGTTCGAAGCGGCGGATCCCGCGGACCTTCTGCCGGAGGATTACGCGCGATACGCCGAACGGCTCGACGCATTGGATCGCTTATACGATGCTTTTTTCGAGATGGCGGAGCGTCACGAGGCCGATCCCGTATGATCGGTGCCGTCGACGTATCCCCTGAAATCATCGTTTGACATCGTGCCCGCCGTGTCGTATGATGTTTCGGCGACCGCTCCGGCGGGGTTTTTAATGTTGCGAGAAAATACGCGGCAACCTCGATCGGGCGAGACTTGAATAAAGGAGAAACCGCACCATGGATTACGCCATCATCAAGACCGGCGGCAAACAGTACCGCGTCTCCCCGGGAGACCGGATTTTCATCGAGACCATTCCGGGCGAACCCGACGAGACCGTCACATTCGAGGACGTCTTGGCCATTTCCAACGGCACGTCGCTTCGCGTCGGAACCCCGACCCTCGACGGCGCGACCGTCACGGGCACGATCGTCAAGCACGGACGCGGCAAGAAGATTGTCGTCTTTAAGTACAAGGCCAAGAAGGGCTATCGCAGGAAGCAGGGCCATCGTCAGCCGTACACACTCGTCCGCATTGACGCGATCAACGGCTAGATGATCCGGGTCCGCCTGGAGACCGACGAACACGGACGCATCGTCCGGTTTCGCATGAAGGGTCACGCCCTGGATCGGTGGCCTTTCGCCGATCCCATATGCGCCGGCGTTTCCGCCATTGCGCAGACGGCGATCGGAAGCTTACAAGACATCGCGGGCATTGAACCGACGTATACGTTGAACCACGGCGACATCGCCTGTGCCTTCACGTATCCCGACGATCCCGAACAGGCGCTCAAAGCCGAAGTCATCATGGAAACGGTTCGGATCGGATGTCTGCAAATTGAACACAGCTACGGCCGCGACAAGGTCACGGTCGAGATGACCAGCAAGGAATAGGGAGGAACGATCATGATTCATGTGAATCTTCAGCTCTTGGCTCACAAGATGGGCATGGGCAGCACGCGCAACGGGCGCGATTCGAAAGCCAAACGCCTCGGCGCCAAATTGGGCGACGGCCAATTCTGCACGGCCGGCAGCATCATTTACCGTCAACGCGGGACGAAAATTCACCCCGGGTTGAACGTCGGCAAAGGCAAAGACGACACGTTGTACGCCATGATCGACGGCACGGTGCGCTACGAGCGCTTGTCGCGTAAGCGCAAGCAAGCCAGCGTCTACCCCGTCGAAGCATAACGAATCCAAAGAGCGGCGCCCGCCGCTCTTTTACCGTGAGGCCGGATGTTCTACGACCACGCGACGATTGAAGTTCGCTCGGGCGACGGCGGCAACGGCGCCGTCTCGTTTCGGCGCGAAAAATACATCCCGAACGGCGGGCCCGACGGCGGCAACGGCGGGCGCGGCGGGGATGTGATCCTGCGCGCGGATCAAAACGTCAACACGCTGCACGCATTTCGCCACAGACATCATTTCTTTGCCGGCGACGGTCAGCCGGGGCGCGGCAACAAGATGACCGGTGCCGCCGGCGACGACATCGTCTTGACCGTGCCGGTCGGCACGTTGGTCATGACCCACGACCCGCGCGCCCTGATGGCCGACCTGCGCCAAGACGGCGATGAGGTCATCGTGGCCAAGGGCGGTGCCGGCGGGCGAGGCAACACGTGTTTTGCGAATGCCGTGCGCCAGGCGCCGAAATTTGCCACGGCCGGCAAGACGGGCGAGACCTTGAAGCTGAATCTCGAGCTCCGTCTGCTCGCCGACGCCGCGTTGGTCGGGTTCCCGAACGCGGGCAAGTCGACGCTGTTGTCGGTCATGTCGGCCGCGAAACCGAAGATCGCGTCGTATCCGTTCACGACGATTCAGCCCAATCTCGGGGTCGTCGACGTCGACGGCACGCGTTTTGTGTTGGTCGACGTGCCCGGACTCATCGAGGGCGCGGCGGACGGCGCGGGCATGGGCCACGATTTCTTGCGCCACGTCGAGCGCTCCCGTCTCCTGATTCATGTGGTCGACGCGTCGTCGTTCGACGGCATGGATCCCCTGGATCGTTTCGACACCATCAATCACGAACTCACGCAATACAAAGATTTGCTGTCGCAGCGTCCGATGTGGGTCGTCTTGAACAAGGCCGACATCGTCGATGCCGCGACGCTCGACGATCTGAAAGCCGCGATCGAGGCGCAAGGTTACCGCGTGTTCGTGGTCTCCGGCGCGACGACCGAAGGCGTCAACGAACTGAAACAGGCGATGGCCGCCGCCGTGCAGTCCCTGCCGCCGCCGCAACTTGACGAAGTGGAACACGAAAAGGTGTACCGACTCGAGAAGAAGTACAACTTTACCGTGCGCCGCGTCCAAGGCGTCGTCGAGGTGGACGGTCCGTACATCCGCGAGCTCATGCAATCGACCAATTTCAACGACACCGAATCCTTCTTGCATTTTCAAAAACGCATCGTCGACAGCGGGATCCAAGATGCGCTGCTCGACGCCGGCGTCGAAGAAGGCGACGACGTCCTTTTGGATGGCGTGCACTTCGAATTCTCCCTGTAACACGCGCACGCCGCGCGACAGAATACGCCTCGATTGTGTATAATATCGGGGACGATCCGTCAATCGACGCGGTGCGCAAGGCATCGCGAGATAAAAAAAGGAGGACTTCCATGCAAAAGTATATTTGCGATCTTTGTGGATACGTTTACGATCCGGAGATCGGCGATGAGGCCGCGGGGATCGAACCCGGTACCTCGTTCGAAGATCTGCCCGACGATTGGGTGTGCCCGCTCTGCGGCGCGACGAAAGATGATTTCTCGCCGGTGGAGGACTGACCCCCAACGCAGGAACTTGAAGCCCAAGGGAGCCGTTCCGACGGCTTCCTTTTCTTTTTTTGACGAAAGGTTGCTTATGCCCATCACCCGCATTTCGGATCGCGTCACGAGCGTCGGCGCCAGCGATCCCCAATTGCCGTATTTCGATCGCTTGATGCCGACCCCGTACGGCACGACGTACAACAGCTATTTGATTCAAGGCGACGAGCGCATCGCGTTGATCGATCCCGTGCAGGAAAACACGGTCGATCAATTGTTACGCAATCTGGCCGCCGCCGGCATCGATCGGTTGGACGATCTCATCTGCCTGCACACGGAGCAGGATCACTCGGGATCCGTCGACATTTTGTGCGACCGCTTCCCGAACGTTCGCCTCATCGGCACGGCCAAGGTGGCCGAATTCATGGACGTCCATCATCACATCCCGACCGAGCGCTTCCATGAGGTCGCCGCCGGCGACGTCATTGATTTGGGCGGCGTGACGCTCGAGTGCAAGCCCATCGCGTTTGCGCATTGGCCCGACAACACGATGTTTTGGATGCCGGAAGAAAAGATCTTGTTCAGTTCCGACTTGTTCGGCAGCCACTATGCGCCGACGGCGCCCGGCGGACCGGACCCGGCCATTCAGCTGAAGGAATCACGCGCGTATTTTTCGGAAATCATGATGCCGGCGACGCGCCATGTCGCGCGGTACGTCGAGCAAGTTCGCGCCCTGAACCCCGAGATCATCTGTGCCGCGCACGGTCCCGTCTGGACCGATCCGGAACCGATCCTGGCGCAATACGAGCAGATGGTGTCCGGCCACGTGGCGCGCTCGGTCGTCATCGCGTACGTCTCGATGCACGAGAGCACGGCGAAGATGGTCGACATCGTCGCCGATACCCTGGCCGAAGAAGGGCTCGATGTCACGCTCTTTGATTTGGGCGATGCCGGGGAGGATTTGCGTGTGCATCTCGGATCCGCCGTCACGGCGTCGGTCAACGCCGCCGCGCTGCTGCTGGCCGCCCCGACCGTGCTCGGCGGCGCGCACCCCGTGGCCCAGGCGATGGCGCTCATGTTGAACGCGTTCCGCCCGCCGGTTCGTTGGATCGGTCTTTTGGGATCGTTCGGATGGGGATCGCAGATGGTGAAACAGCTCGAAGGGTTGATGGCACGTCACCCGGCCGAGCGCCTCGATCCGTTGCTCGTTCGCGGCTTGCCGACGGCGGAGGAGGCAGCGGATCTTCGCGCCTACGCCGAAGCGCTCGCGGAGCGGATTTATGCGATTCCGGAAGATGAGATCATCGATGACGTGATCGGGGAGGACGTCGTCGGCTAAGATCGCTCATCGTCCAAGAGCGATTCTAGGATGGTTCGGTAGACGTCGCTTGAGCGCTCGCGCCACGTCGCGGCCGCCTTGCGCGCCATTGCCTCCGTCGGAACATCCAAGGACATGCAAAAGGCGTTGTCGTCGCCGTCGTGACGGCACACCACGCGATAATGCCCTTCGGGCGTCGCTTCGACCTGCGCGGTGATCGCGTCGGCCGTGCGTCGCCGGAGGGCCGTTGCATTTAAATGATCGATGAGAAAACGCCGGGTGGGGGCGGGGATTTGATCCACCAGCGCCGCCAGCGCGGCATGGCCTTTCGGCGTGAGATCGCACCGGGCGACCGGCTGTTCGTCGGCCGTGAGCGATCGTTCTCCTTTGCGCACGGCAAGGTGCAAGAGGCCGCCGGACGCCAATTCATCGAGGGCGCGCGCCACGTCGAAATAGTCCATCGCGAGCGTCGCGAGCGCGGCGTCGCACAGATGGGAGCGCCGGATGCCGGGGGCTTCGCGGGCAATGAACAAAAGCGTCAATTTATCGATGGGGAGTTGTGTGTCGGCCATGGTGCATCCTTCCTTAGGCATCGATTTTATCACATCGCGTGACATGAGTTACGCGGCGTTTGGGGAGGTCTCGGCTCCCATTTTACAAAACGTGGCGCATCCGCGCATTTTGTGAGACAATAACGTTCGCACGCCGATACGGGCGGCCGAGAAAGGGATGCAACGCACGTGACCTTTGACATCGTCATCATTTTATTGCTGATTCTGTTTATATGGGCGGGCCATCGCCGCGGCCTTCTGTTGACGGCCGTCGGTTTTATCGGTTCGCTCATCTCGATTGCGTTGGCATTTGTGCTCGTGCGTCCGTTCTCCGCGTTACTGCGAAAATGGGGGCTGTTCGGCGACCGACTCGAAGCGCTGTCGGACGGCATTTACGATGCCGCGGGCTCGTATCCCGGCGCCGTCGCGTCGTTTTTGGAAAAGCTCGGCATGCCCGAGACATGGTCGCGCAAGCTCCTCCAGACCTCGGCCTCGACCGGAAGCGGGGTGGTGGATTCCGCCGTCAATTCCGTCTGGCAGCTGGTCTTGAGCGCTTTGGCCCTGATTTTTATTTACCTCGTTGTACGCGTGGCTTTGGGCTTTGCGGCCCGCCTCCTGACGCCCGTGGTCAACGGCATTCCCATCGTCGGATGGCTGAATCGACTGGGTGGCGTCTTGGTCGGCATCGTCTGGGCCCTTTTCACCGTGTGGATCCTGGTCATGGTGTTGACCTCCCTGCAAATGGTGAGTCCCGCGATCCGTGCTTTTGTGGCGGATTCGCGCATTTTGGCGTTCCTTTCTGAAAAAGCCATCTTCCGTTCACTTTTAGACACGATCTTTTGATTTCTGCCGGTTGACAAATGCCGTGCGGCTGACTATATTGTTCTATGGTTGGCACTCGATAGAGAAGAGTGCTAACCCATCATTCAGGATTTAAAACACATCATGGGAGGTATGAGTTATGAACATTCGTCCGTTGGGAGACCGTGTGGTCATCAAGCGACTCGAAGCCGAAGAAACGACCAAGGGCGGCATCGTGCTGCCGGGTTCGGCGAAAGAAAAACCGCAAGTCGTGGAGATTGTCGCCGTGGGTCCCGGAGGCATCGTTGACGGCAAAGACGTCATCATGGAAGTTGAAGTCGGAGATCATGTCCTGATCAGCAAATACGCGGGGACCGAAGTGAAGATCGACGACGTCGAATATACCATTCTCAGACAGAGCGATATTCTCGCCATTGTGGAATAATCGCCGAAACGAAGCATAGAAGGAGCATATTATGGCTAAAGATTTGAAATACGCAATCGACGCGCGTAAAGCCCTCGAGGCGGGCGTCAACAAACTCGCCGATACGGTGCGCATCACGCTCGGCCCGAAGGGCCGCAACGTCGTGCTTGACAAGACGTACGGCGCGCCGGTCGTGACGAACGACGGCGTGACCATTGCGCGTGACAT
>JBMNTA010000035.1:0-10217 GCA_050945495.1 Saccharofermentanales bacterium
TTCGCATAAAGAAGCATGTCCCGCATCGTAGAGGTGATCCCACCGGCAGCGATGTAGGCGTCATCCGCCTTCCAATCCCAATAGTGACCCAGATCCCCCTGACCGTCCGAAAGATCGGTATCCCGGAGCTTCAAGTCCTCGTGGAGGAACGTTCGCATCAAAGTTCGGTAGTCGGTCTCGTAGACCGCCTCCAAAACCAACCCCAAGACGGCGTACCCAAAATTGGAATACACAAATGGATGCGTCGTCTGATCCATGTGCAACGCGCCCGCTTTTTCCAAAACCATGGCTTTGGAGATGCCATGGAAACTGTTGCGGCCGTGAAAGAAATTGGCGATCATCGGGCGTTCAAAATAGTGAGATTTGTACCCGGACGTGTGCGTCAACAACGCTTCGATCGTCGGATAATTCCCACGATCCGGCAAGGGCAAATAGCGGTCAATGGTGTCATCAAGATCCATACGTCCTTCGTCCACCGCCTTTTGAATGAAGGCGGCGGTGAAGGTCTTGGTCAACGATCCGATTTCGTACACGTGATCGATCGGAGGAAGAATTTCGGCATTGTCGCCGTAGACCGTGTACGATGCCTTCCCGTCTCGGATGACGCCGACCGTGATCACGGCCTCGGGGTTCCGGTACGTCGTATAGGCCAATGCTTCGGCAAATGACAATTCAGGGATTTTGCGCATCTGATGCCGACGATACAGCGTTAACCCGCCGTACCCCAACATCCCCAACACAATGAGGGCGACCACGATCGTGATCCCGCGATGTCGCGTGTGCTTATTCATCCATCATCATTTCCGTCGAGTTCGGACCGTCCATACTTAGCTTAAGGGCGAATCTCGGCCACATCCACCGTACGACCGGCGCTTTTGCAATACCTTCGTTAAATTTTTTTAAGATCGTCCCCGCCCCCCACCAAGAGCGTCCGTCACCCCGGCATTTTGCCCATAGAAAACTCCCCTTCCCGGATGTGGTGATGCACCTGCCCGTGGAGGGGAGCTTGGCCTATGTTATCGGTTGCGGGGGATAACCCCGCAAGGCGTGGTTTAGTCTGCGATATGATCGCGCTTCTGTACGATGCCGATCAGCGCACCGGCGATCAGTAAGGCGATCAAGCCCGGCACGATCCACGTCGTTTCGCCGGTCGGCGGCACGGGCCCCGGTTCGGTCGGTTCGACAGGTTTCGTCGGAGGCTCGGTGGGCTCCGTCGGCTCCGTCGGGGGCTCGGTCGGTTCGACAGGCTCCGTCGGGGGCTCGGTGGGCTCGGTCGGTTCGACAGGCTCCGTCGGTTCCGTCGGTGCAGGTGCAGCGATCGTAAATGAGGCTTCGACGCGTCCTGCGGCGATCGCATCCCCTTCCGAGAACTCCACGGTCAAGGTGTGTGTGCCGACCTTCAATGTCTCGAGGTAATTCGCGTTCAGGCTGAGCTTCGTGCTGCCGGCACGTAACGTATAGTTGGTCGGCGCGAGCTCTTGACCGTCAACCTCGGCCTTAACGAAGTTCTTCACGTCACCGTTGAGCGTGAACACGAGGGCATAATCACCCAATCTCCATGCATCCTGCGGGATCCCCGTGAATGCCAGCGGTTCTTTCTCTTGTCCGATCAACACAATTTCCGAGCGATCGCGTACGCGAAGTCGGTTGCCGTTGGGATCTTTCGATACAAATCCCATCGCGGATATGGTCGCACCCTCTTTGATGAAATCTTCGAGTTTCGGGGATGCGGGATCGGAATACCCGATGTACCCGTCAATGAAGACGCGTGCGGTCTCACCGGAAGCATCGGTCACATAGATGTTGTCAATGAATTCGGCCCCTTTCGTAAATCTCGAAACGGTGCCTTCGATCTTGACGAGCTTACCGAAGTTTGCATCGTAGTCGTCCGCTTCCGCCGTCGTGGCGTCCGTGATCACGACCTCTTTTTGACCGTCCAGTTTCTTCATGCGGATGAGGCTGAGCTGAATGTCGCCCAGATAATCGCTCCGGGTGCCGGTGATCTGAACTTGATCGCCGCGAGCAATGGAGTTGTCATCGATCGGGAAGACATTGATACCGTTCCCCTCGTCATCCTGAATGTAAATCGTATTGAAGAAGGCATTGCCATCTTCGGCGGTGCCGTTGGCCACGGTGCCGATCACGGTAAAGACCTCGCCGTGATTGCCGGCGCGCGCCTCTTGGATGGTGTTGATCTTGAGTTCCTTGCGCACGCTGAGAAGCAAGTTTTCGCCCATGATGTGGTTGGCATACTGGGCCTCGTTCGCAGCGAGCTCAAAGTTCGAAAGGAACACGGTGCCCGCGGCGTACACGCGTCCTTCGCCCACTTGTTCGGTGGCCAAAGCGACGACGTCGCCTTTTTGGACAACCATCTGTTCCGGTGTATGGGGGCCTTCGGCACCACTCACCGGAACGTCATGTCCCAGCGAGGGGGCTTTGCTGTTGATCGAGTACGTCGTGTTATGTCCGTAAACGATGGCAACACCCTCCCCCGCATCCACGGAAGCTCCCGAATACGAGCTGTAAGTCAAGCCCGATTCGGCCACGCCGTCCAAAATGCCTTGCACGGCCGTATCCTCACTGTCGACGTTGAACGTGTCAAAGTAGAGGCGATAGGGTTGACCGCCGTTATTGTCTTGGTCGAGCAGTTCGTCATCGCGGATGCGCATGGTGGAACCGATGCCTTCCAAGAGTTTCTTCGTCTGTTCATACGTCGTGTAAGGCGAGGCGCCGTCTTGATAGTCGGCCAATCCGGTCACGACCACGGTGCCTCCGGCCTGCACGTAATCCCGGACAACCTGTACAAAGTCATCTTCAAAGGCCGTCGGATGGACGCCCGGGTTGTAGCTACTTACTTTCTTGAACGGTGCGGGAATCACAAAGAGTTCCACATCTTCGAGGGTCTCCGCCGTCACCGTTTCCTTCGGTTCCGTGACGCGCACCTGCATGTCGAGCCGCGCGCCCATGTTGACGAAATTGGAGATGTTGCCTTCGTAGTATCCGGTCACATAATCGTTGTAATGTGAGCCGTCCACGAGCACTTTGGTAACGATCGACGGATCGCTGATGTACAGTTTCAAGACGTCCGTAAACGTATATTCGATGTCTTCAATGACGACCTGCATTTTAACGTTGACATTGAAGCTGCCTGCGCGATCCAACGTATGGTCGAAGCGATAATTTTCTTCGCTGCGAGCCGCCACGTGACCGTTGTCGCCGACGGCACTGACATCCGCCGTATGGAAGGGCTCGTCATCCCCTTCAAAGGTGTACGTCAAGGAGGTGATCTCCATGTCGATGCTCTCGTTGTTGAAGATCTGGCTGTCGATCGTAATCGTGTCACCATTCATCGGCAACGCCAAGTCGGCTTGGGTGTCCTTAATCCCGGCATGCACGCTTTCGCCGACCCACACGGGGGCGGTCACGGCAATGTCGAGGTCCTCCTGGGTAACGCGCAGGTAATAATAACCGTAATCCGCCGAAAGATTGTCAAACGTCAGCGTCGCGTCGTTGCCGGTAAAGGTCTGGGATGCCAGCGATTGCCCGCCGTCCACGATGACTTCCACGGTGGTCGTGCCGTCATCGGTCGGGTCCTCGATTTGAACCTCGATCACGATCTCATCTTGATCGTCCAAAATGGACCCCATGGCATGGCCGTTGAGCGAGTAAGCGATGGACAGGTCATTGTCCTCCGTGGCGTACGCACGGTAGTTGCGCAAAGCATCAAAGATGCCTTCCTGCGTCAAGGCATCGGCCAGAACAACGGTGCGAGCGGTATTGGCATCGCCCCATTTGCCCAGGTGGTTATCTTGGTTGTTCGCGGGCGACAAGTGCCAGCCTTTGTCGAGCGCTCGCGTGTAGTACTCGTACGACGGGAAATAGCCGGATCCGCGAATCGGTCCTTCGCCGTTCCCGACTTCGACCAAAACCATCAACCGGTCAATGATCGGATCGTAGAGCGCAAAGTCCTCGAAATCGCCGAAGGTATCCCCCGGGTGATTGAACATGGTCAGGCTCTCCGGATTTTCCTTCAGGGTATCGTAATACGCCCCGAGGACATCGATGGCTTTGCCTTTTTTGTAAGGCGGCGCATTTCTGTTTTCAAAGCCCTTTGTGTTGAACGTGTTCATGTGACCGGGAGAACCGCCGGACCACGTCATTTCATAACCGTAAATACCGACAAAGCGGTCGGTTGTGATGTTGCGTGCGGCCGCGCGGCCACGCCCCCAGGAAGCGTTCACCTGCTCGGCATTTTCATCCGACATATGTGTGGTGCCGGTGGCGGGCAATCCGCTCTTGCCTTCGAACCAGTTCGAGTGGTCCGTGACGGCCAAGAAGTCCAGATTTTCCACCTGAGACGCATGTCTAAACGCCTGCTCGACGGTGCCGGCGCCATCCGATAAATCGGTGTGCGAGTGCAATTGTCCGAAATAAATTTGATAGTCTCCCAGCGTCATCGGTGCTTTGAAGATGAAGTTGTGGACGTCACCCGTCTGCGCTTCTTCCTCTTCGGTCGCCGGCACATGGGCGATCGCCTTGATTCGGATCGGCGTCTCCTTCGTCGGCGCCTTTGTCACCACGATGGGCTCGCTGTACAGCTGACTCGCTTCGCCCGCCTCGGGATCGGCCGGTTCGCTGCCATCCGTCGTCATCGTGTAATAAATCTCCGCGTTCTCCGCGGCACGCAAGGTGATCGTCTGATCGGCGACGACGTTCGCCCCGCTGATCGGCGTGGACTCAACGGCCAATCCTTCGATATCACCTGTCGGATCCTCATTCGGGTCGTCACCGGCATCCGGAGCCGGCAAGATGCGGAACGTATAGATCGCGAGATTGTCACCGTTCATGCCATACGTCGTGAACAGATCATTGTAGAACTCAAGATACTGCGAATTATCGTAGAACTTGGCGTTCTTATTCTTAATGAAGACCTTATCTGTGTTCTCTTCGGCCGATTCCAACACCCAGATGCTGTATTCATTGGCCGTCTCTTCCATGGTGAGACTGTTGCCGGTCTTACCGGTCGTCAAATACTTCCCGTCCGCGATGAAATAGTAACCGCCTTCGGCGGCGTCCACGGTAAAGATCGTCGTCTCCGGAGCTTCCGTAACCGTGTCGCCCTCAACGGTAACGGCTTGACCTTTCAAGCGCGTTCCGCTGGCGACGGTGGAAATCCCCAGACCGTCTTTCGGAAAGTAGATCACGACGTCGCTCGGTGTTACGAGTTGCGTGGGATCCGTGGGGACAACCGACGTCGGCGCCGGCAAGATGCGGAATGTATAGATGTCCACGTTACCCGATTTTTTGTACGTGGTGAACAGATTATTGTAATATTCAATGTACTGTGAATTATCGTAGAACTTAGCGTTCTTATTCTTAATGAAGACTTTGTCTGTGTTTTCTTCGGCCAATTCCAACACCCAGATGCTGTATTCATTGGCCGTCTCTTCCATGGTGAGGCTGTTGCCGGTCTCACCGGTCGTCAAATACTTCCCGTCCGCGACAAAATAATAACCGCCTTCGGCGTCTTCCACGGTAAAGATCGTCGTCTCCGGAGCTTCCGTCACCGTATCTCCGTCAACCGTGACCTCTTGACCTTTAAGGCGTGTCCCGTCCGCTTCGGTGGAAATCCCCAAGCCATTCGCCGGCATATAGATCACGACGTCTCCGGAGATGGTGGGGGGATCGGTCGGGTCTGTGGGTTCGGTCGGGTCTGTGGGTTCGGTCGGGTCTGTGGGTTCGGTCGGCTCGGGCGGCTCTCCGGACTTCAACTTGTAGAGCGTGAACTCTGAGGGATACCCCGAGGGATTACCCTCAATGGTTTTATTTTTATATGCTCGAAATCGATTACCGGATCCTTTGTTACCGGCAAACTTTACGGTATCGGCACCTTGGCCCAAGAATGAAACAGAGTCGTCCGCGTTAACTTGGAGCTGCCATTCATATTCACCTTGTTTAATGCCATTATTATTGCCGCCCTTGGGAGCGATATACGCACCGTTGCTGTCTTTTAATTTGACGTTATTGCCATCCAGCTCCAGTTGCCAGAGCACATCGGCCTGCACATCCACCAACGTATCGGGGGTACCGCTTTCATCAAGCTGTGTGCTCAATACCCATGTACCATCCAATACGGTGGGGGCATAGCCGTGACTGGCCAATAGGATATATTCACCACTTACGACGTCGCCGCCTTTTATTTTTTCGTATGTTACTTCTTCCGCGCTCACCGGCATAAACGGTATGACGCTCAATACAAGAATAAACGCCATCGCAATCCAGAGAATGCGGGATCTTTTCTTTCTAAACACCTGATTTCCCTCCTTTTTGTCTCGGGCTAGATTGTGTTTGAGGATCATCCAATAAAGTTATGTTTACGGCATTGTTCTAAAACTTTGCACAGATAAACATCTCACTCTCTATGTAAGTCCCTACCATAAATTTACCATACCTGGATTTTTTTAGATTTTTCTCAATTTGTCGTTAAATTGGCATGAAGTTTCATTAAAGATTGACGGCCATACGTTTGCTTCATAAATGAATGAATAAATGAATTAATAATTCTAAGCAAAATATGTATAACGCCATCATGGCAACGTTCGACACGACTGACATTGTGCGGCGGCGGACAATGCCGCCGTCATAAGAAAAAGTCGAATCAAGCATGTGCGCCGCGTTGATGAGAACATCCGCGCGCACGGCACGATCGGGCTTACGTTGAGCCGCGTGCCGTTCCAAGTGTGCTAGATTGTAGCGTGGACATGAAAACGTTCGATCACGACAAAAACACGCCGGCCAAAGAAAGGGAACGCACCGGTATCGGGCGGTGGATCGCCCAATGGAAACGGACGCCGGATCTCGGTCGAGACCCGTTACTGCCGTTGCTCTTGCGCTTCTCCGTGCCGGCCATTTTCAGCTATTTCATCTCCGAACTCTACAACATGGTCGACACGTTTTACGTGGGCAATGAAGTCGGTGCCAACGCCATCGGGGCCTTGGGCGCCATCTTCCCCGTGCAGCGGTTGATCATCGCGCTGAGCTTGCTGCTCGCCTTTGCCACGTCGAACAGCTTGGCGTACCACCAAGGGGCGGGGCAAAGGGAAGAAGCCGAAAAGACCGTCAGCGCGGGGCTGATCCTCAATCTCGTGATCATGCTGCCGCTCACCGTTTTGGTCTACGTTTTTCGACACGACATCATGCCGGTGCTGGGCGCCAAGGGCGATCTGTTTTTCCCGGCCGTGGATTACGTCTCCATCATCATCTGGGGCTCCGTCTTTTTGACCTTGACGGCCACCATGGCACGCGTTCTGCTCACGCTGGGGCATGCGGGCCTTTCCATTGTCTTGACATCGCTCGGGGCGCTGATCAACATCATCGGCGATCACATTCTGGTCAAAAACCTCCGCATGGGCGTCCACGGGGCGGCCTATGCCACGCTTGCGTCCCAAGTTCTGTCGTTCCTCATCTGCCTGATCGTTTACGTGCGCATCACCCGCCGGCGGCATGTCCGCTTTCATCCGATTTTTTCCGCCAAACGCTTCGCTCGCCTTTTCAGTTTGGGGCTGCCGTCCTTCATCGTCGAATCGGAAGACGCAGTGGTCATGGCCGTGCTGAATTTGTTGCTTTTCCGTTTGGGCGGCGAAACCGGGGTCAACGTCATGGCGATGAACACCAAGGTCTATATGTTTCTCTTCGTCCTGATTTTGGGATTTGCCTACGGCATGCTGACGGTGGTGGCTTACAATCACGGCGCCGGGCTCACCGAACGGATGCTGCGCTCCGTCAAATTATGTCTGTTTTTGAGCCTTGCGACGGGCATCGTGTCGACCGTATTGTTCTATCTGTTGGCCGAACCGTTGCTCTCGCTGTTTGTCAACGACGCGGGCTTGGTCGCGTTATGCGTGCCCACCTTCCGACGCATGATCGTCGGGCTGCCGCTGTTGGCGTTTTACTACACCGTGGTCATGTACTTTCAGGCCATCGGCAAAGCCATGGCTTCCAGTGTTTTGAGCCTGTTGCGGCAAATTGCGATCTTGTTGCCGATGGCGCTGATCTTCGTCTATCTTTTCCGCGTCGATCTGAAAACGCTGTTCTTTGCCTATCCGTTGACGGACCTCATCGCGGCACTCATCAGCGTCGGCCTTTTCAGAAAGCATTTGAAGCTCAGAGAATATCGCACGTGATGGAGATCGGGGCGCCGCGGCAAGGTGTCCAGGGAACAAGTACTACACGGGCTCCAAAACCCAATCCAGATAGTGGCCCCGAACGTCAAATCCAAGCGCCCGACACGCATCCACTTCTTCGACATCGTCCGTAAAATAATACAGAATCTTCTTCTCGCGGCTTGCGGCGACGGCGTGCTCGATGAGGCAGATCCGATCATGTAAATCCTTGCCGTAAATGCCGAAAATTTCACTGGCGGGATGGTCCGGGGGACTTTTCTTGATGAGGTAGGCCCGGATGTGCGCACCGTCACGGATGCCGAAGATGCGCCAGTCATCAAAATGTTGCTCGATCTTCTCGTGGGTCCAATAGCCATCCGAAAAAGCGCGATCGTGGATGTCCCGATACGCCTGCCATTGAGACAAAGTCACGCTCGCCACATGCGGATGGGATCGGACGTCGGCGGTCATGGGCGCGATCGTTGTGGAATACGCGTCGTCGTCCACGCGAAAGTGCCTGGCTTGAAGTCCGTCGATCACGAGTTGATTGTCCGCTTCGACACCGACGTGGATCGCCAAGTCGGGATAATGCGCGATCAAGTGATCCAGCGCATCGGCAATGAATGTCGGATTGCGATCCAAACTGACAAACAACGTCGTCTGTAAGTACTTGGACGACGGATCGACCACGTAACCGCAAATCCCTCGAATGTCACCCTCGGCGTTGTCCTGGATGTACGACGCATGGGGATCGTTCTCCAACGCCTCGAGCTCTTTTCGTATCTGCGGCTTCGTTAAAAGCAAGGGATACGACCGATGCGCTTTCACCTGAAAGTGCTGAAAAATCTTTTCCGTCAAAGCATCCGTGAATTCCATAAAATCGTATGCCTTTCACCCCGTAAGGATTGCATGACCTCTCATGCACCGCGGCGGCCGCCATCGTCGGTTCGGATCCGGAGCGTTCGGTATCTTGCCTTGTTCTTCGGTCGAACCACTCGCTTCAAGGTCCATCACGTGCCCTGCGGCTTGCGAAACGGCACAATACGAGGCAAGCTTTTCCTGATCATGAGATGCATACCAATCAAGCAGAAGTCGATTCCCATACCATTTTAAGGTTAAATTCATGTCGTCGTAGCGGTAGCGCATCAGCGCCTCCAATTCATTGACCGGACTTTCCCAACCATTCCACCCATGCCACCCGCTGTGTTCTTCCACGCATCCCTTGTCAAATGGCTCGTCGTATCCGAGGACAACACATGGCCCCATGGCTTTTTACTTCATCAGCCTAGCATACACGTCATCCGTATAGATAATGTAGTCGACCAAACAGGCTTCACCCTGAGCGATGCCAACAAACATGTTTGCGTGGCGAACACAATCCATACGTGATGGGTGCACGGGTGTAAGAGGGCACAAAAGTTACTTTACGTGATGATTTGGGGACCTCGGTGCGAACCTGTCGGAATTTCCGACAGGTTGATTTGGTTTCGTGGGGTCGTTTCAGCGTTCTGTGTCGCTTGTCCAAGGAAGTTGGAAAAGACGGTTTTCCACATCTTTAGATCGGCATTTTTAGCCAGTATTGCGAAATCGTAAACATACCGTCTGTACCGGGAGAAAACTCATAAGCAATTTCTTTCCTGCGAGGTTATATTCCCGCTTGAAAGCCTTCCTTCCGGAAACTATTGCATTAAAAATGGGCGTATTTTTCAAGTTGAACTTTAATATCCCGCCCTTTCAATTTGCTGATTTAATTTTCATTTTTCATATAGGTTCTGAAAACCTTTGAGATAGGGGCTTCCCAGCCCTTGTCATGATTATGACATGTTCCCCAGCCGCGAAATATTATAGCATGTTCAAAGTGTACGAATACTCTTTTCTATTAATTTAGGAGCCATTCAGATAAGTCCATTATCTTGATTCCTTCAATATCATATGCTCCATGCCCAGTATTTGTTAAGAGCATTTTAGGATATGCGTCTTTAACTGACATTAAAGGATTTAATTCCCTCTCTAAGGTTTCTTTTTCTGAAATATTATCTGAAACTTGAATATATA
>JBMNTA010000036.1:0-9579 GCA_050945495.1 Saccharofermentanales bacterium
GCTGGGACACGCACGGGCTGCCCGTCGAACTCGAAGTGGAAAAGCGCCTCGGCCTCGACAGCAAGCACGACATCGAACAGTACGGCGTCGAAGCGTTCATCGAAGCGTGCAAAGCCTCGGTCTGGAAATACAAAACCGAATGGGAAGTCATGTCGGATCGCATCGGATTTTGGGCCGACATGGATCATCCGTACATTACCTACGAAAACAACTACATCGAATCGGTCTGGTGGTCCTTAAAGCAAATCTGGGAGAAGGGATTGATCTACAAGGGCCACAAGGTCGTTCCGTATTGCCCGCGTTGCGGCACGTCGCTGTCGAGCCACGAAGTCGCGCAAGGCTATCGCGACATCACCGAGCGTTCGATTTACGTCCGCATGCCGGTCGTGGGGGAGGACCACACGTACTTCGCCGTCTGGACGACGACGCCGTGGACCCTGCCGTCGAACGTCGCGTTGTGCGTCAACGCCGACGAGCATTACGTGTTGTGCGAAGTCGACGGACGTCCCGACGGCTCCGAAGGCACGACGCGCTATTACATCGCCGAGGCGTTGTACGCGCATGTGCTGGGCGAAGATGCCCGGATCCTCGAGACGATGTACGGCAAAGACTTGCTCGGCAAATCGTATGAGCCCGTCTTCCCGTATGCGAAAGGCGTTGTGGAGGCGTCCGGCAAGCGCGCCTTCTACGTGGTGGCCGATCCGTACGTCACGCTGACGGACGGCACCGGCATCGTGCACATCGCGCCGGCGTTCGGTGAAGACGACGCGCGCATCGGCCGCGCAAACGACCTTCCGCATGTGCAGCTCGTCGCCGAAGACGGCACGTTGACCGAAGACGTCGACGACTTCGCCGGAGTGTTCACGAAAGATGCCGACGACGGTCTGGTCGAGCGTTTGCGGCGGGAACATCTCTTGATGGGCGAGGTACCCGTCACGCATACGTATCCGTTCTGTTGGCGCTGCGACACGCCCTTGATTTATTATGCGCGTTCCGCGTGGTTCATCGAGATGACGCGCCTACGCGATCAACTTTTGAAAAACAACGATCGAATCAACTGGATTCCGCCCCACATCGGTCCCGGCCGATTCGGCAACTTTTTGGAAAACGTCGTCGACTGGTGCCTCTCGCGCGAGCGCTACTGGGGGACGCCGTTGCCGATCTGGATCTGCGAAGATTGCGGCCATCGTCATGCCATCGGATCCATCGACGAATTGAAGTCGATGTCGCCCGATTGTCCCGACGAGATCGAGCTGCACAAGCCGATGATCGATCGCGTCCATTTGACATGCCCCGAGTGCGAGGGGCGGATGACGCGTGTGCCGGAAGTCATCGACTGCTGGTACGACTCCGGGTCGATGCCGTTTGCGCAACACCATTATCCGTTTGAAAACAAAGAACTCACCGAGTCGCAGATGCCGGCCGACTTCATCTCGGAGGCGATCGATCAGACGCGCGGTTGGTTCTACAACATGCACGCGATCAGCACCGCTCTGTTCGATCGCGAGGCATTTAAAAATTGCCTCGTCTTGGGTCACGTGCTCGACAAGGACGGCATCAAGATGTCGAAACACCTGGGGAACGTCGTGAACCCGGGCGACATTATGGAAAAAGAAGGTGCCGACGCGGTGCGCTGGTTGTTCTGTTCCGGCAGTCAGCCGTGGCTCTCCGTGCGTTTCTCCGAAGACGCCGTCAATAAACTGAAGCGCGGATTCATGGGGACGTACTGGAACACGTACGCGTTCTTTGTCCTGTACGCGAACATCGATCAATTCTCGCGCGAAGCGTATCGCGATTTCCCGGTCGAAGAACACAAGACGATCATCGACCGATGGATCGAAAGTCGCCTGAACTCGCTCATCGCCGAGGTCGATCGCCGCTTGGAGGCCTACGACATCACGGGCGCCGCGCGTGCCATCGAAGCCTTCGCCGATGACTTGTCGAACTGGTTCCTGCGCCGTTCGCGCGAACGCTATTGGGCCGGCGGCATGGAGGCCGACAAAATCACGGCGTACATCGTGTTGTACGACGTGCTCGTCGATCTCGCCCGCCTGGTCGCGCCGTTCACGCCGTTCATGGCCGAGACGGTCTATCGTAATTTGGTCGCCGGGCACATCGACGGTGCCCCCGAAAGCGTGCATCTGTGCGATTATCCCGTCGCCCGCGAAGATCGCATCGACCGGGAACTCGAGATCGACATGGACCGCGTGCGCAACATCGTGACCTTGGGCCATGCCGCGCGCAACACGGCGCGCCTGAAGATTCGTCAACCGCTGTCGGAGATGATCGTGGTCGGCGAAGAACCCTTGGACGATGTGTTGGTCGATCTCCTGCGCGATGAATTGAACGTCAAAGAGGTGACGTTCACCCGGGACGATCGCCGGCTCGTCGACTTTGCCTTTAAGCCGCAACTCCGCACGCTCGGCAAGATGATGGGCGCCAATTTGCCGAAGGCGCGTCCCTTGATCGAAGCGCTGCCCGGCCGTGCCACCATGGATCGCTTGGAGGCCGACGGCTCGATCGAACTCGACGTGGAGGGCTTCGTCTACCATCTGACGCGCGACGATCTGCTCGTCGAAGAAGTGCCGGCCGAGGGCTTCTCGATCGAATCGGACGGCAACGTGCGCGTGGCGCTGGTCACCGAATTGACCGACGACTTGCTCGACGAGGGCATGGTCCGCGAAATCATCAGCAAGGTGCAGAATTTGCGCCGCGCGAGCGATTTTCAAGTGACCGATCACATCGATCTGTTCATCGAACGCGGCGACGACGTGGAGCGCGTCCTCGACCGTTACGCCGAAACCATCATGGACGAAGTGCTGGCCGATCAACTGCTGCTTCGGGATGCGGGCGAACCGCTCCCCGACGGCGCGCATGCCCAGACCTGGGACGTCAACGGCGTCGAGATGACGTTTGCCGTCCGCGTCCGGCCGCGCGACGATCAGTAACGGATCCCCCGTGTCGAACGATTCGAAACCCCGGACGTCCAAACGGGCCAAGGTCGCTCTGACGACGCTTGCGCAAAGCGCCGTCATCGCCGCGGTGTACGTGGCGTTGACGTTGATTACGTCGTTCATGGCGTTCCAATCGCTGCAATTGCGGCTCGCGGAAGCCTTGACCGCCTTGCCGGCGTTGTTTCCGTCCGCCATTCCGGGCGTGTTCATCGGATGTCTTTTGTCGAATGCGTTGAATCCGTCGCCCCTGGGCGTGATCGACATTGTCTTCGGGAGCCTCACGACGTTGATCGCGGCGCTCTTGACGTGGTGGATCGCGCGCCCTTGGCGACGTGAATTGGCGGGCGTCACGGCGCCGGGGCCCAAGCGTTCGGTGCTTCGACGCGTATTGCCGCTGTTGCCGCCCGTCGTCCTGAACGCCTTGGTGGTCGGCACGTATTTGCCGTTTTTGTTGTCGCCCGACGGATCGCCGAAGGCGATCGTCATCGCCGGGTCCATCGGCTCCATCGCGCTCACGGAGGCGATTGTGGTCTTCGCGTTGGGTCTGCCGTTGGTCGGCGCCATGGCGCGGACGCCCTGGGCCAAACGCATCTACCTTCGCGAACGTGAACGCTCGTCGAAGGGTCGGCGTGCCCGCGCGGAGGCCGAGCGCCGAAGCGATGCATCCTCGGGAGGGTCGCGATGATTCCCATTGCCGCCGTCGGCCAAGACAGCCATCGATTTTCGGACGGGAACGAACGCCCGCTCATGCTGGGCGGCATCGAAGTGGACGGGGCGCCGGGCCTTGCGGGCAACAGCGACGCCGACGTCGTGCTTCACGCGCTGACGAACGCGATCTCCGGACTCACCGGAGAACGCATCCTGGGGCGCGTTGCGGATCGGTTGTGCGAACAGGGAACGACCGACAGCCGCGCTTACGTCAAGCTGGCGATGACGACGCTCGAACACATTCAACTGACGCACGCATCGTTTTCGATTGAAGCGAGAAGGCCCCATTTGGCGGACTGGATCGATCCGATGCGCGAGAGCATCGCCGAGTTATTGCGCCTGCCCGTGGCACGCGTCGCGATCACCGCGACGTCGGGCGAAGGCCTGACATCGTTTGGGCGCGGCGAGGGCATCGCCTGTGTCTGCATCGTATCGGCCCTGGTGCCCGATACGTTCGGGTTGGTCTAGATAAAGCACGATCCGAACAATTCGGTCCACGCGGCCAACACACGTTCCATCTCATTCAAATCATCGGTTAACGCGTCGACGTGCGCATGGTCCGTCGCCAAGTTCGGGCTGCGCGTCGCCGGAAAGGGGAGACGCCGATAGACGTGCAACAGCCCGTACGCGGCGCGTTCAAACATCGGCCGCGGCAAGGCGCGAATGCCGTTGAAAAATTCTTTTTGGCGATTCATCGCCACGGCGATCGGCAGCGCGCTGATCACCCGTTCGATGTCGCTCATCGATGCGGTCGGGGCCTGCATCAAAGCTTCGACGTCGCCGATGCGTTTTCGCAGGCGGCGGGTCTGCCACGCAAAGCGAATGCCCGCCGGCGTCTTCAAGCGGATGAAGAACGTGCCCGTGCCGAATAAAACGGCCGGCACGAGGAGAATGAAGGCCAAGGGATCGGAGGAAACGCTGTAAAAGGCGATGGCCATCGCGACGAACACCAACGTGTAGAGCGCAAAGAAGATGCGCTTCAAGAGGGTGGCGCGGCGATTGAGGAAGCCCGCGTCATACAACGCCCGATCGATTTGGCGCGTGAATTGTTGGGCGAGCTCGCGGAAATCCGGCCGACGCGCTTCGACGCGGATGCGCTCCGGCGCCAACACGTGGTCGTACGTGGCGTCGTAGGCGAACAGCCACTGCAACAAAAAGGTCTCCCACGGCGTGAATTGCGAGAAGTCGTTGCGGTCGGGATTGCGCCAGATGAACAACTCGCCCGTCCACTCGACTTCGCGGTGATTGACGAGGCGCAGCAGCGTCGCGACGAGCATTTGCGGATCGCGAACGCCGAAGCGGGCCATTTTGGCGACGACGGGGGGCGAGGCCGTCAACAGATGCGACACATCCGACGGCATCGGGCGAAAGCGGATGTTTTGCCAAAAGACGAACAGCAGGTAGGTGACGATGCCGACGACAAAGAGCGGCCAAGCGATGTCCGACAGCGCCTGACGGAATGTTTCGGCGCGGACACATGCCTTCGCGCGCTCGCGGGCGCTGTCCGTCAAGGTTTGCAGGGATGTGGTGTCGGTGGCGTTGCCGATGCTCGGAAAGTGTTGGGCGGGCATCGTGATCATGAGGCCCATGCAGGCCGCGGAATAAAACGGTTCGTTGGCGACGAAGCGCAGCGACCGTTCCGAGGGCACGACCTCCGTCATGGCGATCGGGGAGACGGTGACGGCGCGATGGAGCGACAAGATGCCGTTCGACGGCGCCTTGATCGTCCAGCTCATGGTATCGATCGGGGTGCCGGGCGGCACGGTCAGGAGATTGCCCGACAAGAGCGCGCGTCCCTCTTTGTAGACGATGCCGCGATCCCATCGGTAGGCGATGCGCACGACGACGTCATGTTCGATCGCGGTGGTCGTCATGCGGATGCGCGCGCGGTCGTCCATCCAGGTCGTCGCGTAGGCGAGCGGTTGGGTGCGCAAAGGATCGTATTCGGGGACATCGATGAACGGATTGAGCTGACCGTGGTCGATGCGTGCGACGGAGAGCGAGGTGAGCTGCGATTCGCCTTCGCTCGGGAAGCGCAGATCGTACGTCATCTCATGGATCTTGCCGGCCACGTGATAGGTGAGCGTTTCGACAATGTCGACGGTGCCGTCGCGGTGCAGTTCGAGATCGACGTCGGCCCGATCGATGTGCGTCGTGTGATCGCGGTGTTGCGCCGCGACCGGCACGCTCGGCACCAGAGCGAACGCGAGGATCAGCGCGATCATGATCGCGCATCGCACGCCTCGATGCAATCGTCGTTTTGTCGTAATGGATCCCATGGCTCTGTCTCCGTGCGCGCTTGTCGCACTTATTTATCTTATCATCTTGCGCTCGAAATGCGCACGGGGATTCGTCACGCGTTTTATTTGACGCGTTCGCGCGATAGCATGTATACTGCGCGGGTAAGTAATGATACCTTGTATTACTCAGAAACCACTGTGAGGGGAGGGATTAGGTTGACGGAGATTCGCGTTAAAGAGAATGAATCCCTGGACAGTGCGCTGAGACGTTTTAAACGTTCCTGCGCTCGTTCTGGCGTTCTTGCGGAAGTTCGTAAGCGTTCGCATTACGAAAAGCCAAGCGTGAAACGCAAGAAAAAAGCGGAAGCCGCCAGAAAGCGCAAACGCTGATGATTCTCAAATGAAACAGAGGAGGTCCGTCGTTGGCTCGGCGGGCCTCCTTTCTCTTGCGGAGGGTTGCCCATGCTGGGACACAAAGCTCGTCACGAATCGTTGAATTGGCTCGCACCGACGCCTTGGCATCTTTTGGAACAAGGCGACGTTGACGCGTGCACGGACATCGTCGAGCGCATCCTGACGGCACGGGGGTGGAACACGCGGGAACGGCGGGACGCCCTCGACCTCGCGTCCGTGGACGACCTCCCGAACCCCTTGCTTCTGTGCGACATGGATCGCGCGTGCGCGACGATTGAGCGCGTGTCGGCCGCGGAGGCCCCGGACATCCTCATCTTCGGCGATTACGATGCCGACGGTCTGACGGCCACGGCGCTTTTGGCGCGCTACTTTTCGGCGCGCGGCATCGACGTTTCCTGCCTCATTCCCGATCGATTCGATGACGGCTACGGGCTTTCGGAGGCCATGGCCGAAGAGATCGCGTTGCGTCGTCCGGACCTCGTCATCACGGTGGACACGGGCACGAGTTCGCCGGAGGCGATCGCGTATTTGGCGCGTTGCGGCATCGAGGTCGTCGTCACGGACCACCACATGCCGCCGACCGATTTTGTCCGAGGCGAGATCCCCGTGGTGAATCCCGCGATTCCGGGGGAACGCCATCCGTGGCATGACTTTGCGGGGGCGGGCGTGGCGCTGATGTTGACCCGGGCGCTCGACATCCGTCGCGGCGCGACCGTGCCGAATCGCGAGGCCTTGATCGTGCTCGCGATGGTCGGCACCATCGCCGATGTCATGCCCGTCACGGGATGCAATCGGGCCATCATCGCGGAGGGATTGGCCGGTTTCGATGCCCACGCGCCGGCCGGTCTGAAGGCGCTTTCAACCGTCACGACGATGGGCGGCGACACGGTTCGCGCCGAAGACATCGCGTTCGGCATCGGGCCGCGTCTGAACGCCGCGGGACGCATGGGCGACGTGCGGCTTGCCCTTGACCTCCTGTTGGAAGATGACGCCGGTCGCGCGGCCATCCTCGCCGGCCGTCTCGACGATTTGAACCGCGAACGGCGCTTTGTGGAGCAGGCGACGTTTGACGAAGCGCTGGCCGATGTGTTGCGCCGCGCCGACGGCCGAAAAATCACCGTGGCCATCGCGGTCGGCGATGACTGGCACGCCGGCGTTCTGGGCATCGTCAGCGCCCGCCTCGTCGAGCGCTTGCGCGTTCCGTCGTTTACCTTGACCAAGAAAGACGGCCTGCTCGAGGGATCGGCGCGGAGTTTCGGCGAGATCAACTTGATCGAGGGCATGGACGCAGCCGCGTCGCTGCTCGATCGTTACGGCGGGCACAAAGGCGCCGCGGGCGTGGAATTGAAGGCCGCGCGGTTATCGGCGTTTGCCGGAGCGATGGAGGTCTACGTTCAGCGGATTCCGCGCACGATGCGGGAAGCGCCGATCGACGTCGACCTCGTTTTGGAACGGTCGGAGCTTTCGGAAGCCCTGGTGGAGCGTTGGGACGTGCTCGAACCCACGGGGCACGGCTTCCCGAAACCGCGGGTGTGGGTGCCGCGGATGACGATCGTGGACGTGCGTCGCGTCGGCGGCGGTCGTCATTTGAAATTGACGCTCGCGTCGGACGATGGGTTGCCGCTCGATGCGATCTGGTTTCAGCACGGATTTGAGGAAGATTTCTTTGCCGCGGGCGATCGCGTCGACGCCTTGGGCGCCGTGGAGATCCACACGTGGCGCGGGCGCCGGTCGTTGCAATTGCGTGTCACGGACATTCGACCCGCCGATGAAGATCGCCTCGATCGTGCGGCGTCGGACGCCTATCGGTCGTGGGTGGCGGGCGCGGCGACGATGACGTCCTCTGACCGCACGCCGTCGATTGCGCGCGAGGACATCGTCGCGCTCTGGCGTTTGATGAAAGAGCTCGCCGGACGATACGATGAGCCGATCGAATTTCGTCCCACGCGCCTGGCATGGCTCTTGAGGCATCGGTATAATGGACATGTTGGGCCGCTGGAGGTTTTGCTCATCCTGACGATCCTCGAACAGGCGGGGCTTTGCGTCTTGGCAGACGATGCCGCGGGAGGTTACGCCGTGGACTGGCGGGACCGCGACCACCGACCCAAACTTTCCGAGACGCCGATGTGGCGGCGTCTCACGGATGAAGGAGTGCTTCGCCCATGACCGAGGATGTCGTCTATACCCCGGAACAGGAAGCGACGCTGGAGCGTACCGACATTGAGTTTTGTCAGTTGGTGGCCGCGTGGAAAGCGGCCGCGCACAAAACCCCGGAACAGGAAGCGACGCTGGAGCGTACCGACATTGAGTTTTGTCAGTTGGTGGCCGCGTGGAAAGCGGCCGCGCACAAAGACGATGCCTCCATCATCGAACGCGCCTACGCGATGGCGAAAGACGCGCATCGCAATCAATTCCGCGCCACGGGCGAGCCGTACATCATCCATCCCATGGCCGCGACGAAAATCCTCTTGGAGTTGGGGTTGGTCGATGAATACACGTTGGCCGCCGCGTTGCTGCACGACACCGTCGAAGATACGGACGTCACCTTGCTGGACATCCGCGAGACGTGCGGCAAAGAGGTCGAAATGCTCGTCGACGGCGTCACGAAACTGTCGCGGATTTCGTATTCCTCGCGCGAGGAAATGCAGGTTCAAAATTTCCGAAAAATGTTTTTGGCGATGGCCAAAGACATCCGGGTCGTCTTGATCAAATTGGCCGACCGTCTGCACAACATGCGGACCGTCAAATACAAGGAGCCCGCCAAACAGGTCGCGACGGCGCGCGAGACACTCGACATCTACGCGCCCTTGGCCGCGCGACTGGGCATCCATCGCATCAAGTGGGAGCTTGAAGATTTGAGCCTTCGTTACCTCGATCCGGATGCTTACTATGAGCTGGTCGGCATGCTGTCGCAACGCCGTTCGGAGCGCGAAGGGTACCTCCACGAGATCGTCACCGATTTGACGGACAAGATCGGCAAGATGGGCATTCAGGCCGAGATCGAAGGGCGCCCGAAGCACTTCTACAGCATCTACCGCAAGATGCGCGATCAAAACAAACAACTCGATGAGATTTACGACTTGTTCGCCACGCGCATCATCGTCCCGACGGTGAGCGAATGCTACGCCGTGCTCGGGCTGGTCCATGAACTGTACAAACCGATTCCCGGTCGATTCCGCGATTACATCGCCATGCCGAAATCGAACGGCTACCAATCGTTGCACACGACCGTCATCGGCCACCGCGGCATCCCGTTCGAAGTT
>JBMNTA010000037.1:0-9067 GCA_050945495.1 Saccharofermentanales bacterium
ATAAATAGACGAATTATTAAAATAAAGATGACAACGAGAAAAAGAGAGAAATTGTCAGTCAAATCATTTTACTCTTTCTCATTTTAATTGTCTTTGGTTTTGTAGTTTACTAAAGTTGGCTATAACGGCTGAGGCTATATGCAGTAAGGGATTGCGGGCTACAAACCTGTCCACCTACACCGAAGTTTGGGCGGGGCAGAATGCTTGAATTACCCTTGAAACCCTTATTGCATATAGCCTTTGTTAGCGTTTTGTGCATTTTTATAAATATCTATCTGTCAAATAATCAATATATTTTTCATTTCCGTTGTAATACTCCTTTTTAAGCTTTGCTATCAACTCCTGATAACTTATTGAATGAAATTTTACATTGTCCTGTTTCGCAATTTTTGCAAATTCCGTAATTTCAGTTCTGTGTTTGCAACCATCTTCTCCAAGCACGTCATACCACAAGTAAAGTAATCTAAATCCACTTTTCCCATATTCCTTTTTTAATCCAAGAATATGTTTTATCAATTGTGCTGGGTGTAAATGATTAAAAGATTTGTCTTGTGGGCTAATCGTTTTGGCAAAATCAAATAAGTTTGGAATGTCTTCCCATTGTTCTAAAATGTCTGTTAGATACTTTTCTTTAAGACCTGGATGACTACGAGATGAATATGCTTCTGAAAATTTACATTCAATTCCAAAGGCTTTAATTTTTTCATTTTCGCTATTGAGTATTACAGAGTCAATATTCGGGGCATATTTAAACTTGTCACTTATCTTAAACTTTCGCTCAAAATGAATCTCATTCGCTGATTTATTGTCTTTCCTGCAAAGTCCAAGTGCATACGCCAAATCAGAAATATTTTTGTTTTTCCAATATTGCAAAACATTTACTCCAATGGCAGAAGATGAATGAACAGCACACATTTTTGCGGATTTGGTTGAATCTCCTTTTAATTCACCACCATCACCTTTTTCAATCTCAGTTCTTGTTTCAGGTAATAATGGTTCAAATAGGTTTTTATCCAAATTTTCGGTATATGCAGGTCTACCTTTAATAATTTTACTACCAACCAGTCTAACACTGTTTCTGTCTGCCCAACTAATTTGTTTTGTTAATATGTATTCAAATCCATTCATTGGCTGTGTCTTTTTTTGCATAAACGCTAACGTTTTGGGTATTGCCGAAGGCGGGAAAATCGAAGTCGAAAACTTTCGATTTTGCACCGAGGCGAGCCAAAACGAATTATTATGAGTTAAATTTAAATATAAAAAACGAATAAAATTCGTTTTTGGCGGAGATTGAAGTGCAAACCTCGAATTTAGCATTTTAACCCCGCTTTTGGCAATACCGTGTTAGCTGTTCGCCCTTCTTGTTCGTATTTTGTTTGTCCGTTCATTTGATGTTTCGTGGTGCGTTGGCTTGGTAGCTCTTTTGCATTTTTTAGCGTGGGTTTGTGTGTTGGCTAAAAATGCAAATGTGCTACCAAAAGCGTGGGCAATTAATCTATTGTCGAATTTAAGAAACCATATTCTTTGCTTACTATCAATTTTCGGTCAAGATATAAGTTGGAAAGTTCACAAGTTGTTTCGGGTGTTAATGTGCAAGAATGACAAGCTGCAAGATTTAATTGTCCAACGCCTTGTCCTTCTGATTCTATACAAATCGGGTCGGAAGAACAGTCGGTTGCTCTTAAAATTGCACTATTGATAATGTTGTTTAGGTTGTCTAAGTCATTACACAAGTTAGAAAGACCTCCTAAATAACCGTCTGTTCCGTCAAAAGCCGAAATTAAAAATCCGTGCATTGTTTCACTCACATACAATCTTTCTGATAAAGACGAAACAGGATAACCACAAACATATTCCAATTCACGCATTAGTAAATGCGAAAGCGTATGAATTAAAACTTTCTTTGGTGTTAATGTCTTAGCGATAATTTGATGTGATTTCCAATCTGCATTTTGAGCGTTTGATTTTATTTTTCCAGTTCGTTCAATCACTTCTTGCTGTTGTTCCCAGTGTTTCAATTTCTGTTCGTCTAAAACAAACAAAATTCCTTCGCCATAACTTTCTAATGCAGGTAAAGTTTTAGTTTCAAAATTATTTTTAGAAACAGATTGTCGTTGAACAGTATATTCATATTCATTCTGATTCTGTAAAATTGAATCTACATCAATCGGTTCGTTTCGGGTAAACGAAGTTTGGACGGTTGTTTTTTTCAGCTTGTCAATTTTCACCAACTTAGAAAAACCGTTGATTTGTTCGCTACAATCAATTACACGAAATTTTATTTGCTTGTTGTCGGGCTGTTCTTTTTCTAAAAAGTAATTGTATTCTGCTTCTCGGTAAATATTGTCTGGAATGTATTTGATGTCGCCTGTTTCTAAATATTGTTGAATTAACTCTTTGTCTATTTTCTTTTGAATACTGACTAATTGAACAATTTGTTCAGGTGTAAATTGACCACTTTCAACCATATTGTCAATGTCAAGTCTAATTTCAGAAGAAAGTGGATTTTGCAATTCAGGAATAAACAAACTACTCAAAGAATTGGCATAATAAACGCTATTACTCGTTTTGAGTTTTACACTTGTTTTGGCTGAACAATTTTCTTCGTGAAATTTTCCGTTGTCGGGCTTTAACCAATATTTTTTACCCAAACACGGTTGTTCAAAATTGAAAACACCTTTTAGGTTCGCTTTCTTTTTGCAATTTTTACACTCTACCCAAATACCTGAAAGTTCAGTATTCTCACGGCTTATTTTGTAAATCAAATCTTGGCTGTCGCAACACTTTTTTGAAAAGTCTAATTGAGGTCCGTTTGATTTTTCATTTTTGTTGTCGTTTTCTTCATCAGATTGCTGACTTCTATCGCTTGGTAAACGATTATTCCAAAATTCCCAAGGCAAATCGTGAATGTGTCCATTGCCACAAGTCATTACAAAACGAATTTGTTCTAAGTGATTTTCCTTGCAATCTTTATTGCTGCATTTTGGCGGATTGAAAAAATCCGTCTTTTTACCCGAAGCTGTCCAACGCTTTTTCCATTCACTATAATTTGCAAAACGATGGCAACGGGTACAATAAAACCATTTCGGGAAATAACTCGCCTTTGGTCTTACGTTGTGTAAAAACGAATCTCTGTCCGTTGGAATTGCGACCAAATGTTTCAAGTTTGGAAAACGATTTTTTAAGCGTTGCAATAAACGGTCATCTTTGATAATGTAATGAGCTAATTTTTCATTTAATTCACTGTAACCCCATTCATCAAAAGTTTCTATGATAATAGAATTATCTGTTGTTTCAATCAATGAACCAACTCCGCCATAATTTGAAATATGTTTGCTTCTTCCGTGTTTTATTTTGTCAAATGCCATATTCTAATATTGTTTGATTAGTATTTCAGCACTTGGCTCTACGCTTCGCATAGATTGCATTGCTGTTAATGTATCATCATCGTTTTTCTTTTCTTGCATTGGCACAATCAACGATTCTTTCGGGTGGTCTTTCCAATAGTAATGTTTGATTTTATTATCGTTAATCTTTGTTTTCCAATCTCTCAAAATGTCATCTAACTTTTCTGTAATGAGTTCTAAATCGTTTTGAGCGAATGGATGATTTTGGAAAAGTGTGATTAAATTATTTCGTAATTCATTTTTTACTTTATCATCAATCAATGCGTTTGCCATATCGTTAGCGGTGTATTGCGTTGAGTGTCGGAAATACGCAAGAATTAAAGTGAACAACATTTTATCCAAAGCATTTTCCGCAAATGGCGTTACGCTTAACGGTTCAACTTGTTTGTAGAATGTTTTGTGAAACTGAACAAAATCTTCAAAATACGATAAATCACGGCTGTTGAATGGGTCGTAAAGCGTTAAAACCAAACCTTCATTTTTTCTTGCAACACGGCTACTTGCCTGAATATATTCGGCTGTGTTCGGTGGCATTCCGTTCATTACCATTACACCCAATCTGCCAACGTCAAGACCGACACTAATCATATTCGTTGCTAAAACTAAATCGTAAGAAGTGTGTTCTTTAATGTTTCCGTTAAACTCAATTTCCAACTTGTCTAAATTCTTTTTGATTTTCTCATTCGGAATACGACTTGTCAATTCAAGATTTCTGTAAGAAAGTTTGTTGTAATTGTTAGCTGAAACAAAATCATCGTTCAAATAACGAACTTGTAATTGCTTAATAATCGGCTTTAATTCTGAATTGATTTTGTTTGAAAAACGTCCAATTTCTTTCAAACTTTTGAAATACGAAAGTATTGTCCAAAAACTATCTGCTTCTTTTTTGTCGCTTGATTGTTTCCAAATTTCCAAACGTGCATAAAGTAATGAAGCCAAAAGTTGCAAGTTTGTTACAACGGTTGTTTTTCCCGTTGGCAAAATGCCAATGTATTTACGTTTACTTTCTTCAATAACTTTTGAGAAAAACGTATCATCTGCATTTGTTGCATACTGCGGGAAAACACTTGCTTCTCGTCCGTACAAACCTTGAATTTGTTTGTCCACGTTTTTAACGGTTGCCGTAGAAGCAATGATTTTTGGATTGTCGCAAAGTCGTAACAATGCGTTTTCAAACAAACCAACTAAACTTCCCAAAGTTCCGTTCAACAAGTGTAACTCGTCTTGAATAATCAATTCAGGTTTACGATTTGTTCCATTGAAAAAAGTTGTGGCTTCGCCTTTCCAAGCAAGCATTGCGAATTTATCAACGGTTGCAAAAAGAATTGTTGGTGGTTTTGAATAAATATCTTCATCAATCAACACAACGGGCAAACCGCTTTTTGTTTCTGAAAAATGACACGCTTCATTCAAACAATAACTTTGCAAATTTGTTTTCCCAATTCTGTGTCCGATTTGATAAACCGTGTCCGCTTGTTTTATTTTAGAAATGATTTTTGTATTGCACCATTGACAATTTGATAACTGAAAAGGATTTACAACAAAGTTGTCGCCTTTGTTTAGTTTTTTTAGCGTGTTATCAAGTTTGGTTTTTGCATCTTTCAATAAGTTTGGAATAGTTTGAGCACCAACCCAAAAACCTATTGAGATTTTTGTTTCGCCTAAATCTTTATGATTGCTTCGGATAAATTCACAAGCTAAAATCATTTTTGAAGCACGTTCAAATTGCTGTGCAGAAAGTAAACGTAGAGTGTAACGAATAATAATGTTTACTCCGTCATAACTGTCGGAATAATTTATTCTTCGCCAAAAAATCAAGAAAGCCGAAACTGCTAAATATGCTTCCGTTTTTCCACCACCTGTTGGGAAATACAATAAATCAATCAACTCTTTTTCGTTGCTGTTTTCATCAACAAACGAAGCCAAACATTGCAGAATAAAAGCTAACTGAAATGGTCGCCATTCAGGTATTCTATTTGAAGGAAAATCCAAAGTTGCATAATCTTGAAAGTTGTGTTGCAAAACTTCGTTTCGTTCCCAAACTTCGTAGCCTTCTTTTTTTGTATTGAAATGTTGTGCGGTTTGGAACATTTGCAAATAAATTGCTGTGTTTGCTAATTGAAATGCACGCAAAGCGTTTTCGTTTTTTGAAAGTAACTTTATTCCGTTGCTAATACGATTGTAAATCTGTTCACACTTTGCAATGTTTTGTAAACCTAAATCATTTCCGTTTGCAGATTTGCGTTCATCTTCAATCCAATGTTTGTATGCTTCTGCAACTTTCGTGAGATTGGAAATAATGCTTTGCTTGTCCGTATTGTAAACAGAAAGGTTTTTTATGTTCAGAATTTCGCCTTTGATTTTTTCCGTTTCTGAACTCTGACTTTTCACATCGTATTCGGGCAAAAATGTAGATTGTATCCATTGTGGCGTGTTTGGCGATTGTGCGTTTTCCCAAGTACAAGCCGTGTTGTGTCCGATACCGAAAGCCAATTTTTCACGATAGAGATAATCCAACATTTTATCTTCATCGGTTTTGTACAAATGCGATTTGTAATCTCTGAACGGCAATAATTTTTCACTTTCAATTCTGATTTCAGTTTGAAAACACGCTAATTGATTTACCTTTTCTTTTGAGAGTGAAAATTTGTCTTTTGCAATCAACGATTTATTTTCAATAATTGCTTTGATGTAATACTTATCGGGATAATTGGTATAGAGTTTTAAATGGAAAACAAGGTTTTCTTTCATTTCCTTGTTCCAATTTTCCGTCTTGATGTTCGGTTGTTCTGCTAATTTTAATTCAAGATGTTGATTTTCTGCATTGAGAATGTCCGCAATGGTTACTTCAAATTCAATTAAGTTGTCAATACGCTTGTATTTGTCTTTGAAAAATAGTTTTGAAATGATTTTATACAAAGCGTGGTCATAAGAAGTTACTTTGCCAAACGATTTTAAACCGTCTTGAAATGCCTGATATTCTGCGGTTGTATTTCCGTCTTTTGTTCGTTGTAGTTTTTTGACTTGCGAAAGTGTTTTGTTCGCTTCATCATAACTAACATAATGATTTAAACCGTGTTCATTCAGTAAATGTATTCCTTCGCCACTAAAAGGAATTTTAATTTCTTCGGGTTTTGCCTTGATGTAGTTTCCAAAGCTAATAACCGCTTTAAATTTTTCGCAAGTATTTTCTACCGCAAACGTAATTCCGAAATGTGAAGGAAAAAATGTTTTTGCGGTGTATTTAGGTTGAGTATCTGTACCGTCTCCGTCTTCTCCACTATCTTCATTATTGTTTTCACTATTCTTGTTTTCTCCTATGCTTACATCATCTGAATCATCATCATTTTCATCATCGTTTGGATTATTTTCATCATTCATTAGATTTTCGTCAATATCGCTTGGGTTTGGCAGTAATTGTTTTGGAAACAAAATCCCCGAAAAATAGCGTTGTAAAGGTTTTCCTTCAATAATTTCATCGCTAAAATCTTCTTTACAATAAAAAAGGTCTGAACCCGGTCCGATTATTTCTTTCCGAACTCGCTCAATAACTATATCTCTGTTTTCTTTTACGCTCATAATTCAATTTGTCCCAAAATGGTTTCTTCTAATTCTTCAACATTTTCATTGATGATTTCTTTGCTGATAACCGTGTGTATTGGCATATTTTTATCAATAAATTCTTTTAAGGTTGTTGCGTTCAAATTTCGTTTTTGTAAAATGTCGCCAACTTTATTTTCTTTCAAAAACAAACGCAATTCTTGTTTCAAACCACGACCAAGAACAATCATTGTGCTGTTGTAAGTTGTTTTTGATTTTAGAATAGGTTTTAAAATCGTATCAATTTCATTATCGGATTTATCTTGGAAATATAGTTTCAAAATGGCTCTTAAATCATTTTTATACATCGGAAACTTCCGTAAACTTCTTTCTCCTCCGTAAGTATCAAGAGTTGCCTGCATTACACGAAGACCTTTTTCTTTAAGTTTTTGGTAGAGTAAATCGTTTCCTAATTTCTTCCGTAGTTCTCCAATGTATTGTTTCCAAAGTTTTGAGTCTTCTTCAACTTTTCCAAAAATATCGGGTTCTGTTTCTATGGCAACTTGATACAAATTTTCGGCTAACTGTTCCTTTGGATAAATTCTGATTTTGTCGCCAACTTTGATTTTATATGTTTTGTTCAATTCGCCTTTATCAGTAAAAATGGTATCGTTACTTTCCAAAAACAAAGTTCCAATATTGGTAATTATTTTATAAATCAATTTTTCTTCGCTATCAGCAAGCAATAAATCAGAATCGTTTTTGTAGCTGTCATACGCTCTATTTGTCATTTCGTCCAATCTGGAAACAATACCGTTAATAGTTGCACTTATGTCTGTTACATTATTTCGAACTTCTTTGTATTCTATTCCGCAAATTGAAAAACGGTCTGTTGATTTTGTTTCGGCTTCAATTAGCTTCTTGCGTTGGTTAAGGTATTTGTGATACAAGTTTTTTTCTTGCTTGTAAACAACCAAACGAACTTCATTATTTAAATTGTAGAGATAATCAAAATCTTTTTGACCATTAAATGAATGAAAAACCAAAACTTTGTTTTGTTTGTACTCCTTTGTGAATTTTTTGAACTCTGAAAAAGATACAACTTCAACTTTTCGGTTTGTGATGTGTTTACTGATAAAATCCAAATCGTTATTGTCGAAAATAGCAATAATTCTTTTGTCGGTTTCAGCATTTAAAAAATTCAATAAAACTTTTTGCTTTGGTAAATTATTTCCGAGGTAATGAAGTATTGAAAGTAATTCTGCTTTTGGATTATTTTCGTTTAAGTAATCAAGGGAATAGCCACCTGCATTATCCAAAGCATTTTCTAATTCACGGTTTATTTCAAGTCGTTCGATTAAATTTTCAATTGTTTCTTGTTGAATTGCGTTTAATGCAATTCGCAAAATATTTCCATAAGATTTTAAATCTGTGCCAAATTCCGAATTTACGTACGCAACTTTCTCATCAAGATTGTTGATGAGTTCGTCTATTTCGTTGCTTGGTATGTTTCGGAAGTTAATCATAATGCGTTCACAATTTCAATTTCTTCTTTAAACCAATTCCAACAAGGAATTTGATCGATTTTAATAGGATTCAAACTGTTGGATAGAACTATTAAATTAAATTCAAATTTTGCTCTGTCTTGCAGCATTTGTTGTATACTATTGGCCTGTGTATCAAACACAATTATTGTTTTAATTTTTTCTCCTTTGAGAAGAATGTTTTGGTAGCATATATTATAATTAGGGGTAAAATAAGCTATACAATCAGGTAAAGCTGGAATTGTTTTTATCGGATTAGGTTCTCCTCCATCATTAGGATTAGGTAAATAAGTAATCGGAATTTTATTTTTGTTTGGTAGCTCATCCCATAAAGTTTTTTTTGTTATAAATACTATCTTATTTTCAAAATATGTAGGAGTGAAATCCAACCTCAAACCATTGTTTAAATCAGAAAAAAACTTAGTAAAACCTTGTAATGTTGAATGCCTTGTTCCTTGTTCAATTGGGATGAAATTTTTTATTAAAAAATCATATTTAATTCTCAGCTGGTATTTTTGTTTAATATGTTTAAGTATATATATATCATTACGAATTTCTGTTATCATGAAATCATGT
>JBMNTA010000038.1:0-8593 GCA_050945495.1 Saccharofermentanales bacterium
CGTATCGGTGCAATCGATGTGTTCGACCGACACGCGGGATGTCCGCGCGACGCTTGAAGAGATCACGCGTTTGGAGGCCGCCGGGTGCGAGATGGTGCGCGTCGCGGTGCCCGACGCCGAGGCCGCCCAAGCGCTGGCGGACATCTGTCGCGCGTCGCCGATGCCCATTGTGGCCGACATTCATTACGATTACCGATTGGCGCTCTCCGCCATGCGCGCCGGCGTCCATAAGATTCGGATCAATCCCGGCAACATGCGCGATGAAGACGGCTTGCGATCCGTGGTCGAGATGGCGCGTCAACGCCTGATTCCCATTCGCGTCGGCGTCAATGCCGGCTCGCTTTCCAAAGACCAAATCGAACGCTACGGCGGCGTCAACGCCGAGGCGCTGGCCGCTTCCGCCATCATGGCCTGCCGCGCATTGGAGCAGCTTAACTTTTACGACATCGTGGTCTCGGCCAAGGCCTCGTCGCCGGCGCTCATGATTGCCACGTATCGGCTGTTGGCCGAGGCGTGCGATTATCCGTTGCATCTGGGCGTGACCGAAGCCGGCACCCCGGCCGAAGGGGTGGTCCGTTCGGCCGTCGGCATCGGCACCTTGCTCGCCGAAGGCATCGGCGACACGATTCGGGTGTCGCTGACGGCGGACCCGGTCGAGGAAGTGCACGCGGCGTACGCAATTCTGGAGGCGCTGTCGCTCCGTTCGCGGCACGCCACCCTCATCAGTTGTCCGACGTGCGGACGCACGGAAGTGCCCTTGATCGAGATTGCCGAACAAGTCGAAGCGCGCTTGCGTGCGATCGATGTCCCGCTCCGCGTCGCCGTCATGGGATGTGCCGTCAACGGTCCCGGCGAAGCGCGCGAAGCCGACGTCGGCATTGCGGGCGGGCGCGACGCGTTTGCCTTGTTTCGCGACGGTCAAGTGATCCGGAGCGTGCCGGCCGATGAGGCCGTGGACGCGTTGATGGCGGAGGTTCGAGCCATCGCGGACGAACGAAAGCGGTCCTAGACGATGGCCCGCTTTTGCCACGTCTACTTGGCCGATGCGGCGCGCGCCATCGATCAAGCGTGGACGTACGCCATTCCGGCGTCGCTTGCCGAGGATGTCGTGTGCGGCTCCGCCGTCCGCGTGCGTTTCGGTCGGCGAAAGCGCCCCGAGCGCGCGTATGTGACGCACGTATTCAACGATCCCCCCGACGACATCGATCTCCGGCAGATCAAGCCCTTGGAAGGTTTGGCCGCCCCGCGTCCCGTGTTGACGGACGAACAGATTCGGTTGGCGTTTGAGATGAAACGCCGCTGGTACTGCACGATGGGCGATGCCATTCAGATCATGGTGCCGCCGACCGTGATGAAGGTTGGTGATCGCGCGTTGAAAGCGGCGCGACTCGTCGATCGCGAAGCGGCCTTGGCGTGGCTCGATGCGGGGGAGGGGACCACGATGAAACAGGTGCGCGTGGTCGAATTGTTGCTCGAACACGCCTCGGCCCCGTGCGTCGAGATCCAACAGGCGGCGGACGTCTCGGCTTCGGTGCTGAACACGCTGGCCAAGCGCAACATCATTGAGTTTTTCCGCTTGCCCGTGGCGCGGCCGTTGCCGGAAGAAGCGACGTCGGCGTCGCCCGAGCCCCCGCCCGCATTGACCGCACCGCAACAGGCGGCCGTCGAAGCGATCGACCGATCATCCCGCGGTCTCGCGCCGCCGTCCCTGGAAGAACACCTCTTGTTCGGGGTGACGGGGAGTGGGAAAACGGAAGTCTACCTGCGCGCCGCCGAGCGCTTTTTGGACCGCGGGCGGCAAGTCCTGATCCTGGTCCCGGAAATCGCGTTGACGCCGCAGATGACGCGACGGTTGACGGCCCGTTTCGGCGATCGCGTCGCGATTTTGCACAGCCGCCTGACCCCCGCCGGACGTTACGCGACCTGGCAACGGGTGCTTCGGCAGGAGATGCCGATCGTCGTGGGTGCGCGCTCGGCCGTGTTTGCTCCGTTGGAAAACATCGGCATGATCGTCGTCGACGAGGAGCAGGAGTCAAGTTACAAGTCCGAACAACGTCCGCGTTACGATGCCCTGGATGTCGCGCGCATGCGCGCCATGATGCACGGTGCCGTGCTCGTGCTGGGGTCGGCGACGCCGCAAGTTGAGAGCTTTTACCGCACAAAAATCGGGAAATCGTCGCTGTTGCGGTTGCCCGACCGCATCGGGGATGTCGGATTGCCGGACGTCGAGATCGTCGACATGCGCCGTGAATACGCCGCAGGGCACATGTCGGTCTTCAGTCGTCGTCTGGAGACGTTGTTCGAGCGGACGCTCGAGTACGGCGAACAGGCGATGATCTTATTGAATCGTCGCGGTTTTTCTCGGACCGTCGTCTGCCGCGCGTGCGGTTGGCAAATGACGTGTCCGTCGTGCGACATCGCGTTGACGTCGCACGTGAATCCGTACGGCGCCCGCCGCGATCCCACGCGCATGGTCTGTCACTTGTGCGATCGTGTTTTGCCCGTGCCCGACGTGTGTCCCGAATGCGGTCAGGACGACATCGCGGCCATCGGGGTGGGCACGCAGCAAGTGGAGGAGGCCTTGACGGCACTGTATCCCGAGGCGCGCGTGCTGCGCATGGATCAGGACACGACGCGCGGTCGATTCTCGCATCGCGACATTTTGGATGCGTTTGAACGCGGCGACGCCGACTTTTTGGTCGGCACGCAAATGATCGCCAAGGGCCATGACTTCCCGAACGTGACCTTGTCCGCCATCCTCTTGGCCGATCAGTTGTACGCCACGGGCGAATATCGGTCGACGGAGCAGGCGTTCCAACTGATGACGCAAGCGGCCGGCCGATCGGGACGCGGCACCAAAAAAGGGCGCGTGATCATCCAGGCCGTGAAGCCCGATCACTTCATCGTGCAGACGGCCGCCCGCCAAGATTACGAACAATTTTACGCCGAAGAGATCGCCTTTCGGGAGCGGATGGGCTACGTCCCGTTCGGACACATCGGCTTGGCCGAATTCCGCGGTCTCAACGCGCGCGACGTCGAGGCGGCGGCCGAAGCGTTCCGGGACGTGGCGTGTGCCGTCACGGCCCGACATCGCGACCTCTATCGCGACACCGTCATCTCCCACGTCGCCCCGTCGCCCATCGCGCGCATCCGCAATCGGTATCGGTTCCGCGTCATTGTCCGCGAACCGGACCGCGAGCCGCTGACGCGACTGATGTTTTACGCGGCCGATCACGCGAAGCGCGCCGATCGCGTCTCCATCGTGGTCGACATCGATCCCAGATCGACGTTGTAACGGTCGCACGGCGCCGCCGTGACGGTCTTTTTTACCTCCCTATGCTAAACTGAAACCATCTAAACGGAGGTTTTATATGGCCATTCGCAAGGTATTTACCGAGGGCGATCCCGTCCTCAATAAACACGCACGACCCGTCACGACGTTTGACGATCGCCTGCGTGAACTCGTTGAAGATATGAAAGAAACCATGGTCGATGACGACGGGGTGGGCTTGGCCGCGCCCCAAGTCGGCGTGCTCCGCCGCATCTTCGTCATGGACGTCGATGACGGTCAAGGTGCGCGCGCCTTCATCAATCCCGACATTGTGGCCGCGGACGGGGAGCAGTGCGGCCCGGAGGGCTGCCTGTCGTTGCCCGGTCTGTACGGCATCGTGAAGCGTCCCATGCGCGTGACCGTGCGGGCGCAAGATGTGGACGGTGCGCCGTTTGAAGCGACGTACGAGGGCCTCGGCGCGCGGTGCATTTGTCATGAGACCGACCATTTGGACGGCATTTTGTTCCGTCAGCATTCCGAAATTCCGCTGTGTGCGTTTGAAGACTTGCCACGTTTCACGGGGGAGGCCGAGACCGAAGAGGGGGACCCCGCATGACCTTTGTGTTCATGGGAGCGCCCGACTTTTCGACGATTGTGCTCGACCATCTCGAGGCCGCGGGGCGGCGTCCCGCGCTCGTGGTCACGCAGCCCGATCGGCCGTGCGGCCGCGGTCAGCGCACGCGCCCGACCCCCGTCGCCCGGTGGGCGGACGCGCGGTCCATTCCGGTGTTCAAACCGACGTCATGTCGCGACGCCGGATTGCGCGCGGCGCTCGAACAAGTGGCGCCCGATGTGATCGTCACGGCCGCGTTCGGCCAAATATTGCCGAAAGCGCTGTTGGAGATGCCCAAGGTCGGCTGCCTGAATGTCCATGCGTCGCTCTTGCCGAAGTACCGAGGCGCCTCCCCGATCCAGGCCGTTCTCCTGAACGGCGAATCGGAGACGGGCGTCACCCTGATGCAGATGGATGAAGGCCTGGACACCGGCCCCATCGTCGACAGTGTGGTCGTCGCTTTGGACGATGTCATCGACGCCGGCGAACTGCACGACCGTTTGGCGCATGCCGGCGGGGAGCTCCTCGTCGACCGGATGGACGCCTATGTGCGCGGCGACGTGACGCTGACCCCGCAGGACGAGGCGCGCGCGACCGTGACACGCCCCATTCAGAAACAAGACGCCGAGATCGATTTTACGAAATCGGCGATCGATGTTCACAATCATATCCGTGCCATGCATCCGTGGCCCGGGGCGTTTGCCTTCTTGGAAGGGGAGCGCTTTAAAATTCACCGTGCCGCGGTGTGGACGGGCGAACCGCTCGACGGGCGTCCGGGCCGACTGCACGTATCCGACCATCGGATGGCCGTTGTCTGCGGAGACGGCGCCATTGAACTTTTGAAAATTCAGCCGCCGTCGCGTAAAGCCGTGGCGTGCGACGAATGCGCGCACAACTACGCGGACGGCATCCTGTTTACATGTAAGGGTTGACGCCATGGGATTTCATTGGACTGTTTTTATCATCGGCATGGCCTTGAGTTTATGCGCGCAGGCGCTCGTTCAAGCCAACGTTGCCCGCTACAGCCGCGTGATGGCGATGTCGGGGCTGACGGGCGCGCAAGCGGCGCGTCAGACGCTCGATGTGCACGGATTGGGACACATCCGCATCGAACACGCGCGCGGCCAGTTGACCGACCATTTCAGTCCGCGCGAAGGCGTGTTGCGCCTCTCGGACACCACGTACGGCCAATCGTCGGTGGCGGCCATCGGCATCGCGTTGCACGAAGTGGGACACGCGATTCAGCATCAACAAGGTTATTGGCCGAACAAATTCCGCACGGCGCTTTTGCTGCCCGCGAACCTCGGCTCGCAGATCGGGCCGCTCATGGCCATCATCGGGCTCTTCATGCAGTCGGCGATCGGCGATACCATCATGTACGCGGGGATCTTCCTGTTTGCGTTCGCCGTCTTGTTTTACCTCATCACGTTGCCGGTCGAATTCAACGCGAGCCACCGCGCGATGCAGCTCATCGATGAGCGCGGTTACCTCACGGGCGACCAGCGCGACGGCGCCAAGCGCGTGTTGCGAGCGGCGGCCATGACGTACGTCGCTTCGGCCGTCACGGCGGGGTTGTACCTCTTGCGCTACATCTCGCTCGCTTCGTCTCGACGTCAATGAGCCGACGCAAACGTTCTCGACAACGTCCTTCGGATCCCGCACGGATGGCGGCCGCGCGCGTGCTGCACCGCGTCCTCGAATACGACACGTTTTCCAATGAAAGCGCGGCGTATCATCTGAGCGATCCGTCGCTCGACGCGCGCGATCGCGCCTTTGCGTCGGCCCTGATTTTCGGCACGTTGACGTACCTGCCCGCGATCGACCTCGATCTTTCGGCCGTGTCGTCGCGTCCGCTCAACCGATTGGATCCGTGGGTGCGCACGATTTTGCGCATGGGCGTCTGGCAGTTGTATTACTCGTATCACGTGCCGGCACGTGCGGCGTGCGACGAAAGCGTTCGCCTGACGCGGTGCTTCATCGGTGAGCGCGCCACGGGGTTTGTGAACGGCCTCATGCGCCGTCTGTCGCGCGAACGTCCCGACCCGCCGAAAGGGGCGGAGGCCGCGTATCGGTTGGCGCTTCCGCGGGACCTCTACGACGCGTTGGTCGACTGGTACGGGGAAGCGGAGGCCGAGGCCATCGGTCGCGCGGCGCTCGAAGCGCCCGAAGGGGTCGCGATTCGTCCCAATGCCTGTCAAGCCGATGCGTTTTCGGCGTGGCTTTCGACGGACGAAGCCGCCGTCTTTTCGCCGATGAAGTCGCCGTGGCCCCCGAACGCCTACATGGTGACGCCGGAGGGCCACTCCGTTACGGCCACGGATGCCTACGAAGCGGGGTGGTTCACCGTTCAGTCGCGGTCGGCCATGCTGGTCGGCCTGTTGGCGGATGCCCGTCCGGGCGATCGTGTGCTCGATCTCTGCGCGGCGCCGGGCGGAAAGACGGGCCATCTGGCCGAAAGGACCGGGCGGCAAGCGTCGATCGTCGCGTGCGACGTCTCGCCGGAGCGTGTCCGTGACTTGCGGGAGGCGATGCGACGGCTCGGCCATGATGCGGCGGTGACGTGCGAAGTTCACGACGCCACACAGCATCGGCCGGCGTGGGATCGCGCGTTTGACCTCGTGCTGTGCGATGTGCCGTGTTCCGGACTGGGGCTTTTGGACAAGCGCCCCGAGATCCGTTCGCGGATCACGCGCGAGGCCATCGATCGGCTGGTCATGACGCAGCGTTTGATCCTCGAACAGGCCGCACGGTATGTGAAGCCCGGCGGCGGTCTCGTGTATGCGACGTGTACCCTCAATCCCGAAGAAAACGGCCGTCAAATCGAACGTTTTTTGGAAAGCCCCGCGGGGGGCGATTTCGAACGCGTCGACATTGCGTCGGACGTGGCCCGTTGGGGTCCGAAGATCGATCCTTCGGACGGCGCCATGGGCACGATTCAGCTCCTGAAACATCGGCACGGATCCGACGGATTCTTCATCGCCAAGTTGCGTAAAAACGCTTAAAACGGGCGTTTTTGTTGCGTCTGACCGTGGATCATGATACAATCAGTCGGTAATGAAAGAGCCTTTTTCACGCTTGCCCCAACGTTTTGACTTGCCAAAAAGCGAACCGATTTTATGAGGGCGACCCTACCGTTGCGCGGGAAAGGTATCTTTTGTTGCGCATAAGCGCATCAAAACGAAAGCGCGCACGGCGCGCGAAGGATAAGGATTACGTGTCATGACAAGTCACAGCGTTCGCTTCGCGGGAAAGACGCATCAAGGGCTCGTCCGCGAGCGAAACGAAGACGCATACGCGCTCGACGCATCGGACGGCGAATGGCCGCTCATTTTTGTGGTCGCCGACGGACTCGGCGGGCATAAAAACGGTGAGCTCGCAAGCCATACGGCCGTCGAATTCATCGTCGCGTACTTGCGCGAGCATTTGCCCGATACCAACGATCCCGAACACATCAAAGCCGTCTTGGAAGAGGCGCTTCAAAAGACGAACGTCAAAGTCTACCTGACGAGTCTCGAAGACGACGCCAACACGGGCATGGGCACCACGCTCACGCTCGTCGTGTTGTTTGAGCACAGCTGCTACATCGCGCATGTCGGCGACAGCCGTTGCTACATGCTTCGCGATCATGTTTTGGAACGCCTGACGTCCGACGATACCTACGTCAGTCGGATGGTCGAGATGGGCACCTTATCCGAAGAGGAGAGCATTCATCATCCGAGTCGACATATTTTGACCCAGGCACTCGGTTATCCGGAATACATCGATCCCGACATCATCCATGTGGATTTGCTTGAAAAGGATCGTTTTTTGCTGTCAAGCGACGGCTTGCACGGCATTCTTGCGGCCGATGCGATCCGAGAGGCGCTCGATCAATGCGAGACGCCCGACGACGTGGCCGCGTCATTGATTGAACAGACATTGGAGGCGGGGGCGCCCGACAACGTGACCGTTGTCGTCATCTTCGCCTGATTTAGGAGGGTTTGAATGATTGCGTCACAACCATTTCCGGCTGGGACCGTCATCGCGGAACAATATCAAGTCATACGCATGATCGGGCAGGGCGGCATGGCGACGGTTTACCTTGCCGTCGACTTGCACACCGGTGTCGAAGTCGCCGTGAAGATCATGCATGAAGAGTTGGCGAACGACCCCGAATTCGTGCGCCGATTTGCGACGGAAGCGCGTGCGGCGGCCAGCCTCGACCACCCGAACATCGTCCGTGTGCTCGATTACGGTTCGCATGACGGCATTCGTTACATTGTTCAGGAGTACATCGAGGGGAGCACCCTCAAAGACATCATCCAGAACCACGGCCCGATCGACTACCGTTACGCCACCCCCATTTTGATTCAAATCGGGCTCGCGTTGGAACACGCGCATCGCCGTGAAGTCATTCACCGCGACATCAAACCGCAAAACATTCTCATCACCGAAGACATGGTGGCGAAAGTGGCCGATTTCGGCATCGCCCGAGCGTCGACGACCAATACGATCACGTTGACGGGCGGCGTCGTCATGGGGTCGGTGCATTATTTTTCGCCCGAACAGGCGCGCGGCGGTCAAGTGACGGCCCGCTCCGACTTGTATTCTCTGGGCGTCGTTTTTTACGAAATGTTGACGGGGCATCTGCCGTTTGACGGCGAATCGTCGGTGGCCGTGGCGATCAAGCACTTGCAAGAGGTCCCTCCGCCGCCGTCGACGTACGTCGA
>JBMNTA010000039.1:0-8174 GCA_050945495.1 Saccharofermentanales bacterium
CACCACGGCTTCGGAGATCGCAATGTCGCTCGGCACCTCATCGTCAAAGAGCATCTCGTAGACGGCCAGCCGCAAAATCGACAAATCAATGATCAATTGGCGCTCCAACGTCCACCCGCGAAGGTAGCGTTCGATGATGGCGTCGATGTCGTCACGATGCGCCTGCACGCCGTCCACCACGCGCTCGAAATACGCGCGGTCTCGGTCGGAATGGATGCGCTCGTACCGAAAGAAGAGCTCTTTTTGGCGCTCCGGATCGTCGGGGCGAATCTCCAGCCCGTACAAAAATTGAATGGCTTTTTCTCGCGCGGTGTGACGACTCATGGATCGTGCCCCTATCTGAACTTACCCGGCGGCAAAATTTTATCGATGAACTTCTTCAGCGTCTCGCGGTCACGGAAATAACGGAATCCGATGAACGCGCCCAAGGCCGACATGAGGACGATGAAGAGCAGATTCCAAAATCCGAAAATGACCCACAGAAGCGCAAACAAAAATCCGATCATCGCGCCCACCACGGTCGGCGAGAGCGTGGGACGATCGTCCTTCGGCGTTTTGTTCGGCGATTCGTTGCGATGCATGGCCGTCTCAGCGCTCCACCCGCGGGGCAACGGTTTCGACACGGCTGACACGCACTCCCACGTGATCGACTTCGATGCCGGCGTATTTCTCGATGTCTTTCTTCACGCGCTCCTGCACGCGCGCCATCATGATGGGAATTTCCACGTCGGAGTACGTCTGCACCACCATGCGCAGGAACAGCTTGCCGCCCTTGGCGGGAGCCACGCGCGCTTTGGCCGATTTGACGCCGGATTGCGACGTCTTGGCCGCGTTGAGCGCGATGTTCTCCAACGCCTCCACGCCGATTTCAATGTGGCCGATATCGTTCGAACGGATGCGCGTTTTCCGCAAGCGACCCGACATGAACGAAATGACCAACGTGATGACGGCGACCAACAGTCCGACGATGCACACGACGATCGCGATGGTGCGCCCCGGTTGCCGCTGCGCGACATCCAGCATCACCGTGATCATGCCCGTCAGAATGTTCGTGCTGATGATCATCAAAAGGCCGATCAAAAAGCCCAAGGCCACGATAAAGGCCAAAATGATCATCATGGTTCGTACCCCGCGACTCATACATAGTCCTCCTCTGCATGGGCGTCCCCGTCATCGGACACGGAAGCTGCCTCCGGCTCAAGCACGCGCACGACGTGCACATGCACGGCGTCGACATTCAAGCCCGTAAAGCGCTCCACATCGCGTTTGACGCGTTCTTGAACCGACCACGCGACATCGGGCATCACGTAGCCGAAAATGACGTCCAAGTACACGGTGATGATGACGTCGTCGGAGGCCTCCCCGCGAAACACGACGCGCACGCCGCGCCCTTCGGATGCGAGACCGATCGCTTCCTTCAAGCCGGATGCGACCCCCGCATTGAGCCCGCCGACGCCTTCGGTGTGCAAGGCCGCTTCCGCCGCGTACTGGGCGATGAAGCCTTGCGACATCGTCCGCTCGCCTTTGATCGAAAACTTGCGGCCGTCACCGTCCATGACTAGGCGCGCTCCATGTACTCTCCCGTGCGCGTGTCGACGCGAACGATCTCATTTTGATTGACGAACAGCGGCACGCGGATCTCCGCGCCCGTCTCGAGAACCGCCGTCTTCGTCGCACTCTGCGCCGTATCGCCGCGAACGGCCGGTTCGCATTGCGTGATCTCGAGTTCCACCGTCGTCGGCAGCTCGACCTCCAGGATTTGACCGTCCCAGCTCACCACGCGGCACACCATGCCTTCCTTCAGGAATTGCAGGGCGTCGTTCAGCATCTCTTTGCCGATCGGGATCTGTTCGTACGAATCTTGATCCATGAAGTAGTACAAGTCCCCGTCGGGGTAAATGTACGCCATGTCACGGTACGTCAATTGAACCGGCTCGTATTTGTCCGAGGGGTTGAAGCTCTTTTGAACCACACTCCCCGTCTGAAGATTTTTGTATTTAACGCGGACAAAGGCCGACCCTTTGCCCGGCTTGACATGTTGAAATTCAACGACTTGGCACGGCTGTCCGTCGAGCACAAATCCCGTTCCGTTGCGAAAATCTCCGGCACTGATCATAGGTAACCTCCATCGCTTCTTCATGAAGCACTGATAACGCCATTTTAAGGGAAAGGCGTATGACTGGCAACCGACGCCCGCTCCGACGAAACATGGTAAAGTATGCGTATGACAAAATCAGAACACATTCCGATGCCGCAACGGTGGTTTCAAAAACATTTTTTCCCGGACTGGATCGTCCCGTCGCTTGAGGCGCTCGATTTTGAGCGCCTGGCGGCCGAGGGCTACAAAATCGCTTACCTCGACATCGACAACACCCTGGTCTTTCACGGGGCGCACGTCGGCGATGATTTTGCCCGTCAAACGATTCAACGGGTCGCCGACGCCGGCATCCTTCCCGTCATCGCGTCCAACGCGCGCGAACCTCGCGCCCGATCGTTTGCGGCCTCCTTGGACATCCCCTACGTCGCGGAAGCCCGCAAACCGTCCACCAAGGCGCTTTTGGCCGATCTCAAGGAGCGCGGCATCGCGCCCGTCGACGCCTTGATGCTCGGCGATCAATTGCTGACGGACGTGTGGTCCGGCAAGCGGTGCGGGATGGCCGTGGTCTTGACGGAGCGGCGCGGCAAGCGCGAAATTTGCACCGTCCGGCTCAAGCGCGGCATCGAGTGGCTGATCATTCGCTTGGGCGGCCTCGGCCACTGGAAACGCCGGTACGAGACAGACGCCTCGACGCTGCGGGCGCGGGGCGAAGCGCGTGCGAGGAGGACTTGCGGATGATCGTATGTAAATTCGGCGGCTCGTCGCTGGCCGACGCCCGTCAGATTCGAAAGGCGTGCGAAATCATGCTCGCCGATCCCGAGCGACGCATCATGGTCGTCTCCGCGCCGGGCGCGCGCGCCGAGTTCCATCGCGACCGAAAGATCACGGATTGGCTCTTGGACATCATTCGCGCGCATGCCGAAGGCCGGGACGATGCCGCCCCGCGGGATGCCATCGTGACACGCATCCGCGAGATCGTCACCGATTTGGGCCTGTCGAACGATTTGATCGAGGACATGGAACGCCACCTCGACGAGGCGATCTTTCATCTCGATCTGCAAACGCCCGCCACCCGAGCCAACGTCTTGGCGCTCGGCGAACGGATGTCGGCTCGAATCGTCGCACGGTACCTCTGTACGTTGGGCGCGCCGGCACGCATGGTGGATCCGCGCGATGCGGGCCTGATCCTCGAATCGGTCGCCGGCCACACGGAGATTGCGCCGGCATCCTACGATCATTTGGCCGCCTTGGCCGACGCCTGCGACATCGTCGTGTTTCCCGGATTTTACGGTCGCACCTCCACCGGCGACACCATCGCCTTTTCGCGCGGCGGGTCCGACATCACGGGCGCCGTCATCGCCGCGGCGGTCGACGCCGACGTCTATGAAAATTGGACCGATCGCGACAGCGTCTACGCCGTCCATCCCGATTTGATCGAGGATCCCGTCGCGTTGACGGAAATGAGCTACCGTGAGATGCGGGAGCTCGCGTACATCGGCTTTTCCATCATCCATCCGGAAGCCCTGGAGCCGGTGCTTCGAAAGCATATCCCGATTCACATCCGCAACACGAATCGCCCGGAAGCGGCGGGCACGCGGATCATTCCGGAGCGCACCCACATTGACCGCACCCTGACGGGCATCGCCGCGGCCGACAACTTTTGCACGATCAATTTGCGCCGCGTGCTCATCAATCAGGAAGTCGGCATCTTGAGCAAAATTTTGGCCATTTTCGCCGAACTCGGCATCAATGTCCAACATGTCCCCACCGGCATCGACTCGGTGAGCATCGTCGTACGTGAGGATCAATTCCCCCTCGAGCGCGAACTCGTCTTGCGGCAACGCCTGACGCATGAGTTGGGATTCGAACAGATTACGATCGTTCGCCAGCTCTCGATCATCATGTTGGTAGGCGAAGGGATGCGCGATACCGTCGGCGTTTTATCGCAGGCGACGGCCGCGTTGGCCAAAGAACAGATCTCCATCGAGATGGTTCTGTTGGACTATTTCGAGATCAGCCTCTTGTTCATGATGCGGCACTACGAAAAACAGCGCGCCGTCAGCGCGCTGTATCGGGCATTCTTCGAGTCGGCGTGACGTCACGGTCGCGCGGTGCGATCGATCACTTCGGCGGCATTGAAAAAGCGGTTGAGGTTGAATTCCCCCGGGCGACGAAGCCCGTACCCCGAACAAAACGTCCGCGCCGTGTACACGTAGCGGTCGCCCGCCACCGAATAGGCTCGCACATCATGCCCGCTGTGAAGCGTGCGTCCCGCCTCGATCCACAGGTTCATCTTGGCCGCATCGTACGTGATGTGTTGGCCGAACGGCCCGTACAAGGTGTCGAGCGGCCCCGTCCACGGCTCGACGAAGCGCTCCGAGAGCGAGATGTCCTGTCGGATGTCGTCGAGCGAGGCTTCGGCGAGATGCAAGCGACCGTACGTGCCGTCGGCGATCCGCCAGTTGTTGGCCCGAAGCGCCGACACGATGCGTTCGACCTTGGCGCGGTTTTCCTCGAAATCGGTGACGTACGATGGCGGCACGGTGAGGTCGTATTGCTCGGCCTCCCGTCGCAGCGCCAAATCCTGAACGTCGGCCACGGGGTGACCGAACAGACCGTTTTGGCCGACGATCGCGATGGCCCCCGTCGCGCCGTCAAACGAAAAATCGGGATGGGCGTCGATGAAGGTCTCGACGATCCCGATCGCCGAAAACGAACGATCCGATCGCCACGTCCCGTCTTCATCCAGCAAACATCCGACGATCCGGCCGTCGTCATCGCAATCGAGCGCCATGGCGATCCCGCTCTCGGCGCGCGGAAACGACGCGTAAAAGTCTTCCAACACCAACACGAGCGGTTTTTTCCCGCGCGGACAGGATACGCCGGCAAGCGTCCCGTCGTCGTTTAAAAAGGCGTGCGGATCGACCAAGACGTAATCGTTCTCGTAGAGTTTGCCGAGGATCGCTTCGAACTCATCGATCAAAAGCAAATCCAAATCGGCCGATCGGGCAAATCGATCGCCGTCGAACGCGCGCGCGGCGTCCGCGATGATCGGCTTGATCGCCAAGTGTTCCACGGGGTCCCAATGGACGGTGACGTCGCCCGGGTGGTGTTCAAGACAGCGCGCATACAACGTCTGCACTTCTTCGTCGTCCGGCCGCCAACGGGCCAGCAATTCCATCCGGGCAAACGCGCTGTAGGTCTTGCGATGGGCCATCAGGTCGCGCAAGATCGGCATCTGTTCTTTGTAAAAGAGATCGCGTGCCGCCGCCATGCGCCGTTCCAAATAGCCCTCGATCGGCGCCGCCCCGCGATGGGCATCCGCCTCCAAGAGGTCTTCCAGCGCCAGCGCCACCGCATCGTGGCGCCCCGCCTCGGCGGCGGCATCGATCGGTTCGAGCTGTTCGCGCAACCCATCGAGAAGATCGATCTGTTCGAAAAGCGTCCCGTAGGTGCGCGCGAAAGTCGGCACCGCCGACAGGTTGCGTACGGCGTTTTGGAGCGACGCGCGATCGAGGTCGCGCTCGAGGTAGCGCTCGAAAATCTGTTCGATCGCCCGATGAAACGAGGTGCCCGCCATGGCGGCAAAGCGATCGAGCCACGCGAGTTCGTCCGTGTTCAACGTCCGCCCGTCCGCCGTCGAGAGAATCAACGCCGTGCCGCGTTCGGCCGTCTCGGACTCAATGGCATCGATGATCTCGGTCGCCTCCGACACGAGCGCCCGATGACGATCGCCGTCTTGCTCCAAATCGGCGCGGCGTTGCCGCAAGGCGTCGTAGATGTCGAGCACGCGACCGTCGTCGCCGTCCTCCGCGGCGCGGCGATAATCCCCCATCGCATAGGGCAAGTCGGGACGGGTCGCCCGCCAGACGATGCCCACGACCGCGGCGAGGATCACCAGCGCCGACACCAGGCCGATCCAGACGCGCTTCGATACGCGTGGCCGGGTCGAGATCGTCTCCAGAAACGGCTCGTTCACCTTACGCCTCGGGCGCGTCGTCGAGCGTCAATTGGCGCCACTCCAGCGTCTCTTCGCGGATGTAACGTCCGGCCGTCGGCGTCTTTTGGATGCGGTAATATTCGACATCGTCGATGAACGACAGGTCGTCTTCGGAATACAGATCCGTCAGCACGTCGTTCTTGGAACGCAAGATCATCGCGCCCTGCGCGGTGCGCGTCGCTTTCTTCACGATTTGGGACGCGGCGAACAAGAGCAGCTTGTTGCGCTTCGAGCGCACGGCAAACGAGGGATCGGTGTCGGGCGCGATGTACGCCATCCCGACCAAGGGCGACGAATCGTCGTAGGCGTTGACGAGCTTGCGGCGGCGCTGTTTCGTCTCGTAATGCGCCGCATCGACGCGCACGCCTTTGCCGTTTTCAAAGATGAACATCATCTCGCCCTCGAAGGGTTCGAGCGCCGAATGAACAAACACCACGCGTTCATCCTCGTCCATCTCGAGCAAGTTCGGCGTGTATTCGCCCAACTGCGACGGCCGATGGTCTTCGATCTCCCAGGCCATGATTTTGTAAACTTGGGCCTTGTCCGTAAAGAAGAGAAGCTCGGCGTGGTTCGTCGATTCGATTTCCTGCACGATCCGATCTCCGTCTTTGACGCGGATGTCGAAATTGCCGCGCAACGACGTCAACGCAATCTTCTTCACGTAGCCTTCTTCCGACAAGAAGACGCGCGTGTTGTAATCGGGAATCAAGTCCTCCTCTTCCGGAACCTCGATCTCCTCCGGCGCGATCAGGCGCGTCTTGCGCTCGCGTCCGTAACGTTCGATGACGGTCTCCAACTGACGGATGATTTTCGTTCGCACCCGCGAACGACTCTTGATCAACGCCTCCAGGTCATCGATCTCTTGCTCCAGCGCCTCGATGTCGCGAATGCGCTTCAGGATGTACTCGCGGTTCAAGTGACGCAATTTGATGTCGGCGACGTGCTCCGCCTGGATCTCGTCGATGTCGAACGCCTGCATCAGGCGCGGAATGACATCTTTTTCTTTCTCGGTCAAGCGGATGACGGCAATGGCCTTGTCGATGTCCAACAGAATGGTCTCGAGTCCGCGCAAGAGGTGCAGTTGATCGCGCTTTTTGTCGGCGTCGAACCGCGCCTCCCGTCGCACGCACTCGCTGCGCCACTCGACCCATGTCAACAAAAGGTCGCGCACGCCCATCACGCGGGGGCGGTTGTCGATCAAGACGTTGAAGTTGCACGCAAAGGAACTTTGCAACGACGTGGAGGTGAACAGCTTGTGCAACAGAATGTCGGGATCGGCCGACGGCTTGTATTCGACGGTGATGCACAGGCCGTTCAGGTCCGTCTCGTCCCTGACGTTCAAGATGTTGTTGAATTTGCCCTTCTTCATCCCGTCGGCGATGTCGTCGATGATCGCCTCGATGGTGGTCGTGTATGGGATTTCGCGGATCTCGATGCGCCCGGCCTTGCGGTCCACGTCCACGGCGCCGCGCATCTGAAAACTGCCGCGACCCGTCGCGTAGATGTCGCGCATTTGGTCGGGATCATAGATGATGTAGGCGCCCGTCGGGAAGTCGGGCGCGGGCAACGTCTCGAGCAAATCGGCGTCGCGATCGCGGATCAAGGCGATCGTGGTTTCGCAGATTTCCGTTAAATTAAACGAACAGATGTTGCTCGCCATCCCGACGGCGATGCCCTGATTGTGGTTGACGAGGATGGTGGGAAACGTCACCGGCAAGAGCACGGGCTCCTGCATGCTCCCCGAATAGTTATCGACAAAATCGACCGCATTCTTGTTGAGGCCGCCGAAGAGGGTTTCGCACGAAGGATCGAGGCGCACTTCCGTGTACCGCGATGCCGCGTATTGCATGTCGCGGGAGGTCACCGAGCCGAAGTTGCCCTTCGAATCGATCCACGGATGCAGGAGCGCGCCGTTGCCGCGCGTCAAACGCACCATCGTTTCGTAAATCGCCTGGTCGCCGTGCGGGTTCAATTTCATCGTCTGGCCGACGACGTCCGCCGATTTGGCGCGCGGACCGCTCATCAAATTCATCTTGTACATCGTGTACAGGAGCTTTCGATGCGCCGGTTTGAACC
>JBMNTA010000040.1:0-8083 GCA_050945495.1 Saccharofermentanales bacterium
ATGTGGTCGATGGTGTGATCCGTTTATTTTTTGGCGTCCGCCAGCTTCATCGCACGTTCCATGAACGCGTCAAGGGCGAGGCTTCCCAGTTTGCCTTCGTCGCGGCTGCGGACGGAGACGGTCGCGTCGTCCACTTCGCGATCGCCGACGATCAGCATGTAGGGGATCTTCGCCAATTGCGCTTCGCGGATTTTGTAACCGATCTTCTCGTCGCGCGCATCGAGTTCGGCGCGGAAGCCGTGAGCTTTCAAGGTTTTCACCACTTCATTGGCATAATCACGCTGTTGATCGGAGATCGAGAGCACGCGCATTTGCACGGGCGCGAGCCAGAGCGGGAATTTACCCGCGTAGTGCTCGATCAAGACCGCAATCAAGCGCTCCAGCGCTCCGTACACCACGCGGTGCACGACGATCGGGCGATGCTTCTCGCCGTCGGATCCGACATACTCGAGATCGAAGCGTTGCGGCATCTGAAAGTCGAGTTGAATCGTGCCGCATTGCCAGCTTCGGCCGATCGCGTCGAGGATGTGGAAGTCGATCTTCGGCCCGTAGAAGGCGCCGTCGCCTTCGTTGATCTCGTAATCGACGCCCAAATCGTCCAGGACGCCTTTCAGAATCGACTCGGCGCGCTCCCAATCTTCGAGCGCCCCCATGGAATCTTCGGGGCGAGTCGACAATTCGACGTTGTAATCAAAGCCGAACGTCTTGTAGACGCGGTCGATCAGGCGAACGAGATCGGTGATCTCATCGGCCATCTGGTCGGGCGTCATGAAGATGTGCGCGTCGTCTTGCGTAAAGGCGCGGACCCGCATCAATCCGTGCAGCGCGCCCGATTTTTCGTGGCGGTGCACCAGTCCCAACTCGCCCATGCGAATCGGAAGATCGCGGTACGAGTGTTGTTCGTTGCGGTACACGAGCATGCCGCCGGGGCAGTTCATCGGCTTCACGGCGTAATCTTCTTCGTCGATTTTGACCGTGTACATGTTGTCTTTGTAATGATCCCAGTGGCCCGATGCCTCCCAGAGCTTGCGCGACAGGATCATGGGCGTCTGCACCAGGACGTAACCCGCTTCTTCGTGGATTTCTTTCCAGTAGTCAACCAGAAGATCTTTCAACACCACGCCGTTGGGCAGGAAGAAGGGGAATCCCGGGCCGGCGTCGGACATCATGAAGATGCCCAGTTCGCGACCGAGTTTCCGATGATCGCGCGCTTTGGCCTCTTCGAGCATTTTCAAGTAATGGTCGAGTTCGGCTTTGGTCGGGAACGAAATGCCGTAAATGCGGGTGAGCATTTTGTTGTTTTCGTCGCCGTGCCAGTAGGCGCCCGACACGCTCAACAATTTAAAGGCCTTGATGCCTTTGGTGTAGCGTATGTGCGGTCCGGCGCACATGTCGGTGAAGTCGCCTTGGCGGTAGAACGAGATCTCCGCCTCGTCCGGCAGCGCGTCCAGCATCTCGACTTTGTACGGCTCATCCTGTTCGACGAGGAAGGCCCGCGCTTCTTCGCGCGGCAAAACAAAGCGCTCGATCGGGTAGTTCGCTTTCGCGATTTTCTTCATTTCGGCCTCGATCTGTTCGAGGTCTTCTTCGGTAAATCCGCCTTCGCGGTCAAAGTCGTAGTAGAAACCGTTGTCAATGGCCGGCCCGATGGCCAATTTCGTGTCGGGCCAAAGGTGCTTGACGGCATGGGCCAGCAAGTGAGAACTGCTGTGCCAGAAAGCATGCATGTCTTGGCCTTTTTGCCGTGACGCTTTCTCGTTCTGCGACGTCGTCGTCTGAACGCTCGCTTCTTTCTTTTCGTTGGCGTTTGACCGTTCGTGCTGCTGTTCATTCGATGGCATGTCAGTTCCTCCTTTGTGAATTGTATTTTGCGACATCGCCAAAGATGTCATGTCGGGATAAACCATGCCCGAAAACTATTTTAAAGCATAGCCTACCTCGCGGGGGATATCAATCAAACGGCACGTTTGGTAACCCTTACCCGTCCCAGCGCTCGACCTCCTCGCGCGTGGGTAGGGAGGGGATCGCGCCGTGACGCGTCACGGCGATGGCCGCGGCCCGTTGCGCCGTTCGGATGGCTTGGGTGCGCTTCAGGGGATCGTCGACCCACCAATCGCCCAATCGATCGATTTCGGCGACCAACGCCCCGTTGAACGCATCGCCCGCGGCCGTCGTGTCGACGGCATCCACCGATTCGGCCGCATGCGTCGCGACAAGCGTAGGGTCCATCCACATGGCGCCTTCTTCGCCGAGCGTGATCAGCAGCGCTCCGACGCCGCGCGCAAGCAGGACGCGGCCCGCTTCGACGCGCTCGTCGTACGTGTCGGTGGGGCATCCCGACAACAGGGCGAGCTCCGTCTCGTTCGGCGTCAACAAATCGATGTCGAGCAGCATGTCGTCGGGCAGCGGTTGGGCCGGGGCGGGATTCAGCACCACGTACACGCCCGCCGTTTTGGCCAAGCGCACGGCATGCCGCACGGTCTCCCGAGGCGTTTCGAGTTGCAACAAGACCACGGACGATCGCTCGATGATGTCGCGATGGCGATCGATGTCGTCCGGCGTCAGCTTCGCGTTGGCGCCCGAGATCACGATGATGCGGTTGTGCCCCGCCCGATCGACCGTGATCGCCGCGACGCCGGTCGAGATGCCGTCGATCGCTTCGACGGGGGCAAGATCCATGTTCGGCGCGTCCATGATGTCGAGCAAGATGTCCCCGTAGGCGTCGTTGCCGACGCGTCCGATCATGGTGACGTCGGCGCCCATGCGTTGGGCCGCCACCGCTTGGTTGGCGCCTTTGCCGCCGGGATGTTGGGCGAACCGATCGCCCAGGATGGTTTCGCCGTCTTCCGGCGCGCGCGGCGTCGTGAAGACGAGGTCCATGTTTAAGCTTCCGATGACGGTAATCATGTGCGTTGCCTCCGCGAAAATGGTTGTGTTCAGTATATCGCACCGATGATTTCGCGATCGGTTCGATCTTTTGTATAATGACGCTGATTGGTATTTGAATGAACACTGATTTTAGGTGACGGATGGATATCTTTACAATCGCAACGCTTCTCGGTGGTCTCGCACTGCTGATCTACGGCATGAACGAGATGAGTGAAAGCTTAATTCGCTCATCGGGTTCCCGCATTAAAGACCTCCTGGAGCGGATGACATCCAACCCGTTGAAGGCCGTGCTGCTCGGCGCCGGCGTCACGGCGATCATCCAATCGTCGTCGGCCACCACGGTCATGATCGTCGGACTTGTCAATGCGGGCCTCATGGAACTTTCGCAGACCGTCGGGCTCATCATGGGCGCCAACATCGGCACCACCGTCACGGCCTGGATTTTGAGTTTGGGCACCATCGGGACGACCGGCACCTTTCTCCAACTTTTCAAGCCCACCTTCTTTGCGCCGTTGCTCGCGTTCTTCGCGGTCGGCATCTTGATGTTTGTGAAGGACGAACGCAAGCGCAACATCAGTCAAGTCTTGATCGGATTTGCGATCCTGATGTTTGGCATGCATACGATGAGCAATGCCGTGATTCCGCTGTCGGAGTCGCAGGAGTTCCGTGAGATGTTTGTCGCGTTCTCCAATCCGTTTTTGGGCGTGCTCGTCGGTGCCGTCCTGACCGCCATCATTCAGAGTTCCTCGGCGTCCATCGGTATTCTGCAGGCCTTCACGTTGACCGGCGCGATCACGTACGGCTCCGCCATTCCGATCATCATGGGGCAAAACATCGGCACCTGCGCGACCGCGCTCATCAGCTCCATCAATACGTCGAAAGATGCGCGTCGGGCGGCGCTGATTCATTTGTTTTTCAACGTATTCGGCACCATTACGTTTATGGTTCTGTTCTACGGCATCCATGCGATTCACCCGTTTACGTTTCTGGAGTCGGCGCCCCATCCGATCAACATCGCCATTTTGAACACCGTCTACAAGGTGGCGATGACGTTCTTGTTCTTGCCGTTCCGAGACGGCTTCGTCCGCCTCGCGATCAAAGTCACGCCGGATCGCAAAAAGCACAAGGCGACCGCGTCGGTGGAAAAAGCCGACAACGGATCGGTGCAGCAAACGTTCGCGCCGCTCGATGCGCGTTTCCTCGAAACGCCCGGTTTTGCGGTGATGCAGTGCCACAAACTCGCCATCGACATGGCGGGGCTCGTGGAGCTCAACTTCGACGAAGCGCTGGATCTGATGCGCGCCTTTGATTCGGAAAAATATCAGCATTGCCTCAAGTTGGAAGACTTGGTGGACAAGTACGAAGACCACCTCGGCACGTACATGGTGCGGATCACGGCGCGTCAGCTGACCGATCGCGATAACCGCCTTTTGACGTTGTTGATGCAGAGCATCGGCGACTTTGAGCGCATCTCCGACCACTCGCTGAGCATTGCCAACTCCGCGAAGGAGCTGCATGACAAAAACGTGTCGTTTTCCGATGAAGCGCTTGCGGAACTCGACGTCCTCCAACGCGCGGTCAACGCGACGCTCGATGCCACGATTCAGTCGTTTGAAACGCTGGACCTCGACGTCGCCAAACACATTGAGCCGTTGGAAGAGGTCGTGGACATCTTGAACGACGAACTGCAAACACGCCATGTGCGGCGCCTGCAGGACGGCCGTTGCACGCTCGAGTTGGGGTTCATCCTGACCGACGTCCTGACCAGCATGGAGCGCATCGCCGACCACTGTTCGAACATCGCGGTGAGCATGCTCGAACTGTCGCACGAAAGTCTTGACCAACACGCCTACCTGCAAAACATGAAAGAGCAGGATTCGTTCAATACGATGGTCGACAAGTATTTGAAAGACTATCAATTGCCGGACGTGCTTTCGACCGAATACGCCACCCAAATGACGCTCGACGAAGCGATGTCGTCCAACCCGCAACCGTAATCCCCAACGAACCCTCCGTTCCGAAATTGACAAGGAGGATGTCATGCAACGTCATTTTGCTTTCGGACTTCGCACGTTGATCGCGGTATGCCTTTTGTCCGTTCTCGTGGCCGCGACGGCGTGCGCGCCCCCCGGCGGACGAACCCTCGCCGCCGCACGATCCCTCGGAGGTCGCAACCGTTACGACCGCCTCCCAATCGTCCGCGATGACCTCGCACGTCGCGCGCGTCACGGAGACGCCGACGCCCGAATCGTCCGAAACGCGGTTCTCCGCCACGACGGGTCCTCGAACCGACGAGACGACCGTCACGACGACAACGTCGCCGTCTTCGACCACGGTCTCCGCGACAAAAACATCCCGTACGACGACCGCCGCCACGCCGAAGAAGACGACGTCCGCGACGACCACCGCGACCGCCGCGACGACGTCGTCCACGACAACCTCCACCACGACGAGCACGACGACGTCGACCACGACGACCACGACAACCACCACGACAACCACCGCGACGACCGCCGCGGCGTATTTCATTCCCGACAATGAAGACGCGGTGTTGCGGCGCGTCAATGCGGAGCGTGGCGCGGCGGGGCTGCCGCCGCTTCGGCATCATGCGGGGCTTCGAAAATACGCGCGCCTGCGCGCCCGCGAAATCAGCGTGCAATTCTCGCATACGCGCCCCGGCGGCAAGCAATGGGACGACGATCTTCCGATTCGGGTGATGGCGTTCGGCGAAAACATCGCGTCCGGGCAACGGACGCCGACCCGGGTGATGGACGCCTGGATGAGCTCTCCGGGGCATCGGGCCAACATCTTGAATGGCGATTTTACGGAGATCGGCATCGCGTGTTTCCACGATCCGAATGCGCGTGCGGGATTCCCACCGTATTACTGGGTTCAGGTGTTTGCCGTTCCCGCGCCATAAAAAACGGCCGAGCGGATGCTCGGCCGAAACGTCTCAGATTGATGTCAATGTTCCGTCAGACATCGAGGATGTGCGACGGGTCGCCTTCGTGCGGTTGTTTTTCGGTGTCGGCATGGCCGATTCCGATGGCAATGATGAAGCGCTCCCGTGGGGTCATTTTCAACAGCGTACGGCTCACGTCCGAGCCGTCGCCCTCAAATGCCACGCGCGGCATGCCGAGAATCACGCTCGAAAGTCCCATGGATTGGGCGGTGAGCGCCAGATTTTGGACGGCGATGCCCGCATCCACCTCGGCCCAGTACGACGGTTCGGCCGTGATGAAGACGACGAGGGGCGCATGATAAAAGACGCTGTCCGTGCCGCGGGTGCGCAGGCGTTCTCTTTGGGCGTCATCCATGTTGTCGAACAGGACCTCGTTGATTTGGCCGACGACGGACGCATCGGTGACAAATTTAAAACGAAGTTCCCGAAGGTTCATGCCGGTGGGGGCGGCGAGCGCCGCGGCCTTGAGGGTCTCGATTTCTTCGTCGGTCAAGGGCGTCGGCTTGTAGGCTCGGATGCTGCTGCGTTCGAGGATGGATCGAAGGGTGTCGTTTTGGATCATGAAGGTCTCCTTAACATTTATTCATCTTTTTTGTCTTGGGCGGCCAAGCGGGCGTTCATGGTTTTTTCGACGGCATTGATGATGTTTTGATAGCCGGTGCAACGGCACATGTTGCCGGCCAAGTGCTTGCGAATCTCTTCGCGCGTGTAGCGCTTGCCCGTGCGGAGCAGATGCTCCGACGACATGATGAAGCCGGGCGTGCAAAAGCCGCACTGGATGGCCGCTTCGTCGATGAAGGCCTGTTGGATGTCGGAGATGTTGCCGTCGTCGTCCATCAAGCCCTCGAGCGTCAGGATGGTTTTCCCGTCGGCCCATATGGCGAGGTAAATGCAAGAATCAAACGGTTCCCCGTCGATCAAGACGGTGCAGGCGCCGCATTCGCCGACTTCGCAGCCCTTTTTGACCGACGTGAGTCCGAAATCGTTGCGCAGCATGTCGGCCAGGGATTCCCGGACGTCGACCACGCACGTGACCGCTTCGTCGTTCAAGGTAAAGTTCAGTTGTTTGAATTGTTTGGCTTTCATCGGATCGTACCTCCCGCACGTTGAATCGCTTCCGTCATGCAGCGCGCCGCCAGCGTTCTTTGAATGTGAAGACGGAATTCTTTCGTCGCACGCCAGCTGGTCCGCGGGTTGACGTCTTCCAGGGCGGCATCGGCAAAGTCTTCGACGGTGTCGCGTGTGACGGGCTTGTGCTTGGCATATGCCTCGGCCGTCGGTGCCCGCAAGGGGACGGGACCGGCGACGCCGTAGCCGATGCGGGCGTCGAGGATGGTCTGCTTGTCATCGCTCAGTTTGACGTTGACCGAGCAACCGCTCGTCGCGATGTCCATCGCGTCGCGCATGGCGTATTTGTAGTAATGGCCAAAGTACCCTTCATAGGCTTCTTGGGGGATCAACACGGCCGTTTCGATCTCGTCGGGGTGAATGTCGACGTGTTTGGCCCGGAGGTAGAAATCTTGGATGGGGACACGGCGGACGCCGTCTTTGCCTGTCAATTCGATGACGGCATCCCACGCCATGAGCGTCGAGGCCGTATCGGCGGAGGTGACGCCGTTGCAGGTATTGCCGCCGATCGTCCCGATGTTCCGAATTTGCGGGCCGCCGACTTTGTCGGCCGCTTCGCCGAGCACGGGAATGTGTTTTTGAATGATCGGGTCGCGCGTCAAGTTGGTGAAACTGGTGAGCGAGCCGATGCGAATCGTGCCGTCGTCGTCCATCGTGACGCCGCGCAATGCATCGAGTCCGTAAAGGCTGATGAGTTTGCAGCCCGCGAGCTTGCCGGCGCGGATGCTGATCAAGATGTCGGAGCCGCCGCTGATGAGGATCGCATCGGGGTGTTCGATGCGGAGCGCGATGGCGTGTTCGACCGATGTCGCTTCGTAGAGTTCTTCAATATCGTACATGGGGGATGCCTCGCTTACTTCTTATCCCGCGGTTGCGGTGTTTTCGTCGCATCCTTCGTCGCCGTCTCTTCGGTGACGTGGATCACGGTATCTTGGAGTTCTTTCGACGCCTTCTTGCGAAGCTGGCGCTCCTCCTCGGAGGGGATGAGGCCGTGTTTGGTGAACTCGGCGAACAAGCGGTGCGGATTGATGGGCAGTTCGTTGATGCCGACGCCCGTGGCCTGCAAGATGGCGTTGCGGATGGCCGGGGCGGGGGAGCAGGTCG
>JBMNTA010000041.1:0-7611 GCA_050945495.1 Saccharofermentanales bacterium
CGCTTTGATCCATTGGTCAACCGTTGTTTTATTTTTTTAGAAACGAGTGACACACGTTGAGACGCAAACGATCCCCGCGGTTCATCGCGACGATACTCTTCGTGCGCGCGACGCGCGCATTCATGCGTCTCCTGCGCCGTAAAGGCACCCACTTCCCCGGCCAACTCGCAAAGCGTCTCTGCCCCGATTTTTTGTCGCGCATCGAACCCCCCGACAAGATCATCGCCATCACCGGGACGAACGGCAAGACGACCACGGCCAACTTGGTCGCCGACGTCGCCCGCGGTCTCGACCTCGACTTTGCCCACAACGCCTACGGCAGCAACATCGAGGAAGGGATCATCACGACGCTTTTGGACGCGACGACGTTGACGGGCAAAAAGAAAAAGCCCTTGGCGATCCTGGAAGTCGACGAACGGCTCACCCGGATCATCTTCAAGGACATCGTCCCCGACATCGTCCTCGTCACGAATTTGTTTCGCGAATCGTATTGGCGCAACGGCCACAGCGAATTTGTCTTCGGCATCCTCGACGAATTCATCCCGAAAGACTGTCACGTCATCGTCAACGCCGACGATCTGCTCTCGCATCAGCTGGCCGATCGGCGGTCGTCGACCGCCTTCTCGATCGCTCCGTTGCCCGAAGAGCCGCCCTTCACCCATAATTTGATTCGCGACGTGCGGCTCTGCCCGCGCTGCGCCCATCCTTTGACCGACACGTTCATCCGCTACCATCACATGGGACGCGCCCATTGCGACGCCTGCGGATGGACGCCGATCGACGCCGATTTCACCGTGATATCCCTCGACGACCTCGAGGATCGCCCCGTTCGCCACGACGCCCTCTTGGACGCCCGCTTCATGACGGTGGAGGGTCCCGACGGCGTCGAGCGCTATCCCTTTATCGGCGACAACATCCTCGACGCCTACAACGAACTGTCGGCCATCGCGCTGTTCCGTCACCTGGGCTATCCCGTCGAACGGATCGCCGGCGAACTCGCGCGCTGCACGATGGGTGCTTCCCGCAAACACATCGCGACCATCGGGGACACGACGGTCATCCGCATGCTCGCCAAAGCGAAGAATCCGATTTCTCTCACCCGCGTCGTGCGCGCCATCCTCGATCGACCGGGCACCAAACAATTCGTCTTGTTGATTGACTGCAGCACCGACACCATGAGCGAAGAAGACAACACGGCCTGGCTGTACGATGCCGAGCTGACGCTCTTTGATCGCCCCGACGTCACGCGTGTCATCCTCGGTGGCAAGCGATCGGAAGACATGCACGCGGCGCTGCTCTTGGCGGGCGTGCCCGAATCGAAACTCATCGTCTGTCGCAACGAACACGACACGGCCCGTCACATTCGAACCGACGACGGTCCGACGACGATCGCCGTCCTGTACGAACTCTACTCGTACGCGGCCGCCCAAAGCGTGGCGGACGCGACCGAGCAGGCCTTGGCCGAGGAGATCCACCATGAAGATTGAGATTCTTTACGGCGAATTGGCGAACCTCCTGGGCGAGCACGGGACGCAGATGCTTTTGTCCGAGACCTTCGGCGAAGCGCGGATCGTCCGGACGCCCTTTCCCGCGCAACCGGCCTTCATGACAGACGACATCGATTTCGTCTACATGGGGCCCATGACCGAACGCACCCAGCGCCTCGTGCTCGACCGGTGGCGCCCATGGGCATCGGCGTTCCGAGACGCCATTGAACGCGACGTCACCTTCTTTTTTGTCGGCAACGCCATGGATTTGGTCGGCCGAACGATTCGCTACGAAGACGGGCCGACGGTCGAAGCACTCGGACTCTTCCCGTTCGACACGACATGCCGCCGTTACGATCGGGACAACGCCGTCGTGCGCGGCGTGGCGGGCGATATCGACGTCATGGGATTTCGTTCCCAATGGACGGAGCACACGGGCGATGCCGGCGCCCATCCCCTGATCGACATCACGTACGGGCACGGCATGAACCCGGACACGCAGGCCGAAGGCATCCGATATCGGCGCTTCTTGGCGACCGACCTTTTGGGGCCGTTTCTCATCATGAACCCGGCATTCACGCGTCGGCTGTTCCAAACCCTCGGCCACGACGGCCCGTTGCCCCATCAAGCGGTTTTGGAAAAAGCGGCCGAAGCGCGCATGCGCGACTTCGATCGCTCCTTTCAGTCATGGCGAAAAAGCCGCGCCGCCGTGCGCGCATTTCGAACGCGTGAGCAGCGCGTGCTCGAAGCTTCGAAAACGTCCACGTCCCCGTCTTCCGAACAATAATCATCGAGGATGCCTCGGCGCGAGCCGGGCTGAGACCACGGCCGGGAAGCTACGCCTCGGCGGACGCCCGGTAGTTGTGGATGAACAGGACGAACGTCGCCCCGAAGATGACGACGTAGCCGATGATGCTCAGCCAATACGGGAACTCGTGCAGGACCAACATGCTCAAGATCGCCGCAATGATCACCTGTGAATAAGAGAAAATGGAGATGTTTTTTGCCGGCGCGAGCGAATAGGCGAACGTGACGCCGTACTGCCCGCCCGCGGCACAAAGCCCCGCGCCCAAAAGCAACAGGGTCTGGCGCCACGTCATCGGTTCGTACGTGAAAATCAAGATCGGCGCGATCACGACGGTCGAAAACGCCGCAAAGAAAAAGATGATGAAATGCTTGTTCATTCCCGTGAGCGTCAGCTTGCGGACATACGTGTATGCCGCGCCCGCCCCGACGGCGCCGACGATCGCGATCATGTACGCGACGATGTTGGGATTGTCAAACGTCGGCCGCGCCACGAGCCCGGCCCCGACGAGCGCGATCAAGATGCTTGTGATCTGCACCCAATCGACCTGCTCCGCGAGAATGAACATGGAAAAGATGATGGCGAAAAACGGCGACAACCGCCCCAGCACGGAGGCGTCGGCGATGGGCAGATGGTCGACCGCATAAAAATTGCAGAGCAGTCCCACCGTACCGCACACGGCGCGCAACCACAGCGATTTGCGACAGCTCGGCGCCACGCGAAATCCCCGATAATCGGCACTTCGGACATAAATGATCCACGCGATGATCAGGACGACGCCGTTGCGAAAGACGCTCTTTTGAAACGTCGGCACATCGCCCGCCAGACGGATCAGCAAATTCATCGTGGCAAAGCACAGGCCGGACAACACCATGCATACGGCACCGCGCACAAGCTGCCCGGTGCCGGGAGAATCGTTGGATGTCGGGAAGTTCGGTTGCATGGTCGACCTCGGATCAAAAAAGCGGCGCAACTCCAAGAGGTGCGCCGCCGATGTTGCCTTCTTGGTTAAAAAGCACGCGTATCAGTTCGTATGCGCCGTCAGCTCTTCTTGGGTCGGCACCTGCACCGGTTTGCCGAAGAGCCCGCCGAAGAATGAATCGCGGCCGACGAATTTCATGCCGAACGGATGGAAGGTCGCCTGAGCGTTCTCGATGATTTCTTCCGTGCGCGCTTGCGAATACTCGTTTTTCAACGTCTCGGTCATGCGATCGTTGAGCGAGGGCTCCCCGTACTTCACAAAGTACATGATGTGGTAGCCGTGCGACGATTTGACGATGCCCGTGTCACCCGCTTTGCGGCCGTCTTCTTGCGCCCAGCGTTCAAACTCGCGCACCATCGTGCCGACATGAACGTCTTCGTACATGCCGCCCGTTTGGAGACTGCCGGGATCGCGGCTGTTGGCGACCACCAATTTCACGAACGATTCCTCCGTGCGATCGCCGTCGTTGAATTCTTTCAACACGCGCTCGGCTTCGGCCTTGAGCTCTTCGTCGGACATCTGTTCGACGTCTTCGCCGTCGCCGTCGCTCTTATCGTTGGCGATTAAGATGTGACGCACCGTGTACGGCTTGAAGTCATCGCGGCGCCGCTCGACGAATTGAACGACGGTCACTTGATTGTCGTCTTCGATGACGGCGGCATCGCCTTTTTGACGATCGGCGTCTTTCAGGAAGTCGAACACTTTGTGATCGATTTCATGCGCAAAATCTTTGCGGTGTTCGTACGCTTCGGCGCCGGCTTCCCGGAGGGCGTCGCGCGCTTCTTCGCCCTCCGCATTCTCCAACAGCGCCTCGCCGAAGTCCATGACCTTGAGGTCCGACTTGACGCGTTCCGCCCGCTCTTTCAAGGCCTCATACGCCTTGGCCTTGTCCTCATCCGACATGGCATCGTCGTCGCCTTGATCGAGCTTGTACGTGTACGCATCGTACGAGTACATGTCGATGTCGTCTTTGTGTTCTTCATAATATTTTTCGAGCGCCGCATCCGAGACATCGGCCTCTTCGCGGACCTGTTCGAGGTAGTAGTTCATCCTCAGCGAATCGCGCATGTCGCGCTCGACCATGCTGACGTTGACGCCGGGACCGTAGTAGGTCTTGATGATCAAACCCACGGGCTGACCCGACTGCTCCGCCATCGTCTCAAACTGATTGCGCAACGATTCGGACGTCGCGTCGATGGTGTGTTCTTGTTCTTCGGTCAATTGGAAGTTTTTGGCGTCCATTTCATTTAAAAGACCGCTCATCAACTTCAGCGAGGGCATAAATTCGGCAACGATGTCGCCGCGGATCGAACCGTTTTCCCCGAGATAATGGGAAGGCTCGTCCAAGATGGCTTGGAATTCCGGTGAAAACGCAAAGCCGTACTGCCGTGCCGCCGTGTAATTGCCGAACGCAATGTTCACTTCCGCGGCCGTCCATGAACGGCCGTCGATCGTCACGGCTTTGGACGACTTCGGCAGCAATCCCGTGCCGGCCAACAGCCACATGATCAGGGCCAACACCACGATGACCGCCAACACGATGGCCGTCACTTTTTTCCAGACGCCACTCGATTCGACCTTCTTCTTGCGACCGCCGCTGCCCTTCATGCGGGACAGGCGAGCTTTGCGCTCAATGCGGGCGATCTCGTAATTTCGCCGCGTCTCATCTTTTTTTGCCATATTTTATGTTCCTCCCAAAAGCGCGCTTCCCACGCGTTCGCGTCGGGCGCTTATTGAATGCACGCTCAAAAGTGTAGCATAAACCGCCCCAATCTTAAACCGAGGCACGTGTGCCCCGGATCCCGCTTACGTGGTCCGCTCCGAATAATCGCGCGCAAAAACGAGGCGATCGACGAGATCCCCAAACCGATCGAGCCAGATCGTCGGGCGCCCCCGATCGATGGCCTCGCGATCCATCGCGGTCCAGCGCACGGCCGCAAAGGCGCAATCGGCATGGTGCGCGCACTGAAGGTCGTGGAGCGTGTCCCCGACGTACAGGATGTCGGCCGCGTCCGCAAGTCCCAGACGGTCGCGCGCAAGCCACAGCGGCTCGGGGCACGGTTTATGCTTCGTCGTGTCCTCAAAACACACGAACACGTCAAACAGCCGGGCGACGTCAAACGTATCGATCAGCATGGCCATGCCCTCGCGGCGACGCGACGTGACGACGCCCGTCTTGTAACCTGCGGCGCGAAGGTCGCGGAGGGCCTCGACGGCACCGGGAAAGAGGCGAACATAATCGGCCGTTTTCGGCGCGCTCCATTCGATGTAAGCCCGCATCATGCGCTCGCCGTCGTCGCCGTAAGGCGCAAAGGTCGTCGCCAGCGGTTCGCCGATCGTCCCCTTGATCCATGCTTCGGACGGGGTCTCTCCCAAGACCTCCATGAACGCGTGTTGATGCGACGCCACAATCAACGGCACGGTGTCAAACGTCGTGCCGTCGAGATCGAACATCACCGCCTTGATGCGGGCGAGGCGCGCCGTCGCGTCCGTCATCGGTCGTCCTCGGTGTCCGCGGACGCCGCCCCCTCGGCATCGCGCGTCACGCGCAGCCGAACGATGCGGTTGTCCGAGATCGCCAAAACATAGAACGTCAGGGCGCCGTAATGCGCCGACGGCCGTTCGTGTTCCTCGGGAATGCGATCCAAGAGTTCGATCACAAAGCCCGCCACCGTGTCGAATTCATCGTCCGGGAACGGCTCGCCCGTCACTCGCGCGAGTCGGTCGATGGGGAACGATCCGGCGACCAGCCACGAGCCCGGGGCGATCTCGATGATGTCTTGCTCGGCATCGTCGTATTCGTCTTCGATGTTGCCGACGATCTGTTCCACCAGGTCTTCGACGGTCAAAAGGCCCGCCGTGCCGCCGTACTCGTCGATGACGATCGTCATCTGAATGCGATTTTGCTGCATCTCGCGGAACAAATCGCTGATGTTGCGCGACTCCGGCGTAAACCACGCCTGCCGCATGATCGCTTCGAGCGAAAACGGCGCGTCGTCGTCGCGGTCGATGAAGAGCATGTCCTTCACGTGCAAGACGCCGACGATGTTGTCGACCGATCCCTTGTAGATCGGCACGCGGGTGAATTTCGTCATGTTGAGGAACGCCATCGTCTCGTCGTAATCGGCTTCGACGGGCAGCGCTTCGATCTCGGTGCGATGCGTCATGACTTCGGCCGCGATCTTGTCGTCGAAATCAAACAAGTTGGCGATGAACTCGCGGTTGTCGTCTTCGATGGCTCCGTGCGCGTGACTCACCTCGAGCATGCGCAACAATTCTTCTTCCGTCGGCGCCATCTCAACGAGTTCGATCTCTTCGATGCGAAACAAGGCCAACGCCCAGCCACTGACCACGCGGATCAAGCGTTCGATCGGGCGCACGATCGCAAAGATCGGAAGGACGAGGTACCAGATATGCACGGCGAAGCGGCCGTCCTTGCCGCCCGCGGCCCGCATGGGAATCGCCCGCCCGAAAATCAGGAAAATCAACAAGAGGACGACGATCAACGCAAACGTGACCCATCCCCGGCCCGTCTCGGAAAGATCCATGTCGCGCACCAACCGGGGCACGGCGTGACCGCCCCCGTAAATAAAAAACGCCGCCGCGCATAGAATGCGCGCCGTCGCCATTTCTCGAAACAGGGCGGCCGGATCCTTCAGGCGTCTCGCGAACGATCGCGGCGGAGCGCCCGTCTTCAATCCTTCTTGGCGTAATCGCTTCGGCACATAGACATGCGCCGCTTTGTCAAACGCCGTCAAAAGCCCGTACAGCACCAAAATCAGCACGGTCACCAAGGCTTGTATCATGATGGCTCCTCTAAACGCAAACGATCGCCCGCCCGCGGCAGCCGATCGCCTGTGTGTCGCGATGAGAACGACGCCGAAGCGTCGTCCTCACCGCGTTTCCGATGTTTATTCTTCGTCCGCTCGGGACGCCGCGATGATGCGGTCCGCGATGTCTTGCGGAACTTGTTCGTAGCGCACGAATTCGATCGTGAACCAGCCGCGACCCTGCGTCATCGACTTCAGGTCGGTGGCATATTTTGCGATCTCGCCGCGGGGCGCTTCGGCCTCGACGATCTGGAATCCGGGGATCGTGTCGGGATGAATGCCCATGATGCGGCCGCGACGCTTCGTCACGTCGCCCATGATGTCGCCCAAGAAGTCGTCCGGAATGTGAACCATCAGCTTGTCGATGGGCTCCAGCAACATGGGGTTCGCCTGCGGGAGGCCTGCGCGATACGCGAGCCGCGCCGCGAGCTTGAACGACAGTTCGTTCGAGTCGACCGGGTGATACGAGCCGTCCACCAACGTGGCTTTCAAGTTCACCACGGGGTA
>JBMNTA010000042.1:0-6870 GCA_050945495.1 Saccharofermentanales bacterium
TGGCGGGCGTTTTGAAACGCTACTCGCTGCACACGTTGGACGATTTGTTGGCGGGGATCGGATACGGCGGGATGTCCACGGGACGGGTCGTCCCGCGCCTGCGCGACGCCTACATCAAGTCGCTTCCGGAAGCGGAGCAACGCGAACTCGGCTATCACATCACCAAGGCGGGCCACGTGGCCAAGACATCGCGCGATGTCTTGCGTTCGGAAGAGCTGCTCACGGAAGATACGGCGACCGTCACCGCGCCCCCCAAAAAACACAAACGAAAAGATGAGATTCCGGTCAAGGTCAAAGGCCTCGACAACGCCCTGATCCGCATGTCGCGCTGTTGCAGCCCCGTGCCGGGCGACGAGATCATCGGCTACGTGACGCGGGGGACCGGTGTGGCCGTGCATCGGATCGACTGTCCCAACATTCGCAACATCCTCGATGCGTTCGACCGCTCGCCGGAGGACGCGGAGCGGGCGTCGCGTCTGATCGACGTCGTCTGGACGAACCAAGAGGGCTCGCACCGCTCCTATCCCGTCGATCTGCGCGTCATCGCGCGCGATCGATCGAATCTGTTGGCGGAAATCTCGGCGGCCATCGCCGACGAACACGTCTCGGTGCATTCGGCGAGGATTTCGTCGGCCCGCGACATCAGCGCGAATCTTTTCATGACGGTGGAGATCGAAAACCAGGAGCAATACGATCGGTTGGTCGGCCGCATCAAGGCGATCGACAGCGTCGTGTCCGTCTCGCGCGGTCACAATTGACGCATCAAAAAACGGGCGCGGCGTTGCGCGCCCGTCATGTTATCTTTTTTATTTTTCCGATTAAATCACGACCACCGAAACCAGCACGACGGGACGCCGACGCGTGTAATGGAACAGCGTGTCTTGGATCTCGTCGCGCACAAAGTCGCGGGTCATCGTCTTGACCAGGGGCTTTTTCTTTTCCCAACGTTCGCGGGCCAAGGTCTCGACGCGGTCCTGACAGACTTCGACGACGCGCTTCATGTCGCTTTCGTAAATGAAGCCGCGCGCCTGGATGATCGGGGTGCCGTACAGGCGGTTCGACGCCTGCTCGATTGCGAACACCACCGACACGACGCCGTCGTCGGCCAGTCGCAAACGGTCATGCAACACGTATTCGTCGATGTCGCCCATGCCGGAGCCGTCGATGATGATGCCGGCGCCTTCGGTGTAGCCGGCAAACGTCATCTGACCGTCCTCGGTAAATTCCATGATGTCGCCGTTGGCCATTAAGGCGATGCGATCCTTCGGAATGCCCATCAAGTTGGCAAGCTCCGCGTGGCGGTACAGCATCCGGTATTCGCCGTGCGAGGGGATGAAGTACTTCGGGTTCGTCAGGGCCAGGATCAATTTCATCTCATCTTGGCAGGCGTGCCCCGACGCATGGACTTCGGACAAGGACTCATAGATGACGCGCGCGCCGCGCATGAACAATTCGTTGATGACGCGGAAAATGGCCTCTTCGTTGCCGGGGATCATGCTGGACGACAGCACCACGGTGTCGCCTTCCATGATGTCCGTGCTGCGGTGTTCGGCAAAGGCCAAGCGCGTCAAGGCGGACATCGGCTCGCCTTGGCTGCCGGTGGCGAGGATCACGAGTTCGTTCGGCGCGTAGTTGTCGATGTCTTTGACGTCGATCATCGTGCCGCGTTGGTAGTCGAGGTACCCCAACTCGTTGGCGGCCGTAAAGACGTTGATCATGCTGCGACCCAACACGAGCACCTTGCGGTTGTGGTTCTCGGCGGCCGTGATGACCTGCTGCAGTCGGAAGACGTTCGACGAGAAGGTGGCGACAATGATGCGGCCCTCGGCCTCGGCGAAGATTTCTTTGAACGCCTTGCCGACGCCGCGCTCGGAGAGCGTGGTGCCGGGGCGTTCGGCGTTGGTGCTCTCGCCGAAGAGGGCGAGGACGCCTTCCTTGCCGATTTCGCCGATGCGCGCGAGATCGATCGGTTCGACCGTCGTCGGGGTGTAATCGATCTTGTAATCGCCCGTGAAGAAGACGGTGCCGACCGGCGTGGTGATCGCCAGCGACACGGCGTCGGCGATCGAGTGGTTGACGTGGATGAATTCGATCAGGAAGTCCCCGATCTGCAGCGTCTCGCCGGCGCGGACGACCTGCAGTTTGTCGTACTTGATTTTCGGGCGGAAATTGTCGAGTTTGATTTCGATCAATTTGGCGGTCATCGGGGTCGCGTAGACGGGCACGTCAAATTCTTTCAAAAAGAAGGGGATGGCGCCGATGTGGTCTTCGTGGCCGTGCGTCAGGACAACGCCGCGGATCTTGTCGCGATGTTCACGCAGGTACGTGAAGTCCGGGATGATGATGTCGACGCCGGGCATGCGATGATCGGGGAAGCCCATGCCGCAGTCGACGATGATGATGTCGTTTTCGTATTCGAAAACGGTCATGTTTTTGCCGATCTCGCGCATCCCGCCCAAGGGGATGACGCGCAAGGCGGGGGCTTTGGGGGAATCTTTCTTTGTTGTTCGTTTTGCCATGTATCTATACTCCTAACAGGAAATGGGCGGCCGCATGGCCGCTCGTCATGATCTTACTGTCATCATACCATGCGCGACGGTCTCGGCGCGTGATGTACGTTCGAATCCGTGGTGCGAAACGCGGCCGACGCGGCCTTTGACGAGCTTTGTCGGTGCGTCGAGGTTGCGTCTTTCCGTGGCGCGTGCTAGAATAGCGCGTGGTCACTTAGCATGTAGGAGGTTTTTCAGCGTGCCAAATATTAAATCATCGATTAAACGTGTCCGGTCGTCCGAGGCCAAGGCCCAGGCGAACAAAAGCCGGAGAAGCGAGCTGAAGACGCTCGTCAAAAACGCCATCGTCGCCAAAGAAGAGGGCCGTGCCGACGCCGAAGACGTCGTTCGCAAAGCTCAATCGGCGCTCGACCGTGCGGTCACGGACGGCATCATTTCCAGAAATACGGCGGCGAATCGGAAAGCGCGCATCGCTCGCGTGCGTCCGACCGACGCGTAATCCATCCTCGACGGAGGTCGATGGAAGCGGCATGCGCTGCCGCTTTTTTCGACCGATGAATTGTTGAACATGGTCTCGCGACGTCGTTCCAACGTTTGGGTGGCGGTTCTCGGAGTCGTCCTCGGACTCGTGCTCGCGTTTGTTGCGAGCGTGGGTCTGTACGTGCTCTCGATCATTCGTCTTCGCAATTACGACGACATCGGGGAAACGATTCCGCTTGAAACGAATCTGGAACGACTCGATGTGCCCGACAACATGCGTGCCGGCATGCGAATTCCCGTGCCGAACGACAAGGGCATCCGAACGATCCTGATCATCGGCTCCGACACACGCGATCCGAAAAGCCACGGGCGCTCGGACGCCATGATGCTTTTGACGATCAACGACAAAACCAAGTCGTTTCACTTGACGTCGCTGATGCGCGGCATCTACGTCAGCATCCCGGACGATCCCGATCCCGCCTATCGCCCTTATTGGTCGTCGCGTTACATGTTGAACGCCGCGCACACCTGGGGCGGGCCGCGTCTTCTGATGAAGACCATTCAGCGCAATTTCCGCGTCCATGTCACGCAATACGTCGCGACCGATTTTTCGGGGTTTAAGGACGCCATCGATACGGTCGGCGGCGTCACCATTCATCTCAGCGAGAAAGAGGCCAAGCACTTGCGCGGGAAGGGGTTTGGCGCATTGACGGCCGGGGACAACCTCCTGGACGGGGAGGCGGCGCTCGCGTACGCGCGCATCCGCAAAATCGACTCCGATTTCCGAAGGATGGAGCGTCAGCGCAAAGTCATGTTGTCGCTGTTTGACAAGATGACGAAGAGCAACCCCGCCAAATTGACGGAGAGCGCCAAGGCGCTGATGCCGTGCATCACGACGAACATGACGGACGGCGAAATCTTGGGCGAGATCGTCAATTTCTATCAATATCGGACGTATTCCGTCGATCAACTCTTCTTGCCGCTCGAGACGTACGACGCGAAGGTCACCATCCGAGGCATGGAGATGTACGACATCGATTGGGAGAAAAATATCCGCGCGCTCCACGAATTCATGCGGAAATAATCCGAACGACCGAAGAGGTGAGTTGCACGTGAGGATTCTTGGCATTGACCCGGGGTACGCCATCACCGGTTTCGGCGTGCTCACGTATCATCAAAACACCTTTCACGTGCTCGATTTCGGCGTCATCAAAACCTCCTCCAAAACAGCGTTCCCCGAACGTCTCCTGGCCATTGACGAGGCCGTGACCACCCTGATCGACGAATATGCGCCGGATTGCGTCGCGGTGGAGGAATTGTTTTTCAGTCGCAACATCACCACCGCCATCGGCACCGCACAGGCGCGCGGCGTCGCCATCGTGACCGCCGCCCGGGCCGGATTGCCGGTCTACGAATACACGCCGATGCAGGTCAAAGTGGCCGTCACGGGGTACGGTCGCGCCGTCAAACGCCAAGTGCAGGAGATGGTGCGCGTCTTGTTGAACTTAAAAGAGCTGCCGAAGCCGGACGATGCGGCCGACGCACTCGCCGTGGCCATTTGTCATGCCCACTCCGGCAACCGCGACAGCGCGTTGGCCGTCGGCGGACACAACGTCTGATCTTGAACGGATGAAAGAGGTGAGCGATCCATGATCGTCAGGATAACGGGAACCCTGATCAAGAAAAATGCCGATTCGGCCGTGATTGAACGCGACGGTATCGGTTTTCAACTCGAGATGGCGCCGCGATCCGTGGCCGCCTTGCCGCCGGTGGGCGAAGAGGTCACCGTCCACACGTACATGCACGTCCGCGAAAATGAGTTGGCGCTGTTCGGTTTCCAAAGCGACGAAGAAAAAAAGCTGTTTTCGCTCTTGCAGACCGTCTCGGGCGTCGGCCCGAAACTGGCGTTGCAGGTCATCGATGCCTTGACGCCGGAGGCGTTTGCCGTCGCCATTTTGCAAAACGACGTCAAAAAATTGACGAGCGTCAAGGGCATCGGCAAGAAGGGCGCGGCCCGCATGATTCTCGAGATGACGGACAAACTCAAACAGTCCGGCATGGAGCTGCCCGAGTCGTCCGGCGGCGCGGATACGGTCGAGGTCGATGCGGTGCCGGCGGGGCCCGCCGAAGAAGCCGTGGCCGCGTTGGTCGTGCTGGGCTACAGTCAATCGGAGGCGCGCGAGGCCGTCCATCGTGCCCGCCCGACGGCGGACGATACGGTGGAAACTTTGCTGCGTCGGGCGCTCGGCCAATTGTTTACGCTTTAACTGTTGCATTTGATACGCGAGGGTTTGCGTCCGATCCCGCGCCGCGCGTCGAGACGGCGCGGCCGTGCGTTTTCTGGTAGGATCAAGACATCCACAACGTAACGGGACGGAGTTTTCAATGTTTGAATTTGAGCGATATTACGACGACGAAGCGCGCGAGGAAGAGGCGCGTGTTTTATCGCGCAAGGCGTTGCAGGAAGATGAGGAGACGCCGCAACTGCGCCCCATGCGTTGGGGAGAATACTTCGGCCAAGAAAAGGTTAAAGCCAATCTGAGCATCGCCATCGAAGCCGCCAAAGCGCGCGGGGATGCCCTCGATCACGTCCTCTTGTACGGTCCGCCCGGCCTCGGCAAGACGACGCTTGCCGGCATCATCGCCCACGAATTGGGCGTGGAGATGCGCATTACGTCGGGTCCCGCCATTGAGCGCCAGGGCGACCTCGCGGCGATTCTCACCAATCTCGGAGAGCACGACGTCCTGTTCATCGATGAGATCCACCGCTTGAACCGCACGGTCGAAGAAGTGCTCTATCCCGCCATGGAGGACTATGCCCTCGACATCATGATCGGGAAGGGACCGTCGGCCCGTTCCATCCGTCTCGATTTGCCGCACTTTACCTTGATCGGCGCCACGACGCGCGCCGGGCTGTTGACGTCGCCTTTGCGCGATCGTTTCGGCCTGATTCAGCGCCTCGATCTGTACGCCCCGGACGAGATCGCGCAGATTTTGCGCCGCTACGCCGCGTTGATCGGCGTCGGCATCGACGACGACGGCTTGGAGGTGCTCTCCAAGCGCTGCCGCGGCACGCCGCGCGTGGCCATCCGGCTCTTGCGGCGCATGCGCGACTACGCGCAGGTGCAGGGCGACAACGTCATCAATCGGGAGATTTGCGACATCGGTTTGCAAGCCCTGGACATCGATGCCATCGGCCTGGACGGCAACGATCGCCTGATCATGCGGGTCATGGCGGACATGTATGACGGCGGTCCCGTCGGCCTCGACACGCTGGCGGCCTCGACCGGCGAAGATGCCGTCACCATCGAAGATATTTACGAGCCGTATTTGATGCAAATCGGATTCATCGCCAAGACGCCGCGCGGCCGCATTCTGACGCGCGGAGGCTTCGAGCACCTCGGCATCCCTTACGTCGATCGTCATGCGCCGACCGGGACGGAGCAGGTGTCGCTTCACGATATCCTCGCCGATGAAGACTCGGAAGGGGAGGCGTAGCGACATGGCCGATGCGGGAACGATTCAACGCTTGCTTTTACACGCCTGTTGCGGTCCGTGTGCGATGTGGCCCCTGGCACAACTCCGAGAGGACGGAATCGACGTCACTTTGTTGTACGCCAACCCCAACATCCATCCCGAGGTCGAATGGGAGCGACGGCTCGAGAGTTTGGAGATCGCGGCCGATCATTACGCGTGCCCCCTGATCGTCGACGGCCGCCCCGTCACGGCACCGTGGCGCACGCGTGCAGATATCGGCGTGGAGCGGTGCCGCTTTTGCTATGAGACGCGCCTGACGCGTCTGGCCGAAATCGCCGAAGAGCGGGGCTTTGACGCCGTCAGTTCCACGCTGTTGGTCAGTCCGTATCAGCACCGTGAGCTC
>JBMNTA010000043.1:0-6824 GCA_050945495.1 Saccharofermentanales bacterium
CTTCCAATTATAGTTTCAATCCTTGTTTTGGTGGATCTTATATTGTGACTTTATTGCCTTTCGGTATTAATTCTAATGCCTTATAAAGTTTCAATCCTTGTTTTGGTGGATCTTATATTGTGACTTTATTGCCTTTCGGTATTAATTCTAATGCCTTATAAAGTTTCAATCCTTGTTTTGGTGGATCTTATATTGTGACTCTTCCTGATTTCAAGTTCTTTCTCAAGTCCATCTAGTTTCAATCCTTGTTTTGGTGGATCTTATATTGTGACGATTTTACAAATTGCAGATGTTACCGGTTCCCCGGCAGTTTCAATCCTTGTTTTGGTGGATCTTATATTGTGACATTATTTACAACAACAATACTGATACAGATAATTAGTTTCAATCCTTGTTTTGGTGGATCTTATATTGTGACCCATATTTGCTTATGGTTGCTGCCGTCCCAATACTCAGTTTCAATCCTTGTTTTGGTGGATCTTATATTGTGACGTCAATTATGTGGGTGCCGTTTCGCCGTATGATCCAGTTTCAATCCTTGTTTTGGTGGATCTTATATTGTGACAAAGTGTCTCAAATTGAAAAACCTTTTTAAAAACCTTGTTTCAATCCTTGTTTTGGTGGATCTTATATTGTGACCTTTTGAAGTTTTTCAGAGGGGCGAAAAGGAAGGAAGTTTCAATCCTTGTTTTGGTGGATCTTATATTGTGACGGATATAATATTTATGAGGGGTGATTGAATGATTTGTTTCAATCCTTGTTTTGGTGGATCTTATATTGTGACATAGTATAGGGCATATAGGGTTAGTAGTAAGGTATGTTTCAATCCTTGTTTTGGTGGATCTTATATTGTGACATATTTTGAGAATGCAGACCAATTCATGAAATGTATGTTTCAATCCTTGTTTTGGTGGATCTTATATTGTGACAAGATTGCAAAAGCAGTTAATAATGGCGTATTTTGGTTTCAATCCTTGTTTTGGTGGATCTTATATTGTGACCAATTGCTACCTATCTCTATGTATTCCTCTATAGACCGTTTCAATCCTTGTTTTGGTGGATCTTATATTGTGACAGAAGCATAAGGTAGTAAACAATACGCTTCAAAAACGTTTCAATCCTTGTTTTGGTGGATCTTATATTGTGACTAGAAGTTAGTCCACCTACTGTTGTGCTCCCTACTTTGTTTCAATCCTTGTTTTGGTGGATCTTATATTGTGACTAGAAGGTGGGAGGAATTTAATTTTAGATTCAAATTTGTTTCAATCCTTGTTTTGGTGGATCTTATATTGTGACTATTTTCAATGTCTTCTTCTATTTCGTCTGATTTTTGTTTCAATCCTTGTTTTGGTGGATCTTATATTGTGACTCTGTTTTCCTGTAAAACATACCTCCTATACCTCTAGTTTCAATCCTTGTTTTGGTGGATCTTATATTGTGACAAAATCTTCACTTTCCCCTAACATATCGGCGGACATGTTTCAATCCTTGTTTTGGTGGATCTTATATTGTGACTTTTTTGTTACTTAATAAGTAATTCTACACTTATTTTGTTTCAATCCTTGTTTTGGTGGATCTTATATTGTGACCCCATCTTTGAATGGGCTTTGCTTACTCTTTTGAGGTTTCAATCCTTGTTTTGGTGGATCTTATATTGTGACCGTAAAAACAATATTAAGCTGATAACAGTTATCAAGTTTCAATCCTTGTTTTGGTGGATCTTATATTGTGACAATTTTGTTAATATATTATTGACAACCCTATAGTGATGTTTCAATCCTTGTTTTGGTGGATCTTATATTGTGACTATGTCTTCAATATCTCATTGAAGAATCCAAAAAAGGTTTCAATCCTTGTTTTGGTGGATCTTATATTGTGACGTATTCGTATTTTTGATGAAGGTTTTTTTGGCCTTTAGTTTCAATCCTTGTTTTGGTGGATCTTATATTGTGACTCTTCTGCTCTGCACTAGCCATTCTAGTTGTAAGACTGTTTCAATCCTTGTTTTGGTGGATCTTATATTGTGACGCTGGGATAAGTTTTATGTGCAATATGTGGGAATTAGTTTCAATCCTTGTTTTGGTGGATCTTATATTGTGACATATTTGTATACATATAAGTATACATTGTAGCATAGTTTCAATCCTTGTTTTGGTGGATCTTATATTGTGACAATCAAAATGATATTATACAGGATGCCGAACAGACCAGTTTCAATCCTTGTTTTGGTGGATCTTATATTGTGACCTAGTTCTCCATTTGAATTCATCTGTTCTCTCTCGTGTTTCAATCCTTGTTTTGGTGGATCTTATATTGTGACGGTATTTTGGAAATTGTTTGAAAAAAAGTCAAACAAGTTTCAATCCTTGTTTTGGTGGATCTTATATTGTGACAATAGGTTCCGAATAGCAGACTACCTTTTATATATGTTTCAATCCTTGTTTTGGTGGATCTTATATTGTGACAGGGGTTTACCCCTTCTTTTAATCTCTAATTAATGTGTTTCAATCCTTGTTTTGGTGGATCTTATATTGTGACTTTTCAGCGTCTGCTATAGGGTTGTGGTCATAATCTTGTTTCAATCCTTGTTTTGGTGGATCTTATATTGTGACCATTTTTAACATCTCCTTTATAACATTTCTTTGTAAGTTTCAATCCTTGTTTTGGTGGATCTTATATTGTGACTATGCTTGGTTTTGGGTCGCCACTAGGATGATTATGGTTTCAATCCTTGTTTTGGTGGATCTTATATTGTGACCGTAAAAACAATATTAAGCTGATAACAGTTATCAAGTTTCAATCCTTGTTTTGGTGGATCTTATATTGTGACTATGTTGGGTAGTACCGTTTCATAATCATCCTGCAAGTTTCAATCCTTGTTTTGGTGGATCTTATATTGTGACTTTTGGCCCTCAACTTCCCAAGCCAGCTTGAATGGTTGTTTCAATCCTTGTTTTGGTGGATCTTATATTGTGACATCTTCTGTCTAGCTCCGCTATGCTATAGTCATTTCGTTTCAATCCTTGTTTTGGTGGATCTTATATTGTGACGACTTATACCCGATGGAACGCTTTTATAGATAGGAGTTTCAATCCTTGTTTTGGTGGATCTTATATTGTGACTAATTTAGGTATGAGCTTGGGACTAATGACTGAAGGTTTCAATCCTTGTTTTGGTGGATCTTATATTGTGACAATTTTGCAACAAAGCGTCTAATGGTCGGTATTCTTGTTTCAATCCTTGTTTTGGTGGATCTTATATTGTGACATCTTCTGTCTAGCTCCGCTATGCTATAGTCATTTCGTTTCAATCCTTGTTTTGGTGGATCTTATATTGTGACGACTTATACCCGATGGAACGCTTTTATAGATAGGAGTTTCAATCCTTGTTTTGGTGGATCTTATATTGTGACAATTTTGCAACAAAGCGTCTAATGGTCGGTATTCTTGTTTCAATCCTTGTTTTGGTGGATCTTATATTGTGACTATAAATTTGAGTAGTAGAAATATCAGAATGTCCTAGTTTCAATCCTTGTTTTGGTGGATCTTATATTGTGACATCAATGCCTTCTGTTAATTCCTAAATTCAAATAGTAAAAAGACATCAGTTTTTATCAAATAAAATAATGTGAGAAGGATTTGAATGCTATCGTAATTTAAAAAAAATTATCACTTTAACTCGGCATTGAAATTATGTTAAAATTTGCATTGGGGGGTGTACCCGATGCAAATTGTGTTTTACACAGATAATCCTGCTTCAGATTATTCACAGATGAATGGGGATATTTTCCCGTCTGCTCCTGAAAAATGTCCGTTTGCGGACTGTGCTATGCCCGTAAATCTAGAAAAACACGGCTACTACGAAAGATTTTTCATCAGCAAAGATTTTTCAGGAATTCTATTCATCAGAAGATATATTTGCCCTGTCTGCGGACGAACAGTTTCAATGTTGCCATTCTTTTGTATCCAATACTTTCAGTATTCGGCTATTGATATTTTAGATATATTATATGAACTTTATACAAGTGGAATATCTATTGAAAAACTGATCAAAAAGACAAGATGTGATCTACCTACTATGCAGCGCAGACACATCAATCACTATAGAAAAAGGTTAATTATGAATCGAGATTTGATCCAATATGGGCTGAATTTGATATCTCCGGGATTTATTCCTGCAGGAGAAATCCCGGAGAATCAGCAGTGGGCCAAGACCTTCCTCAAGAAAGTTTACAGTATACATCCCCATGTATTTCTTGTCAACTTTTCAAATATAACCGGAAAATCATTTATGGCCTCTTAAAATATAATAGCATAAATATCCGTTTAAATAAATACCCTTTAACATTTTAGCCGGCAACACTACATTCCCGGTTGGAGCAAACATTTAACAATTGTAGAATATTCTCATAGGGATCAATCGCAAAAATATGTTAAGGGGGAACAAAAAATGGATGATAAAACCAGAAATGCAATAGCGCTGAAGAAATTTTCAATATTAGGACCTGTACTTAACGGACAGGTCCCTAATAACACGGAATATTTTAAACAAATAGCAAGTTCGCCTATCGATATGCCGCATTATGGACCGCGTAATTATTCATACAAAACTTTAGAATCATGGCTATGTGATTACAATAAAAAAGGGTTTGACGGTCTTGTAAAAGGATGCAGAAGCGATAAAGGCAAATCCAGAAAAATATCTCCCGAACTGGGGGAGGAAATACTCAAAAGAAAGAAATCGAACCTTAAGATGCCCGTAACTATACTTTATGAGCAGATGGTTTCAGAAGGTTTAATCGATCCGAACAATATATCAAGAGCCACGATATACAGATATGTAGGGGATCTTGCGTTGGCCGGAGAATTTAAAAATCATGATGAAAACCCTGAAACATTAAGGTTTTCATATGAACATGTGGGGGATTTATGGCAGAGCGATATAATGTATGGACCATACATAAAAATAGATAAAAAAAAGGTTCAAACCTATCTGCATATGTTTATTGATGATGCTTCAAGGTATCCTGTATATACTCAATTTTATCTTTCACAAAATTTTGAAACTTTAAGACATGCATTTAAGGAAGCAGTACTCAGAAGAGGAATACCTAAACTTGTATATACGGACAATGCCAAAATTTATCGTTCGCAACAATTCGAATATATATGTGCTTCATTAGGATGTACATTGCTGCATTCTAAGCCGTTTGTTCCAAGGGGTCGCGGGAAAGTTGAAAGAATCTTTCATACAATAAGAATGCGGTTTTTAAGCACTCTTGACCCTGATACTATTGCGGATTTAGACGACCTGAATCAAAGATATTTCAAATGGCTCGAAGATGACTACAAGAGAAAATCCCATAAAGGGCTAAGCGGGCTGACCCCTCATGATGTGTTAATGTCACAGGTTTCAAAATTAAACCTGGTAACAGACATAGAAAAAATCAATGAACATTTTCTTCTCAGGATTACCAGAAAGGTACAATCCGATGCGACAATTCAGATAGATAATATACTTTATGAAACCGATTCGAAATTTATCGGTAAAAGAGTGGAGATAAGATATGAACCTGATTGGTTAAATGACATAGCCAGGCCACTGCCGATTTATGAGGACGGAAAAAGGATAGGAAAAGCAAAAGTAGTCCGCTTCCATGACAATGCCCGTGTAATGAGAAGATTTAGAGGGAATAGAAAAAAGGACATTAAAATTGGTATTGAAACAACATCAAAAGAAGATACTGCTAAAAAATTTGCCGCGGAAAATTCAATATCATACAGCGAAATGATGGAAGGTGAAAAAAATGTTTAGGCAACACTTTGAGTTAAAATTCAATCCCTTTGACAAGGAAATATCTATAGATAAACTGTTTTCAAGCCGTGATACAAAAGAACTTGATTCAAGATTAAAATATATATTGGATAACAGAGGTATTTGTTTAATTGTAGGAGAACCCGGCTCGGGTAAATCGGTGGGATTAAGAAAGCTTACAGATAATATGAACAGGTCCCTTTACAAACCCTGTTATCTACAGCTGACAACATTAACAGTCAAAGACTTCTATCAGGCCATAGCAATGCTGTTAGGAGAAATACCGAGGCACAGAAAGGTGCAGTTATTCAACCAGATACAAGATTCAATACAGAGCCTGTACTATGAACAGCATATAACACCGGTAATAATTATAGATGAAATTCACATGGCACCTATGTCCATATTGGATGATCTAAGACTGTTGTTCAACTTTAAAATGGATTCTGCAAACCCTTTTGTGCTGATACTTGCGGGACAACCGCAAATCAGAAATAAACTCGCACTAAATGCCTGTTATCCTTTAAGGCAGCGAATAACCATGAGATATTCCATGCAGGGATTATCTATAGAAGAGACCGCCGATTATTGCATCAGCAGAATGAAAATCGCAGGTTGCGCAAGCGATATATTCACGCCGTCGGCATTAGAAGCGATTCATACAATATCGGGGGGAATACCGAGGAATATAAATAATATTGCAATAACAAGCCTTATGTATTCAACTGAAAGAAAGATGTTGACTGTGGATGAAGAAGCAGTCTACCAGGCAAATATTGAAACAGGGGTATAAAGCGAAATAAAACAGTTTCTTGCCTATTTGGAGGATAGGGCTCTGCAGGGATGCAACCTGAGCGCCAAATAGGATTCTATAAAAACATAAGAAACATAAAGAGGAGTCACTGTCATGATTCCTTTTTATGTTTTAAAGAACCAAAGCGATAAAATCCCGGGGTTTGGGGCAGAGCCCCAAGATCCTTCTTAATGCTGATATAATTTGAGAAATGTTT
>JBMNTA010000044.1:0-6602 GCA_050945495.1 Saccharofermentanales bacterium
GAACAAGACGACCGAGTACGGTTGGCGACGGACTTTCTCCGTCAACTGACCGCCCTCGTCGTAGCCGACGTATCCCGGCGGCGACCCGATCAATTTCGAGACGTCAAACTTTTCCATGTACTCCGACATGTCGAGCCGGATCATCGCGTTTTCGCTGCCGAACATGACCCGCGCCAACGTCTTCGCCAGTTCGGTCTTACCGACACCGGTGGTGCCGAGGAAGATGAACGAACCGATCGGTCGATTCGGGTCTTTGAGGCCCAAGCGCCCGCGGCGAATCGCTTTGGCGACGGCCGCCGTCGCTTCGTCCTGTCCGAGGACGCGCTTCTTCAGTTCATCCTCGAGGCGACGCAGACGCTCGCTGTCGTCTTCGGTCAAGCTGCGCACCGGAATGCTCGTCCAGCTCGAGACGACGTCCGCGACCATGTCTTCGGTGAGCACCGGCCATTCGGAGCGTTCGGCCGCATCGTCGCCCGCTTCGATCGCTTGGATCTCGGCTTCGATCTTGTCTTCTTCGGCCTTCAGGTCGGCGGCGCGTTCAAAGGCTTCGTCGTTGACGGCCTGTTCTTTCTCCGCGACGATCTCGGCCAACCGATCGGTCAGCTCGCGCAATTCGTCGGAGCCGCGCTCCTCGTTGATGCGCAGGCGAGACGCGGCCTCATCGATCAAGTCGATCGCCTTGTCCGGCAAGAACCGGTCGGTGATGTAACGCGAGGACAGTTCGACGGCGGCGTTGATCGCATCGTCCGAAATCTGCACGCGGTGATGCTTTTCGTACGCGTCGCGAAGACCGTACAAAATATCGACGGCGTCTTCCTCGCTCGGCTCGTTGACCGTCACGGGCTGGAAGCGGCGCTCCAGCGCGGCGTCTTTTTCAATATGTTTTCTGTATTCGTCGATGGTCGTCGCACCGATCACTTGCACCTCACCGCGGGCGAGCATCGGCTTTAAAATATTCGATGCGTCCATCGCGCCTTCCGAGGCGCCGGCGCCCACAATGGTGTGGAGTTCGTCGATGAACAACACGACGTTGCCGGCGTCCACCGCTTCGTCGATGCCTTTCTTCAGGCGTTCTTCGAATTCACCGCGGTATTTCGAACCGGCGAGCATGCCACCCAAGTCGAGCGACACCAAGCGCTTGCCGCGCAGCATGGTGGGCACCTCGTCGGCGACGATCTTCTGGGCGAGCCCTTCGGCGATCGCCGTCTTGCCGACGCCCGGCTCCCCGATGAGCACGGGATTGTTTTTCGTGCGGCGGCAGAGAATTTGCTCGACGCGGCGAATCTCTTCTTCGCGACCGATGATCGGGTCGAAGCGATGCTCCGACGCCATCTTCGTGAGATCGCGGCTGAATTTATCGAGGTCCGGGGTGTCCGAGTTCTCCCCCGATGCCTGCGGTCGCGCGGTCGGCGAACCGTCCCGCGACGGCGTCGCGCCGGACGCGGAATCCTGCATCGCCGCCGACAACTGCGTGTACAGCGTCCGCGGGCCGATTCCCGCCTCGTTCAAAATACGCACGGCGACGCTGTCACCCTCACGGACGATGCCCATCAGCATGTGCTCGGGCTCAATGACGCCCGTCGTCGAGCGACTGGCCGCTTCGCGCGCGGCCAAATTGATGACCAACCGCGTGCGCGGCGTCATCATGCCGATGATCTGGTTGGCGTCCACGGCGCTCGCATCCGCCTCGGAGACTTCGCGCGGCTCGCGGTGGTTCAGCGCGATCAGGTGGCGCCGAACGGTGTTGGCGTCGAGCCCCAATTCCGCGAGCGTCTCGCTCGCCGGACCTTGGCCTTCCGACGCAATGCCCATCAGCAAATGTTCCGTACCGATGTATCCCGTGTCAAACGAACGGGCTGCGATCCAGGCGGCCCCCAAGGCTTCGCCCGATCGTCTTGAAAATCGAATCATCATATGTGTGATCCCCCTTTTTTTGTTTTATGATTTGATGCCGGAGGCCAAGGCCTCACGGACTTTGTCGGCCCGCGCCTCGTCGCGCGCTTGCGCGCTGAGCGGCCGGCCGGCTTCTTGTTGTATGACACCGGCGCCGACGCCCACCCACAAGGATTGAATGACGTCGTAGTCGGGCATATTCGAAAGTTCGAGTTCGCGTCCCAGTCGGACGAGCGACAGCGATTCCATCGCCTCGTCCGTCGTCAGTTGATGCGCGAACATCAACCGCCCTTTGGCGCGTCCGATCGCGTCGAGCAGACCGACGGGATCTTCGTCCAGGAGCGCTTGGCGCGCGCGTCGCTCTTCGTCGGCGACGTCGAGAATCAGGCGTTCGAGGTCCTCCGTCAGTTTCGCTTCCGTGACCCCCAAGGTCACTTGGTTCGACAACTGAATGACATCCCCGGTCATCCCCGTCCCTTCGCCGCCGGCACCGCGGAGCGCATACCCCGCTCGCGCCAGATGCTCGGTCATGCGCGGCAGCACGCCGGCCCGCGCCAGCGCGGGCACGTGCAACATCGCGGAAGCGCGCATGCCGGTGCCCGTGTTCGTCGGGCATGCCGTCAAATAGCCCATGCGATCCGTCTTCGCGAAGGAGAGCTTCGCCTCCATCGATCGCGCGCAACGCATGACGTCGTCGAGCGTCTCGTTGAGGCAAAGCCCGGCCCCCACGGCGTAAATCCTGAGGTGGTCTTCCTCGTTGACGAGGATGCCCTGCGACTCGCCGGGAAACAACAGCAAGGCTTTGCGTTCGGCGTGGCGCAGCATGTCGCGGCTGATGACCCGTCGTTCCGCCAAGGCCAGTGTCTCGATCGCATCGAGCGTTCCGAGGTCCACGATCAGGGCCCCGGAGGACGATGCGCAGATGGCCTTGAATGCATCGGTGACGCGCACTTTGACATCCGCGAGTTCGCGATCGCTCAGCCGCCACGGAAAAGGCGTGCCGTCGAGATTGCGTGCCAGTCGCACGCGGGTCGACAACACGACATCGCATGCCGGGCCGGACTCTAAGTACCACGTCATGCGTCATCGCCTCCTTCGTCCGCTTCGGCGGCATGAATGGCGTCGCGCAATTCGGCCGCCGATTCGTAGTCTTCACGTTCGACCGCCGCTTTCAGGCGCTCGCGCATCGACGCGATCGCATCGACGGGCGACGCAGGTTCCGGCGTCGGCGCCACGTGACGGGTGTGGCCTTGAGCCCGCTGAAAAACGGGTTTCAAGACGTCGGCAAAAGTGTCATAACACGTCGCGCACCCCAAGAGGCCGGTGTCGCGGAGCTCGCGCTCCGTCTCCCCGCACACGGGACATACGCGCGGTCGGGCGGTCGGACGCGGAGCGCCGCCGCTCGCATAACTGAAGAGCGACGGACCGCCCAACATCGATTCCAACATCGAGTCAAACAAATGCTCGACGGACGACGTCGGTCGTCGCGCTTGCCCCGCACACACATCGCACAAGTACGTTTCCGTCTGTTGTCCGTTGACGCGGCGCGTCACTTTCAATGTGGCTTCGCGCTGTCGGCACGATTCACAAAGCATGGTCTAGTTATCCTCCTCTGTCAAAGTCGCAATCATCGTCATCATGTTGCGCAAAATGTCGGCGCGCGTTCGATCACGGATCGGGCCCTTCAAGGCACCCAAGCTGTGATTCGAGAGCGCCGCGCGCATGAGACGTCGCATCTCGTCCGAGACGACATCGAGCGTCGCCAATTCGTCCACCATCATGTGCGCGTCGTGTTGACTCAGGCGATCCTCCATGGATCGCACACGCTGCATGACGAAGTCCGCCTCGTCGGAATACGGGACGCGTCGAATCCGAACGTACCCCGCTCCGCCGCGACGACTCTCCACCAGGTAACCCTGACGATGACTGAACCGCGTCGAAATGACGTACGTGATCTGCGACGGCGTCACCTCCATCTCGGCGGCAAAGGCGTTGCGAGCGATCTCGCATACGCCGTCGTGCGCGTCGAGTAATTCGAGAATGACTTGTTCGATTTGGTCGGTCAAACTGCTCATAATGTCACATCTTTCGATCGCCTTTTTAGTCTTTGACTTTCTTTGTCCTTAGTTTAACAAGTTCACCGAATGTTGTCAAGATTTCCACGGACGTATGTTACAAAAACGGCGATTTTTTCGACGCAAAACCCCGACCGAGCGGTCGGGGTTTCACCTAAGGGATCTTATGTATGTGAGTGATCGCTAAGATCGCCTAGACGTCTTCATGATCCTCCGGGAGCGTGAAGAGCTCGAGCAAGGGGTTGATGTCGTCCTCCCCTTCCGTTTCGTCGACCGCTTCTTCATCGATCGTGTATCCCATGAGGATGTTCTCGTCCATGCCTTCCGCGCGGACGAACGCTTCGTAGTCGTCGCGATCCGTCTGCGTGAATCCCATGGCGCGCGCATCGGCTTCGCGCTCGGTCTCGGGGATGCCCTGATCGGCCGTTTCATTCAAAACGGGCATGTTCGCGGGCACGACCGGAATCGCGCTGATGTCGCGGTAACGGGACAGGCCCGTGCCGGCGGAAATCAACTTGCCGATGATGACGTTCTCCTTCAGGCCTTCGAGCATGTCGACCTTGCCCTTGACGGCGGCATCGGTCAGGACACGCGTCGTCTCCTGGAAGGAGGCGGCCGACAGGAACGACTCGGTCGCCAGCGAGGCCTTCGTGATGCCCAAGAGGATCTGTTTGCCTTCGGCGGGCTTGCCGCCCAGCGCTTCGATCTCGGCGTTCGCCCGGCGGTAATCGGCCATGTCGACCGTGCTGCCGGTGATGAGGTGCGTGTCGCCCGGATCTTCGATCTTCAGCTTGCGCAACATCTGGCGGACGATGATCTCGATGTGCTTGTCGTTGATCTCAACGCCGTTGTTCTTATACACTTTCAAAACTTCGGCGATGATGTACTTCTGGACCCCGCGGGGGCCTTTGATTTTCATGATGTCGTGCGGGTTGACCGAACCGTCGGTGATGAGATCGCCGGCTTCGACCACGTCGCCCGTATCGACGATCAAGGGCGTCGAAATCGGAATGTTGTACGTGCGCGTGCGACCTTCTTCGGACGTCACGGTCACTTCGCGGCGGCGTTTCTCCGTTTCGACCACGTTGACCGTGCCGCTCAAATCGGTGATGACGGCTTGGCCCTTCGGCTTGCGCGCCTCAAACAACTCCTCGACACGCGGCAGACCTTGGGTGATGTCCCCGCTCGACGCGATGCCGCCCGTATGGAACGTACGCATCGTGAGCTGTGTGCCGGGTTCGCCGATCGACTGCGCCGCCATGATGCCGACGGCCTCGCCGACCACGGTGGGTCCGCCGGTCGCCAGGTTGCGGCCGTAGCACTTCGCGCAGACGCCTTTGTCGCAATCGCACGTCAAGTTGCTGCGAATCGGAATCTTGGTCATGCCGAGCGCTTCGATCTTCTGGGCCATCTCGTTGCTGATCATCTCGTTGCGATCGACGAGCACTTCACCCGTCTCGGGATGGAGGATCGGGCGCGCGGCGTAGCGGCCTTCGATGCGGTCGGCCAGACGTTCGACGATGCGCTTGATCTTACCGCCGACGACGACCGGCGTCACCTCGATGTAATCCTCGGTGCCGCAGTCTTCGCTGCGAATGATGACGTCTTGCGAGATGTCGACGAGACGACGCGTCAGGTAGCCGGAGTCGGCCGTCTTCAACGCCGTGTCGGACAAGGACTTGCGGGCGCCGTGCGAGGAGATGAAGAACTCCAAGACGTTCATGCCTTCACGCAAGTTCGACTTGATCGGAATCTCGATCGTGCGACCCGACGTGTCGGTCATGTTGCCGCGCATGCCGGCCAGCTGTTTGATCTGGTCGATGTTACCGCGGGCGCCGGAAAGCGACATCATGTAGATCGGGTTGTCGGCGCCGAGGCGCTCTTTCAACGCTTCCGTGATGTCGTCGGTCGTGGTGCGCCAGATGTTGACGACCGTCTGATAGCGTCCCTCTTCGTTCAGAAGCCCCGCCAGATACTGACGGTTGACGTATTCGACGCGTTGCTCCGCTTCCGCGATCAGCTTCTCCTTCACTTCCGGCACGATCATGTCGAAAATGCCGATCGAGATGCCGCCGATCGTCGAATAGTGGTAGCCGAGCGCCTTGATTTCATCCAAAACGGCGGCCGTCTTCGTGATGCCGCAGACGTGGATCGATTTTTCGATGATGCGTCCGAGCTCGCGTTTGCCGACGACAAAGTCACACTCCAAAGCGATCTGGCTGTCGACGTCGTCGCCGCGCTCCACAAAGCCCAAATTCTGCGGGATCACTTGGTTGAAGAGCAGGCGGCCGAGGGTCGTTTCAATGCGGCCCCGGTACACCTTTCCGTCCACTTCGCGTTCACGACGCACGATGAAACGCTGATGCAGCGTAATTTCGTGCTGGTTATACGCCATGATGGCTTCATCCATGTTCGTGAAGATTCGCAGCGGCTTGTCGGGATCGGTCGCACTCGGGCGATCGAGCGTCAGATAGTAACAACCCAACACGATGTCTTGCGTCGGCACGGTGACGGGCTTGCCGTCTTGCGGCTTCAAGAGGTTGTTCGAAGACAACATCAGGTAGCGGGCCTCCGCCTGCGCTTCGGCCGACAGCGGCACGTGAACCGGCATTTGGTCGCCGTCAAAGTCCGCGT
>JBMNTA010000045.1:0-6340 GCA_050945495.1 Saccharofermentanales bacterium
CCTCCGAACAATCGAGGAGCACCGTCACCGACGCTTCATCGGCGCCCTGTCGAATCAACGTTCGATCGGCGCGACCGCCCGAGGCAAAGTCAAGCGCATCGATCAAAATCGATTTGCCGGCGCCCGTTTCTCCGGAAAGCACGGTTAAACCGGGGCCTAAATTGAGCTCGACGTGTTCCAGCAGCGCGAAATTATCGATCTCGACGCGGTGAATCATACGATCAGTCGGCCGCGCCTCCCGTGGCGTCGTAATCGTCCATGCGCGACATCGTCACGAGTTTTTGACGCAATTGAGTCGCCATGTCATCGTTCAGCGTCGCGATGAAAATCGTGTCGTCGCCCGCCAGCGTCCCGATGATCTCATCGAGGTACATGGAGTCCAGCGCCGATGCGGCGCCCTGCGCCATGCCCGGGAGCGTCTTGACAATGACGAACGCATTGGAGCAGTTGATGGAGACCACCGCTTCCGTAAAGACACGACGCATGCGACCGGCGGCCGCTTCGCCGCCGTGGGTGAGCGCGACGTATTTCTGCGTGCCCTCGCCCGTCATCACCTTCACGATGCCGAGCTCCTTGATGTCACGCGACACCGTCGCCTGCGTCACATCCATGCCGGCATGCCGCAATGCCTCCACGAGACCGGATTGCGTCTCGATGTTCTGTTCGGCCACAATGCGTAGAATGCGTGCCTGTCGTTGTTTTTTGGGTACCTTTTTCATCGACCGAGTCCCCTTTGCTTGATTTTCATGGGCAGCGTTTCATAAAACGCCTCTTCCCACAGTCGGATGTACTGTACTTGGCGATCCGACGTCTCGATGGTCACGCGGTCGCCCGTGGTCATTTCATGGCCGCCGCGTCCGTCGATGGTCAAATAAGCGCCTTCCTGATTCGAAATAAGCCTGAGCGTAATCACGGAATCGGCACACGTGACGAATGCGCGATTTTGCAGCGAGTGCGGGCACAAGGGCGTGATGACGTTCACTTGCGCGCGCGGTTCAATGATGGGACCGCCCGCCGACAGCGAGTACGCCGTCGATCCCGTGGGGGTCGCGACGATCACGCCGTCTCCGGCGATGTCTTCCACGCGTTCACCGTCAATGTCCAACGCAACCTCGACCGACTTGGCGCGATTGCCGCGTGCGAGGACGACGTCGTTCAAGGCTTCATCCACCAACGTGACGTGACCGCCCGTGTCGTAGCAGGAGGCCTTCAAAAGCGATCGAAGTTCGATGCGGTAATCCCCGTCGACAATCATCTTCAGGGCGCGTTCCAAACGGTCCAGATCAATTTCTTGCAAAAAGCCGACACTGCCGAGGTTGACGCCCGTCTTCGGGAGCTCGCGCGCACTCTCGTAATGGGCCGCCGACAAAAACGTGCCGTCGCCGCCCAAAGAAATCATGACGTCGCACGTGGCGTACGAGTCACGAATCAGGCCCGGCTCCTCCAGGTCGGGGACAACGTTCGGTTCAATGACGACATCGGCGTCGAGATCACGTGCCATCGCAATGATTCTCCGTGTGACGCCGAACCCGAGATCACGATCTCGATTGGGATACAGTGCAATGCGCACCGATCGCTCCTTTCCGGCCATGGCCTTAACGGTGGGCGTTGTCGATGGGTCGATCGTCTCGCCAATCGAGCAGCGCCATCATCCGCGCCGCCATGCCGTCGACGTCCAGCGACTCCGATGCGGCCAGCTCGGCACGTGACGCCTGGCCGGCCAACGGATGCGTGACGCCCAAGGTCTCGATGTGCGTTCCGGGCGCCCGCCGAATGGTTTCCGATGCGATCAATGATCCGAAACCGCCGACTTCGGTCGCCTCCTCAATCACCAACAACGCATGCGTTGTATGTATTGATATTAACATATTTGTATAATCAAACGGAAATGCCACGATGCAGGCATAAAGATCAATGGATTTATTCGGTCGCGCCCGTAAAACTTGATCCACGGCCCGGCACGCCGCGGGGGCCAAAGCGCCCAAAACAACGACGGTCAGATCGCGGCCTTGACGGAGACGTCGCAGCGGCACCAAGTCCTCCAAGGTCATGGCGTCCGGCGGGATATTCGGCAAGCCGAGATCGTCCTCGCACGCGATGTCGTTTGGGTAGCGAATCATCATCGGACCGTCGTGTTTCAACGAGGCGTTCAAAAGCGCCGCGAGATCGTTGGCGGTCGCGGGGGCCGTGACCGTGAGATTCGGCAAGGACAGCGTCAGCGCGAGGTCATAGATCCCCTGATGTGTCTCGCCGTCGCGCGACACGAGTCCCGCGCGGTCGATCACAAACGTGACCGGCAAGCGCTGCAGACAGACGTCGTGGAGCACTTGATCGATCGCACGCTGCAAAAACGTGCTGTACAACGCGACGATGGGACGCAACCCTTCTTTGGCCATGCCGGCCGCCAAGGTGACCGCATGCTGTTCCGCGATGCCGACGTCCCAGAATCGGCTCGGGAACGCTTCGCTGAACGGAATCAGCCCCGTTCCCTGCGCCATCGCGGCGGTGATGGCCACCACGCGCGGATCGCGATGGGCGAGCTCCACCGCCGTCGCACCCATGACGTGCGAAAACGTCGGCGGCCGATCGTCGTCCCGGGCAACGATGCCGATCGACTGATCGAACGTGCCGACCCCGTGATAATATTCCGGCGCCTCTTCGGCCGGCGTGTAGCCCTTCCCCTTCTCCGTGATCACGTGCAAGAGCACGGGACCGCGAATCAGCTTCACCGCACGCAAATGGCGCTCAAGCTCCGGCAATTGATGGCCGTCGATCGGCCCGTAATAGCGAAATCCCAACGCTTCGAAAATGGAGCCGAACTCACGATCCTTCGTCCGCATGTGCTTTTTGATGCGTGCGAGCATGCGAATGATCGGTTCGCCCACGACGGGGATGCGATTGAGGCGTTCTTCCCAGACCGTCTTCAAACGAATGTAGCGGGTGCTGGTGCGCAAATGTTCCAAGTGGCGCGCGATGCCGCCGACGGCATGATCGATGCACATCTGGTTGTCATTCAAGATCACGAGCATGTTGTCGCCCGATTGTCCGGCGTCCGACAACGCTTCGTACGCCATGCCGCCGCCGAGCGCACCGTCGCCGATGATGGCCACGGTCTTGGTCGAGTCGCCGCGCAGACGCTTGGCGCGCGCGATGCCCAGCGCCGCGGAAATCGATGTGCTGCTGTGCCCCGTGTTAAAGGCGTCGTAGGGACTTTCTTCCGTCTTCGGGAAGCCCGATATCCCGCCTTTCAAGCGCAAGGTCGAAAAGCGGTCGGCGCGTCCCGTGAGCAATTTCCAGGCATAACATTGATGACCGACATCGAACACGATGGTGTCGTCGGGCGGATCGAACGTCGACAACAGGGCGATCGTCAACTCGACGACGCCCAAATTGGGCGCCAGATGGCCGCCGTTGTCGGCCACGGTGTCAATGATGGTGTGGCGAATTTCGGTGGCCAGTCGGGCTTTTTCCTCATCCGAAAGCCCACGAAGATCGCCGGGGTCGTGCATCGAATCGAGGATGCGGGTACTCACGTCACATGGTCCTTTCCAGGAGCGTTTGCGTATATTCCGAGAGCGGGCGCGGATCGTGGCCCGCGCGTTCCAGCGCGTGCAACGCGTCGAAAGCGTCCGCCGTCAAGCGATCCAAAATGTCGGTCGTCGCCGCCATCCCCGCCACCGTGACAAAGGTTTTCTTGTCGTCGCGTTCATCCTTGCGAATGGATTTGCCGAGCTCGGCCTTGCTGGAGGTGACATCCAGGCGATCGTCTTGCGCTTGGAAGGCCACCCCGATGGCTTCGCCGTACCGATCCATGCAACGGACGGCCGCGTCGGGCGCGTTGGCGAGGTGAGCGCCCATGGTGACCGCCGCACGAATCAGGCAGGCGGTCTTCAAGGAGGCCATCCGATGCACCCGATCGAGCGGCACGTCGGCGGACGACGCCTCCATCGCAAGATCGAGCGATTGACCGAGGATCATCCCCCGCCCGCCGGCCGCACGGGCGAGCGTGTGCATGGCACGGAGCGCCCCGGGGTTGGGGTCGTCGGCATAGGCCTCGAGCAGGGTCTCGAACGCACGCGTCAAGAGCAAATCGCCCGCCAAGATCGCCGTCGCTTCGCCGAAAGCGATGTGGCACGCCGGTTTGCCGCGCCGCGTGTCATCATCGTCCATGGCCGGCAAATCGTCGTGAATCAACGAATAAGTGTGCACCATCTCGAGCGCCGCGGCAAATCGAAGGACGGTCTCCGTCGGGGCGTCCTTAAAGGTCGCGTATGCCCGAAGCAAAAGCTGCGGCCGCACGCGCTTGCCGCCTCCGAGAAGGCTGTAGCGCGCGGCACGCCATACGACATCATCGCCGACGTCGGTCGGCGATAACAGGGCTTCCAGACACGTTTCAAACGCTTCCATCACGGATCCATCTCCCCCAACGGCTCCGTGTCGCCCGACGGCGACACGAGTTGATCGATCGCCTCGCGCATCTCCGTCAGCTGTTTTGTGCAAAATTCAGACAGCGCGACGCCCTCTTGAAAGAGCGCCATGGATGCCGCGAGATCGGCGTTGCCCTGCTCCAGTCGGGTCACGATGGCTTCCAGCCGCTCGATCGCTTGTTCGTAGGTCAAATCTTCCGGCAATTCAATGGGGTTTGTGACGTCCTTCATGATGACGAACCTTCCTTTGTTCTCGGCGACGTCTCGGCGGGCGCCGTGATGCGAGCGCCGACATCGCCGTCCTCAAATTTTAACGTGACGTTCATGTCCTTTGTCAACCGATCCGCTCGGGTCACAAAGGCGCCTTGCTCGTCCACCACGCCGGCGTAACCGCGTGCCAACACGGACAAGGGTGACAATGCGTGCAGCGCCCCGTCCGCCCGCTCCACGCGGTGGCATCCGACATCGACGGCGGCCCGCATGACCCGCATCAGCCGTTCATCCAGTCGCGGCACGCGCCTCGTCTCCGTCTCGCGACGGCGCCGGGCCGCGCGCATCATGCGTTCGTTTAAACGCGCCAACCGCTCGGCGCTCGCGTCGATCGCGGCGTCGGGCCGTTGCAGCACGGGACGCCCTGTCAAGGCGTGGAGTCGGTGCTCCCAGTACGTCAACAACATCATCATCCGGCGTTCCATCGCCGCGCTCAGCTGATCGATGCGCAAAAAGAGCTGCGCCTTCTCGGGCCACACCAATTCGGCCGCGGCCGACGGCGTCGGCGCGCGCAGGTCGGCGACAAAATCGGCGATCGTAAAATCCGTTTCGTGGCCGACGGCCGACACGATCGGGATCGCCGACCGGGCCATGGCACGCGCGACGATCTCTTCGTTAAAGGGCTGCAAATCGTCCATCGAACCGCCGCCGCGTCCGACGATCATGACGTCCCCCAAGCGAAGATCGTTGGCCATGGCGATGGCGGCGGCGATCGCCGGGGCCGCCGTCGTCCCCTGAACCGGGACCGGCACCAAGATCAATCGGGCGCCCGGCATCCGACGGCGCGTCACGTTCACGATGTCGCGGATGACGGCGCCGGCGGGCGACGTGACGACGACCAAACGCTTTGGCAAGAACGGAATCGGGCGTTTGCGCTTCGCATCGAACAGGCCCTCTTTCGCCAAACGTTCCTTGAGCTCGATGAAGCGCTGATGGAGGTTGCCGACCCCCTCCTCTTCGATCGCGTTGACGATGATCTGATAGCGGCCGGTCTTGTCGTAAATGTTGGGGCGCCCGTCGACGACCACCTGCATGCCGTCGCGCATGTCACGCGGCGCATTGGCGGCATCCTGGCGAAACAGGACGCAACTCACGGTCGATTGCCGATCCTTTAAGTTGAAATACGTGTGGCCGGACGGATAGCGCTTGACGGTGGTCAATTCACCGCGAACGCGCACATGGGATAACGCGGGATGGGTGGTCAGCAAGGCATTGACGGTGCGGTTGAGTTCCGTCACCGTGAGGATGTCACGCATCACGATCCCGCTTTCTCGTCGTCGGCATCGATGCGTCGCGGTTCATGGCGGGCAATGTTGCCCAACACCGCGTTGATGAACGCGCGCGAATCGTCCGTGCCGTACGCGTTCGCCAACACCACGGCTTCGGAGATCGCAATGTCGCTCGGCACCTCGTCGTCAAAGAGCATCTCGTAGACGGCCAGCCGCAAAATCGACAAATCAATGATCAATTGGCGCTCCAACGTCCACCCGCGAAGGTAGCGTTCGATGATGGCGTCAATGTCGTCACGATGCGCCTGCACGCCGTCCACCACGCGCTCGAAATACGCGCGGTCTCGGTCGGAATGGATGCGCTCGTACCGAAAGAAGAGCTCTTTTTGGCGCTCCGGATCGTCGGGGCGAATC
>JBMNTA010000046.1:0-6226 GCA_050945495.1 Saccharofermentanales bacterium
AAGAAATCGCCCGAAAGGAAGATTTCTGATGAAAAACTTCAGGCAAAGATTGGTTTTGCTCCGCATAAAGCACAACGGGAAATACTCAATAGCCAAGCAAGAGATAAGTTTATTGTTTGCGGGAGGAGATTCGGCAAGACATTAATCGCTGCTTACGAGGTAGTTAAGGAGTCCTTACAACCCAATAGAGTGATATTCATTGTTGCACCGACCTATTATCTGACAAACAAGACAATGGATTATGTCCTACAATTCCTTGCCAAAATTACAGATAAGTTTAAGTATTCCAGTAAACCCTTTCCGAGAATAGAATTAGGTAATGGTAGTGTCATTGAGGGAAAGTCGGCAGATAGCCCGCAGGGGATACTAGGTTCATCGACTGATTTAAATATTATAGACGAGGCGGCACTTCTTTCAGATGACATCTGGTTCAGGTATATCAAACCCACCACAATTGATAGACAAGGCAGGACAATCGCTATCAGCACTCCCAATGGGCAGAACTGGCTATACGACCTATGGTTAGAGGCACAAAAGTCAGGCAAAAAGAGAGCACAATTCCAATACTCATCTTATGACAATCCACACCTTTCAAGAGAATATCTGGAAGAACAAAAACGCACAATGCCCGAGAGAGTATTCCAGCAAGAGATAATGGCAGACTTTATGACTAATGCAGGAGCGGTATTTGGAGATGTTAATAAACTTGTGGATGGTGGAATGGAAGAGTATAATGAAAATCACTCCTACACTATGGGAGCAGATTTAGCCAAGCACCACGACTTTACCGCAATGGTTGTTATGGATAACACAACTAAGAAGGTGGTCTGGGCTGAACGGCACCAAAAAGAAGACTGGGATGTTACCAAAGAAAGAGTTATAGTATTAGCACGCAAATACAAAGCACTAACATATATTGACAGCTCAGGCGTAGGTGATAGTGTAGTAGAAGACATTAAGAGGCATTATCCAGTTATTGGATATTCAATGCACTCTTACAAAAAGAAGCAACAGTTGATTGAGAAGTTGCAAATATATTGTGAAGCAGGCATAATTAGACTATGCGATGATCCGCAACTAATACTAGAATTAAAACAATATCAATATAGAAAATTAGACTCTGGTTTTTGGAGGTATGCTGCCCCTAAGGGAAAAACAGATGATATGGTTATGGCACTAGCATTGGCAGTTCAGGGATTAACCCCAGATACTCCACCAGACCCCCAGCCACGTAAAGTAAAGTATTTTAATGATTACTTATGAAAACATTTGAAGATATAGTTAAGCAGGTAGTTAAAGAGGTTGAGTCCTTTAAGACTGACTACATAAACATTGCAGAAGGATATGACTTCAATCAAAATGAAAGAGTCCACGAAAACATTAGATTCTATAATTCTAAGTTTGCTGGCTCTGAAAATGATAGTGAAGGATTTCGCAAATACTTCTTTAACATAGTTAGAAACCCTTGTAACAGTGCTTCCAAAGCAATTAAGATTGCGTTGAAAGACATAATGATTGTCCCAGCACCAAGTCATTCAGACGATAAGTCTTGGATAATGAATCTTGATTTTAGATACTGGGCAAGAAAGAGAAGATTCGCGCAAATACTCAATAAGATATTTAGGGAACTGCCAATTCAGGGTTCAGCAGTAATTAAGATGGTTAAGGGCGAACCTTACTTCGTTGATTTGAGAAACCTTGTTAATGACCAATCAGCAGACACCCTAAGAGACGGAAGCCACATCATTGAGAAACACAACTACTCGGCAAGGCAATTCAGAAAGATGAAAGACGCTTGGACTAATGTTGATAAGGTGTTAAAAGATTTTAAAAATAGCAAGGCAAACCACATACCCGTTTACGAGAGATATGGAGAAGTCCCCGAAGGGTTGGTCAAGAAAGGTGGCGGAGACGATATGGTCTATGCCCGCACAATAGTTTATATTCCAGACAGTGATTATCAGAAAGGGCAAATAGCAATTGGAGGAGAGGGAATAATGTCATCTAAGGGAATACAGCTTGATATAGCAGAGATAAAAGAAGATGAGTTTCCTTATAGGGAATTTCATATTGAAAAGATGGCAGGCAGATGGTTGGGTGTCAGCAGAGTTGAGATACTAAGAGACCCGCAAATAAGAACCAATGAGATTACTAACTTACGAGTAAAGGCATCTTATTTCGACGCACTAACCTTATTCCAAACCCAAGACCCCAACTTCAAACAAGACTTACGAACAAGCGTAGCCAATGGGGATGTCTTAACAACCACATCGCTTATCCAGAGAGTTAGCACAGAAGAGAGAGGTTTCGCCGCACAAGACTTAGAAGAAAGAAAATGGAAAGGCAATGCTGATGAGTTAGCTCACAACTACGATTTGGTTAGGGGAGAAAGAATGCCAGCAGGAACACCCTTAGGTTCAGCACAAATGGCAATGTCTATGATTTCATCTTACTTTGAGCAGATACAAGAAGATGTTGCCGCAGAGATAAAGGATTTCATTTACAATGACATTATTCCGTTCTTCCGCAAATCAAATAGCCAAGAACACTATTTGAAGCTGGTCGGCGAAGACTTGGATAGATATTACAAAACATTAAATAACATCAAGCTAAATGAAGAAATTAAAAGGTTTAATAGCAAGAATAAAACAATTCCTACTCAGAGCCAAGTAGCCGCAATTAAGCACACAATAGACAACAAGCCCAGAAACAACAGACTCCGAATACCCAAGAACTTCTATGATGACATTGAATACGACGTGGATATTGTGATTACAGGCACAGATAGAAATCCAGCATTAGAGGTTGCTAATATCTCAATGGCACTACAGTATATGCAGCAAGACACAGAGGCATTTCCTTCAGCTGAATTAAGAAGGAACCTATTTAGGAGAATGTTTGCTATACTCGGCATAGACATTCCAGAAGATGAGCAAGACGCAATTGAAGATATGGTAATGGGTGATATGAGAGCAGGAGCAAAGGGTGGAGGAATATCTAAGCCAGTGATTCCGCAGAACCTTCCGATTGAAAGCACACCAATAGAAGTTTAAATAGGAGTTTAAATAGGAGTTTAAATAGGAGTTCAAATAGGGATTTAAAAATTATGACAGACAAAATACAAGATAAAATACACGATAAAATATACAAGAAAATCAATAGCCTTGCAGGAACGGAGACGGCAAATATAATTATTGAGTTTCTAAACTTGCAAATAAAAAATATTGATAGTATAAAAAATATGAAGACTGTGTCCGCCGAAGAAGTATTCGGCAGGCGGATAGCAATCTCACACCTTGAAAATGTGATAGGAAGATTACAGACCAAGGTGTCAGATAAAAAGATAGAAGATTATTTATAACAGAGGAGCGGCAAACCTCTTAAAACCGCAAAACAAATGAACAAACCAAATGAGAAGTTGGACTCTAAAACCAACACAAACGAAACCCAAGAGAAGTCTTATGAGAAACCTCAAGAGAAACCTGAAGGGCAAGTTGATGAGAAATCATCTGAAGAAACTTCTGATGAGCTTACGGGCACACCAGAAGAACAATTGGCAAAAATCAAAGAGCAAAACAAACAACTCTTTGAACGAGCCAAAAAAGCCGAGTTAAAAGTTAAAGAGTTAGACGCTTTAGCTTCAGTTAAGAAAGAAGCCGACACTTCTGACTTACCTGAATTAGTCAAACTCGCCAAGCTTGCAAACGCCCTGAAGGATTATTCCGAAGAGGAGGTTGATATAATCACAAGGCAAGCAAAAGCACTTGGCACATCAATCACAGAAGCAATGGCTCACGAAGATGTTAAGCTTTTAATCGAGGCAAAGAGAGAGAAGATTAAAAAAGAAGAAGCTAACCCAAAACCTACTTCAACCCAAGGCACATATTCTAAAGGGTTTGCTGAATGGACAGCAGACGACATCAAAGCATTGACATCTAATCCGACAAAAGAAAACATCAAAAAACTCACAGAATACAACTCTTGGACACGAAGTAGGTCATAATAAATGACCGAGACAAAGTTCACACACAGACCAGAGATTCAAGAGCTAATACCTGAGTTCTGGACTTCTTACCTGCAGGTTCCGCTCTATAGGTCGCTTGTGGCAATGGAGGCAGCTAACGTTAAGTTAGAGCCGTTTCTTAGAAAGGGACAAACTGTTGATTATCCTTACATCGACATTCCTTCGGCAAGGAAATACACTCCTAACGAGGGATTTTCAGATGCAGACGGAAAGACCCCAACAGAGGAGGGATACAAAGGAGCGTTCCAGCTTGTAACTGGTGACTCAGATAAGGTTACTGTTGACGAATGCTTTGGCGTTCCGATTTACATTGACCAAGTTGAAGAGCTTCAGAACAACTACAGTTTAGTAAATGAGATTGGTGAGAGAGCAGGATTCAGACTCAGAAATGAGATTGATAAAATGGTTCTCGCCAATACCGTTAAAGGAACAGAGTTCCAGTTCGGAGATATTGATGAGACCAGTATCCTTAGATTCCTTGTAGCTGCTAAAGCTAAGCTTGCTGGTGATGACGTAGAAGATGGCGACTTGATTGCTATCGTTGACCCAATCGTTGCAGCTTACATTGAGCTGAAGTTTGCTAGCTCAGGATTTAGTGTAGCAGATGCAACACTGAGAAATGGATTTGCTGGAACCGCAGCTGGTTTCAATATCTTTGTTTCCAATAACCTACCTGATAGTGAATACGGAGAAGGGAAGGTTCTGTATGTTGGAAGAAGGGGTATGATTGCTCTTGTTATGCAGACAGAGCCAAGGATGTCTATCACTCCTACTGAAGACTTGATTGGAATCAAGATGAAGCCCTACACCTTATTCGGAACTGGCGTTCCCACATTTGACGCAAAGAGGTTCTTAGCGGCACACGTTGCTCCTAAAGACCTTCAGACTGTAGATAGCGAATAGTGTTATTACCCAGTCCTATCGTGAAATAGGGCTGGACTAACAACAGTATTATGAACACATTAGCAGATTTAATAACCGATACATTATTCTTGAGTGACACTGTATCAACCCAGTATCTACACGAGGATATTGTTAGAAACATAAACATCCATTATGACGACGCAGTATTGCTTGCGTGGAAGAGTGATAACTATTGGAAGTTTGATGAAGGGGTGGATAAGCTACCCATTGCCTACACCGATATTCACAAAGGACAAACCGACTATCAGATACCAAGTGCGGCAAGAAGAATTGATAGGATAGAGATAATTCTACCGTCAGGGCAACGCAAAGAGTTGTCCCCAACCACAATAGAAAGCATCAAGACACACGATGAGGCACAAGGCACACCAACGCACTACTACATTAAGGGAGCCTCAATATACTTATTTCCAACACCAGATTACGATTTAGAAGAAGCATTGGAGATTTATCTTTCAAGGTCGGTTACCAGATTAAAGGAAGGCACAGATGAGGTTAGATTCCCTCGTGAGTTGATAAGATATATAACACTTGGAGCGGCAAGTGATTTCTACTTCTCTAAGGGGAGTATGACTAAGTTTGATAAAGCCGAAAGACAAAAAGCAATATACGAATTAAAAATTAAAGACCATTTCTCTGCAAGGCATCAGGGAATAAAATCCAAAATGGTGACCAAAAGAGAAAGGTATAATTAAATGTCAGTAATAGAAGGTTCGGACATCAAGGTTTACTACTCTGGTGGAGCAAGTAACGATAACCCAGCTCAATCACTCGGAGGAGTAAAATCAAGTGTGATAGTAGCCGAGAATCTACACGATTTATTCGGTAAAGTAGAAGCGGCAGAAGCAGAAAGCGGTAGCACCAAATACCGTGCAGTGTTTATTGAGAATACACACGACACATTAACCTTTGAAAATGCGGTTGCTTACATCAAATCCCAAACAACTTCGCCTGATACGACTGTTGAGATTGGAGTATGCGATGAAGGCAAGAACGAAAGTATTCAGACTATCGCAAATGAGACCACAGCACCGACAAATGTAACATTCACGGCATCAACTGATTCCGCACAAGGAAAAGTAATCGGAGACCTAGAGTCAGGAGATTACATCGGTATCTGGCTTAAGAGAATAGTATCATTAGGTGCAGCGGCTTATGGAGATGATACAGGAGAACTTGCTTGGAAAGGAGAAACAACCGCAACAACTAACTAAAAATTATGGCAAGAGACGCAATCAAAAACCTATTAAAGGTCAAAGTAGTTGGCGACTATTCCAA
>JBMNTA010000047.1:0-5877 GCA_050945495.1 Saccharofermentanales bacterium
CAGATGGCCAGCCGATCGGCATCTTCAAAGTACGGCGCGCCGACGTCCTCCGCCAAACGCTCTTTGCGGCGCGATCGCGCGACCGACGCATAAAAGTCGGCATGGGCCGTCAAGGCCCGCAAACGGGCCTCGGCGTAAGCCTCGCGGAGCTTCGCCACTTCGTCCGAGCGGTCCTCGTAGTAATAGCGGAGCGCCAACAGACGGTCGCTTTGCCGGAGATCCGACAACGTTCGATCGACGGTCGCGATCGTCTCCAGCACGTCTTTGTCGGAGAGCGCAAACCGAACGCGCGCCACCGCCTCCCGAGCCGAGCGATCGATCTCGGCCGTGTCGGGCGGTCGGGCGGGCGCGTGCTCATCCAGCCACGCGGCGATGTCGGGCGACAACGTCATGCCGAATGCCCGGCCTTACATGCGATCCACCGGCTCGATGCCGAGGATGCGGAGACCGGCGGACAGCGTCCGCTCGACGGCCGCCGTCAAGGCCAAACGCGCCACGATTAAGTCCTCCGTCTCGGCGCGCAGGATGCTCGCGTTGTGATAGAACGCATTAAAGGCTCGCGCCGTCGTCAACAGGCGACGCACCAGCACGGACGGTTCGTAGTCGGCCCGGGCCGCCTCGACGGAGGCGCCGAAGCGGTCGATTTCCTTCAAAAGCGCCTGCGCTTCGTCGGACACGAGCAGGGAGAGCGTCGCGTCGTCGACGTCGCGCACGCGATCCAACATCGCTTGATCGGCCTTGCGGGCCAACGATTTGCAGCGCGTCACGGTGTACATGAGATAGGGGGCCGTCTCCCCTTCGAAATCCAGCATTTCATCCCACGAGAAAATGATGTCGCGTTCGCGCCCGTTGCGCAGATAGGCGTAGCGCACGGCGCCGATGCCGACCTTTTCGGCGATCGCATCGATCGTGTCGGGGGCCATGTCGGGGTTGTTGCGTTCAATGATGGCCCGCGTCTTGGCAACGCTCGTATCCAAGAGATCTTCCAAAAGCACCACGTTGCCGGTCCGCGTCGCAAACGCGCCCTCGGCAAACCGCACGGTTCCGAACGCGACGTGCACGCAATCCTTCGCCTTGGGAAAGCCCATGCGCTCCATCACGGCAAACACTTGATTGAAGTGATTTTTCTGCGGCAAACCGACGACGTAAATGTTTTTGTAAAAATCGTACGCGCGGTCGCGGTACAGGATGGACGCGATGTCACGCGACGCATAGATGGTGGAGCCGTCGCTTTTGAGGATCAGGCACGGGTTGAGTCCGTAGGCCTCCAAGTCGACCACTTGGGCGCCTTCGCTCCATTCGAGCAGTTTTTTCTCGCGGAGTTCGTCGACGACGGCCGGGATCAGCGGCGAATAGAAGCTCTCGCCGTTGGTGTTGTCGAACGAGATGCCGACGCGATCGTAGATGCGGTTGAACTCTTCCAGACTGACGGCGCGGAAACGCTCCCACAGTGCCACTTCTTCGGGCGCCCCTTGTTCGAGGCGCGTGAAGGCTTCGCGCGCTTCATCCTCGAGCTCGGGTTCCTCTTGTGCAACTTCGTGGAATTTGACGTAGATGCGCGTCAGCTCCTTGATCGGGGCCGTGTCCAAGGCCGCCTCGTCGCCCCAGCGACGCCACGCCACGATCAGTTTGCCAAACTGCGTGCCGTAATCGCCCAGATGATTGAAGCGTTCGACGTTGTAACCGCCGTATTCAAACAGATTGGCGATGGCTTCGCCCAAAAAGGTCGAAAAGCCGTGGCCGACGTGAAACGGTTTGGCGATGTTGGGCGACGAATATTCGACGATGACGGTCTTTCCCGCCCCCTCGTCGGTTCGGCCGGGGGCGTCCCCGTCCTCGATCGACCGACGCATGACGGACGTCGCGATGAAGGCGCGTTTGAGAAAGAAATTCACGTACCCCCCCGCCGTCTCGATGCGGTCGATCGCGGCCGTCAAATCGTCGTCCGCTTCCGCCTCGAACGCCGCCTTGGTCTCCTCGGCGATGAGATTCGGCGCTTTGCGCAGCACCTTCGCCAGTCGGAAGCACGGAAACGCAATGTCCCCCATTTCGGGGCGCGGCGGTTCCGTGAAATTGGCCAGGACCTCATCGGATTCCCACGGCAGACACGCGGCCAAAGTTTCGGCGATGTTTGCTTGAATGTTCATGATGCCTCCTCAGGATGCCAGAGCGATGCGGGGTACAGTCCCCGATCCGCCATGGCTTTCAAAGCGTCGACGACGTGTGCGCGATCTTCGCGGTTGGTCACCCCGTACCAGCGGTCATCGACCGTCCGCGCATCGATCGTCAGGCGCCCTTCTTTCAGTAAAATGTCGACGGCGTCGGGCAACGCAAATTCCGCCGTCATGGGATCTTGGGCCAACGCCCGATCCAAAAACGTCGGCAGCATGGCGCCGATCGCGTCGATGATCTCCGGCGGGAACCCCCAAAAGTTCATGGAGACGGGGGTATCGCCCGGAAGCGTTTGAAATGTGCCGTCGGCCGTCGGAAAACGCGCGTCGCGCCCCACGGGCTCGATGCGATGCGTTTCGGTGATGGACACGAGGCGGCCGTCCTCGACGGCACAGACGCCGCGCGAGACGGTTCCGAACGCCGACAACGTCCGACCGAGCCGCCACACGCACATGCCGCCGTGCATGACGCCGTCATCGCTCGATGCGCGGGCCAAGACGTCGCGCATGTTAAAGAACGCTTGACGGCCGAAAAAATCATCGGCGCCGACGACCGCAAACGGGCGGTCGATCGCCTCACGCGCCGCGTAGAGCGCATGCGCCGTGCCCCACGGCTTCTCACGTCCTTCCGGGACGGCGTACCCCAAAGGCAAATCGTCCGGGTCTTGGAAGGCGTAGCGACAGGGAATGTGGCGCTTGACGGTGGACGCGATCGCGTCGTCGAAGGCCTCGACGAACGATCGGCGAACGATAAAGACGACCTCGCCGAACCCGGCTTGGATCGCGTCGTAGACGGCGTAATCCATGATGTTCTCGCCCGACGGGCCGACGGGATCGATTTGTTTGAGGCCGCCGTAGCGTGACCCCATCCCCGCCGCAAGCACGACGAGCGTTGGTTGGTTGACGGACATGATGCACCTCGGTTATGTCAGTTCTTAAAATGCCTTTCAATGATACCACGGAACCCGTCCGCGACGCGGACACCGCCCAAGAACGTACCTATGTTAAAATAATGCAGACCGACCGCCCATTTGTTCGGTCGGCAACATCACGAAGGGATTTGAATTATATGGCGAACACAAGCCCCAACAGCAGCGATGTCAGGCTCGCCGTCCTCATCGATGCCGACAACGTCCCGCCCCACAATGTCCGCGGCATGATGGAAGAAATTGCGCGGTACGGGACCCCCACCATCAAACGTATTTACGGCGACTTTACCAAACCCAACTTGGCGCAGTGGAAATCTCAACTGCTCGACTATGCCATCAGCCCCATCCAGCAATTCAACTACACGACGGGCAAGAACGCGACCGACTCGGCGATGATCATCGACGCGATGGACATCTTGTACACCGACCGCATCGACGGCTTCGTCTTGGTTTCGAGCGACAGCGACTTTACGCGGCTCGCGACGCGGTTGCGCGAATCGGGCAAAATCGTGTACGGCCTCGGCGAGATGAAGACGCCCAATGCGTTCATCGCCGCCTGCGACCGCTTCATTTACTTGGAGATCATCGAGCAGCACACCGAAGACGAAGCCGACAACGACAAAGACAAACAAGATCGTGACGCATCGCGCGGCGGCCGCAAGCCCTCCTCGCGCAAAGACAACGACCGCAAGGACGACAAGAAATCGAACAAGGACAAGAAGAAAGAGCGCGGCATTCGCAAGGTCGACAAAGAACTGATCAAATTGATCGATTCTTCGATTCGCGACGTGGAAGACGAAAACGGCTGGGCGTTCCTGGCCGAAGTCGGCAACCTCATCGTCAAAAAACAACCGTCGTTCGACTCTCGAAACTACGGCTACGACAAATTGACGACGCTTGTCAAGTCCATCGGCAAATACGATGTCGAGATGCGCGACACCGGCAATCCAAACGTCAAGCTGGTCTATCTGCGGATCAAAAAGCGTTAATCCCACCGAATCCATCGGAGGATCCAACCCGTCGGAATGATTTTTCCGAAAAATCGAATCAGACGACCCCACGGGCTCGTCACCACCACGACACGTCGACGCCGCATGGCGTCGAGTGTCTTTTGGGCGACCTCGTCGACGTCCTCGATCGCGATGCGCTTGTAGGAGTGCAGGAGATCTTCCCGGGCGTCGTCCGAAAAGAAATCGGTCAACATGGGGTTCGGGCACGTGATCGTCACGTGAATCCCCCGCCCCTTCAGCTCTTCGCGCAGCGCACGCCCGAACGACAAGACATAGGCTTTCGATGCGGCATACGTCGCAAACCCCGGCTGCGGCAAGAACGATGCCACCGACGCCGTCAACAAAATGTCGGCGCCTTCACGCATGTACGGCAAGACAATGGACGTCATGCCCGTCACGGCCCGCACATTGAGGTCGCAGAGCCCCATCGCTTCGTCCGCGGACGTCGATTCGAACGGCTCGGCCGTGCCCACTCCGGCATTGTTGATCAGGAGATGGACGTCGGGCGTTTCCGCCGCCAACGTCTCGGCGAGCGTGTGGATCGATCGGGGATCGCGAAGGTCCAAATCGAAGAGACGCACCGGTCGGCGAAGCTCGTCGGCCGTGGCGCGCAATTTGTCGGGACGGCGCGCGATGAGCCACAGATCGACGGCCTCGGGCAACGTTTCGTCCAGGATGCGCGTAAACGATCGGCCCAGGCCCGACGACGCGCCGGTCACGATGACGGTCGGCCGTCCCTTGGGTGCATGTGAAAGGTGATGGTTCATCTCGGGGCCCCCTTTCGGACGCTCCCATGATACCATGTGCCTGTGCTATTATAGGGAGCGATCAAAGGATATAAGCCCCGAGATCGGGGCACTTGATGAGGACCCCATATGCCACGAACATTAGTGATCGGTCTGACGGAATCCGGCACACGTACCACAATCAACGAAGACACGTTTACCTGCGGCGGACGGACGTATCCCGACATGATCACGGGAAGCGAAGAACAGACCGCCGGTGACAACGACGACGTCCAACTTTACATGGTGACGCGCGGCGTCGGCGGTTCGGGCGCCGGCGATTTGGCCGGACGCATCGCGCAGCGGGTCGGACACGATATGACGGACGCCCTCGTCGCGTCGGGACACCGCGCGATGGACATCCGACGCTTTGCCGACGCGTTTGCGGCCGACGTGCATCAGCGTGTCATTCGCAACATCGCGCCTCGCGGCGATCTTCGGATCGGCACCGCCTGTGCGCTTGTCTTGTTGTTGCATGATCAGGCCTATTGCGTCAACGTGGGGGCCACCCGCATCTATTTATTCCGTGAAAATCGTCTGCGACGCCTGACCCAAGACGATGCGCACGAGATCTTGTTGGGCGATCGCCAATTGCCCGCGATTCCGTCCCCCGACACGGTGCTTCAGCTGGACATTCGACCGGGCGACATCTTCCTCTTGTGCACGCCGGGCTTCAGCGACGGCTTCGACGAGGAGACGATGGAGCGCGATCTGGCCTCGCCGGATGCGTTTGCGGCGACGATCCGCCAACTGCAAATCGACTCGCGCTCGGCCGACAGCACGGAGAACGGGACGCTTCTGGGCGTCAAGGTCCGCGACTTAAACGTCCCCTTGGACGTTCATCCGCCCAAGTCCGTGATGCCGATGTCCGCCCCCGCGCCCGCGCCGATGCCTCCGGAAGGACCCTCGCCCATGCCGCCGAAACCCAAGAAAAAGAAGAGCAACGTCAAGACCTTTTTGTTGAGTCTGTTGATGGGCTTTT
>JBMNTA010000048.1:0-5838 GCA_050945495.1 Saccharofermentanales bacterium
CCTGTTTTCGCTTCGGCTCACCCAATTGATGGACCTCATTCAACCGTTGCCCGACAAGGGGTGGGCCGGCTTTCACCTGATTGAACGGCTGTGGATGTTCGGCCGTTTTCCCGAACTCATGGGGGAGGGCGCGCGCGTCAGCGGCGGCCTGATCGGCGGCTTCATCGCATACGGCCTGGAACGCGTGGCCGGCATGACGGGCGCCATCATCTTGTTGGTGGCGATCGTCATCGCGGTCTCGCTCTTTTCGTTCGGCCTTTCGTCCTCCGAACCGTCGCCCGAAACGTCCGATGAGGGGACGAAAACGGACGACGAACCGGTGGCCGCGGAGCCGAAACTTCCGTGGTACAAGCGCTGGTTCACGCACGATCCGCTCGATCTGCCGTACGAGCGGGCGGCGTCGGACATGGAGGAGGATCCCAAGCCCGACCGTCACGTCGACGCGTCGGTGCCGGCGCGTCGCGGTCCCCGCGGCTGGGAAACGCTTCGATACGATGCGGCGGAACCTGCGGGAGAACCGAGCGAGCATCCGCGCGGCGCCACGGATCCCTTCATTCGGCCGCCGGACGGGTATCGTCCCGGTGAGACGCCGACCAATACGCGTGCCCCGTTGACGGGGACGCCGTATCTCTTCACCCCGGCGGAGGCATCGTCGTCCACGACGACGGAGGCGCCGCCCGCGCGGCGCACCCCCGAAGTGACGGCGCCGATCCCGAAGCGCACGACCTCGGTTCAAGCGGAAGCGACGTTGGATAACGCCCATTGGGAACGTGAAGCGATTCCGGAGAAACCGAAAAAGGCGAAGCCCAAAAAGCGCAAAAAAAAGCCGCCGAAGCAGATGAACATGCTCTCGAAATATCAACCGCCGCCGTTGACGCTTTTGAAAGAAGACCGCGGCATGAAAAAATCGGCGCGTGAGATCCAAGACATCCAAGAGCTCGGTCGCAAGCTCGAAGAGACCTTGGACAATTTCGGCGTGGACGCCCGCGTCGTGCATTACACGACGGGCCCGACCATCACGCGGTTTGAGTTGGCGCCCGCGCCCGGCGTGAAAGTCAGCCGCATCGTCAACCTCGCGGATGACATTGCCCTGAGCCTGGCGGCGATGGGCGTGCGCATCGAGGCGCCGATTCCCGGCAAAGCGGCGATCGGCATCGAAATCCCGAACAAAAAGATGCGCCCCGTCTTGCTGCGCAGCTTGCTCGAATCCGATGATTTTCAGTCGGAGGACGGCCCGCTGGTGGCGGCGCTGGGCCGCGATGTCGGCGGCGATGCCATCCTCTGCGACATCCACAAGATGCCGCACTTGCTGATTGCCGGCGCGACCGGTTCCGGTAAATCGGTCTGCATCAACGCCATTTTGATCAGCCTTTTGTACCGCTCCTCGCCGGAGCAACTGCGCCTTTTGATGATTGACCCGAAGATCGTCGAGTTGAGCGTCTACAACGGCATTCCGCATCTGTTGCAACCGGTGGTGACGAATCCGGAAAAAGCGCTCGGCGTCTTGCAATACGCGGTCGCGGAGATGGATCGTCGGTACCGCCTGTTTGCCGAACGAAAAGCGCGCGACATCGCGTCGTACAACGCGTCGGTCGAAGCCGAAGGCCCGATCGATCCCGAGGATGAGGACGCGGAGAAGCCGTTGCCGTACATCTTGATCGTCATCGATGAATTGGCCGATCTGATGGCCGTGACGCAACATCAGGTGGAGAACGAGATCTCCCGATTGATGGCCAAGGCGCGCGCGGTCGGCATCCATGTCATCATCGCCACGCAGCGCCCTTCGGTCGACGTCATCACGGGCGTCATCAAGGCGAACATTCCGTCGCGCATCGCGTTTGCGGTCGCCTCGCAAGTCGACTCGCGCACGATCATCGATGCGGGCGGGGCCGAGAAACTGCTGGGGAAAGGCGACATGCTCTATTTCCCGATCGGGGCGATCAAGGCGATTCGCGGCCAAGGCGCCTTTGTCACGGACGCCGAAGTCGAACGCGTGCTGACCCACATTCGCAATTACTACCCCGAAAATTACGACGAGAGCGTCGCCAAAGCGATCGAAAAATCCCAACAAAGCGGCACGGGCGTCGCCGGATCGGACGGCGACGAAGAAGATGAACTTCTGATGGATGCGTTGCGCCTGGTGGTGGAGGCCGAGTACGCCTCCGTGTCGATGCTGCAACGAAAATTGCAGGTCGGCTATCCGCGCGCGGCCCGTCTGATCGATCGCCTCCACGAACTGGGCCACATCGGCCCGCACGAGGGCAGCAAACCGCGCAAAGTGCTCATCACGCAGGAACAATACAAAAATTTGACGGAAGGCGAAGCACAGGATGACGTATCGAACTGATTTCTATTGCATCAACGATGAAGAAGACGAATTGTTGTTGGAGGCGTTGCGTCTTTCGGTGGAAGCAAACGATGCGTCCGTGTCGATGCTGCAACGAACATTGCAGGTCGGTTATCCGCGCGCGGCCCGTCTGATCGACCGCCTCCACGAACTGGGCTTCATCGGCCCGCATGAGGGCAGCAAACCGCGCAAAGTCTTCGTGACCGAACCGGAGCTGCAACGCATCATGAAGTCCGGATGGTCTCGCGCTTCCCGAGATGGCACGTGGATCCGCCGAGCCGAAATTATTTCCATCGGAACGGAATTACTGGTGGGCCAGGTGATGGATACAAATGCGTATTTTTTATCGCAACAACTGTCCTTGCTCGGCATTGCCACGTATCGCCACACCGTTGTGGGCGATAATCCTCAACGACTCGTGCGCGCGCTTGCCGAAGCGCTCAATGAAAATGATCTGGTGATCACGACCGGCGGCCTCGGTCCGACAAGAGACGACATCACGGCACAAGTGGTCGCACGTTTGGCGAATACGGAGCTCGTCAAAAATGCCGAAATCGACGAAGCTTTGGACCGCCGATTCGGTCTGGACGGCGTATTTTCGAACGGCACGTACCCCCGGATTCCCAAGGGGGCCCGCTTTTTTCACAACGAGGAGGGGACGGCTCCGGGATTTTGGGTGGATTTTTTCTCGCGCGACGGCAGGTCCGATAAAATCGTGATTTCGCTTCCCGGACCACCCCAAGAAATGCAGCCCATGTTTATCCATGACGTTAAACCCGCGTTGTCGGAATATTGTCCGGACCGTTTCATCCATCACTTCGTCCGACTCTTCGGCATCGGCGAATCGAAGGCGGAGGCGATGATGCGTGACGTCATCGACGCCCAATCCGACGTGACGATCGCCACATACGCTTCGCCGGAGTCGCTGTTGTTTCGCGTCTCGCAATGGGTGCACGGCGACGACGATGAAGATCGGACGGGGCCGATGCTCGACGTGTTGCGGGAGCGGCTCGGCGACTACATCTATGAAATCGGCGATCGGACGCTTCCCGAGGTCACGATCGATCTGTTGCGCGAGCACGGGCAAACGTGCGCCTTCGCCGAATCCTGCACGGGGGGATTGGCGGCATCGTCCATGGTGCGGATAGCCGGCGCTTCCGACGTTTTGAAAGGCGGCGTCGTGTCGTACGCGAACGATGTGAAAGCCGAGGTGCTGGGTGTGTCGCGCGATGTTTTGGCGACGGAGGGCGCCGTCAGCGAAGCATGCGCCCGCGCCATGGCCGAAGGTTGTCGCACGTTGACGGGCGCCGATGTCGCCGTGTCGATCACCGGCATCGCCGGTCCCGACGGCGGAACGCCCGAACGGCCGGTCGGCACCGTCTGGTTTGCCACGGCGAGTGCGGAGGCGACGACGGCGACGGTGCGCCATTTTAAGGGATCGCGGCATCGTATTCAGCAATTGGCGGCGTTTACCGCCATCGATCTTTTGAGAAGGTACGTACTCGGTCTATGACGCGTCCATCTTCACAGCGCGGAAAACTCTTGCATGACCCCCGGAAAACGTCCGGGGTCTGGTCGTCGTCGCGTGCGACGGCGATCCTGATGTTGTCGCTTGCGACGGCCAAGTTGAGCGGGTTCATCCGCGAGATCTTGATTGCGCCGACGTTTGGCTACGGCGTCAACACGGACGCCTATTTCATCGGATTTCAGCTGCCGGACTTGTTCTACCAACTCCTGGTGGGCGGCACGTTTGCCGCGGCGGTGACGCCGGCGGTGGCCGCGGCCGTGGCACGCGACGATGAAGAGCGATTGTGGAAGAGTCTTTCGACGTTCATCAATGTCTTTTTGATCGCATTCATCATCATGATTGCCATCGGCGAAATTTTTGCCGAGCCCATCGTCCATCTGTACAATCCGAACAAAGATCCCGAGACGATCGCCCGCGCCGTCCAAGTGGCGCGCGCGCTCTTCCCGCAGACGGTCTTTTTGTTTTTGGCGGGCATGGGGGTCGGCGTCCTGAACGGCCATCGCCTGTTCCAGCGCACCGCGTTCACGACCACCATCTACAACGTCGTGTGCATCGTGTTCATGTTGATGTGGGGCGACGAATCGGCCGGCGCTCCCGCGAGGGTGGCGGTCGGCGTGGTCATCGCCGCGCTCGTCAACTTCATTTACGTCACCTTCATGGCGCGCAAGGTCATTCACTATCGCCCGGTGATCGATCGTCGCGATCGCGGGTATCGACGGCTCTTGCGGTTGGCGATCCCCACACTCATCTCGGGGACGGTCGTGCAGTTGAATCTGATCATTCAAACGAGTTTTGCCAACCAGTTCACCGGAGCGGTGACGTCGTTGCGCCATGCCCAGACGACTTGGAAACTGCCGTACGGCATCTTTGCGCTGGCGGTCGCAAGCGTCATGTCGCCGAACCTCACGCGCGCCTTTGCAAAGCGCGACTTCGAGGAGATGCGCCACGTCTACACATCGTCCTTGCGCCGCGCGCTCTATTACGTCGTGCCGTTCGTCATCATCTTTGCGGTCATGTCGGAGGAGACGGTGGAAGCCGTGTTCCAATGGGGCAATGCGATTCCGCAGGAAAACCTGTTGATCGAAGGCAATTTGTTGCGGCTTTACACGCCGGCCATCCTGCTGCAGACGCACTTTGAAATCTTGAACCTCGCGTTTTACGCGCGTCATGTGACGCGGATCTCCGTCTTCACGTCCATCATTTCGCTCATCTTGAATCCGACGCTGTGCGTCCTGTTCACGCGGGCCATCGACATCGGCATTTACGGATTGCCGCTGGCATTCGTGCTGAACACGCTCATCAACGTGCTGGTCTTGAGCTGGCTTTACAGGATTCATATTCGGCAGGCGCGTCCCTATCGGATGTTCCCGTTCTACGCACGGATCTTGGTCTGTGCCGCCGCCGCCACGGTGGTCTTGTTGGGACTGAACGCTTTGCCGATGAATTCGACGCACAAACTCGTGCAATTGATCGTGTACGTCGTGAAAGCGCTGGCGGCGATGGCGACCTACTATTTGACGGGCCTGGCGATCAAGTTCCGGGAGGCGCGCGATTTGCAGTCGCTTTTGCGGAAATTTTTCCACATGCGACCCGTGGCGTCCGAGCGGTCATTATGACCGTGTAAGGTAGGTGACCGAAGCGTTTGAACGTTGACGACATCGGGGGAATTCGTTAGAATAAACGAGATAGAACAAAAGTTCTGACAAGGATTCAACCGCATGTGAAACACATGCGATGCATCGCACGATAAGGAGCACATCATGGCCAAAAAAGGCAAATCAAAACAAGATGTTCGACCGATGGCCGACGGCGATCGTCAAGTCGCGCTCAAGGCCGCGCTTGACCGCATCGAGAAGGATTTCGGCAAAGGCGCCGTTTTGACGTTGGGCGACACGAGCACCATGGAGATCGACACCATTCCGACGGGCGCGCTTTCGCTGGATGTCGCGCTCGGCATCGGCGG
>JBMNTA010000049.1:0-5687 GCA_050945495.1 Saccharofermentanales bacterium
GCGTACATTTCGTGGGTGTCCAGCCCCGTCGGTTCGAGGAAGACGTGATGGCGTTTGTGATCGGGGAACTTGACGATCTTATCTTCGATCGACGGACAATAGCGCGGGCCGACCCCCTCGATCACGCCGGAAAACAACGGCGAACGTTCGATGTTCGTCTGCAGAAGATCTTTCGTCGCCTCCGTCGTCCACGTGATGTAGCAATCCATCGAGGCTTTCGGCGCCCAGTCGGGGTTGTCTTCGTTTTCAAATGAAAACGGACGCGGATGCTCGTCGGCCGCTTGCAATTCCATCGCGTCGAGATCGAGGCTGCGCCGATGAAAGCGTCCGGGCGTCCCCGTCTTGAATCGACGGGTCGGAAGCCCCAGCGCGCTCAAGGCCTCGCCCAAGCCGATCGCGGGACGCAACTGGTCGGGGCCGGAGCTCACGACGGCTTCGCCCACAATGACGCGACCATCCAAAAACGTCCCCGGGCACAAGATGACTTTCGGGGCGCGATAAAGCGATCCCAACTCGGAGATCACGCCTTCGATGACCCGCTCGTCCGTGATCAACAGATCCACCACTTCTTGTTGGACGAGGCGGAGGTTCGGCTCCGATTCCAATACGCCTTTCATACCGCGCTGGTAGCCCGTTCGATCCATCTGGGCGCGCGGCGACATGACGGCGGGGCCTTTCGTCGCGTTGAGCATCCTAAATTGGATCATGTGCCGATCGGCCAGCCGCCCCATCTCCCCGCCCAGGGCGTCGATCTCGCGGACGACCTGGCCTTTCGCCGTGCCGCCGATGTTCGGATTGCACGGAAGGTTGGCGAGGCTGTCGAGCGTCATGGTGAACAAGATGACCTGTTTGCCCAACCGTGCGGCGGCGAGCGCCGCTTCGCAGCCGGCATGGCCGGCGCCGACAACGATGACGTCGGCGTCACCCGCCACGAACGCGTGCGGTTGTTTCATAGCTTCGGCAAACGAATGAGGCATGTTATTTTCCTATGCAGAATCGACTGAAAATCGTCTCGATCAAGGTCTCCGAGACGTCGTCGCCCGTGATGGCGGACAGTTCCGTCAGCGCTTCCTTGAGCGTGATGGCGACCAAATCAAACGACAGGCCGTCGTCGAGCGCCCGAATCGTCTGCTCGACCCGCGCCTCCGCGCGGTCGACCGCATGTTTGTGGCGCGCGTGCGCCAAGATCGCGTGGCTTGCCGCGTCGGCGATCGGCACCGCCTCGGTCTCCTCCAGTTGTCCGTGCTCGATGAAATGCACGAGCATCTCGCGCACGCGGACGACGTCCTCCGGATGGCGCTCCGACCATGGCATGGAGGGCACGTCCGGGAAACGCGCTTCGGCATATATCGCGGGATCTTCATCCGCCGCGAGGGTGGGACGCAAGTCGTCTTTGCCGAGCATCAAGAGCAACGGCCGACCGTCGGCTCGCAGACGATCGATCGTCGCCGCCTCGTCGGCACGTGCTTCGTGCGGCGGCAACGGAGGCGACAAAACCCACATCACGAGATCGGCGTCCTCCAAGGCTTGACGCGCCCGACGGACGCCGGCCTGTTCGATCGGATCGTCGGTGTCGATCGCCAATCCCGCCGTATCCGTGAGATGCACGAGGTAACCGCCCACCGTCACGTCGATTTCGACGGTGTCGCGGGTCGTGCCGGGAATGTCGCTCACGATGGCGCGGTCGCGACCGGCCAACGCATTCAAGAGCGACGATTTGCCGACGTTGGGACGGCCGGCGATGACGACCGACAGGCCTTCGCGGATGACGCGGCCGCTCGTAAACGTGCCGGCCAATCGGCGGAGGGCATCCGCGGCGTCGACCAATTCTTCGCGCAAGATCACGCGATCCTCCGGGCGCTCTTCCTCTTCTTCCCAGTCCATGTACATCTCGAGACGCGCCAGGGCACGGTACAGCCGATCGACGTGGGTGCGGACCGCACGCGAGACGCCGCCTTTGAGCTGTCGGTAGGCGAGCTCCGCCTGACGCGCGGCATCGGCGGAGATGAGGTCCATCACGGCTTCGGCTTCCGAGAGATCCATCTTGCCGTTGATAAACGCGCGGCGACTGAATTCGCCGGCTTCGGCGGGTCGGGCGCCCGCTTTGAAAACGCTGTCGAGGATCGCCTCGCGAACGGCGTGACCGCCGTGACACGAGACTTCATAGACATCTTCGCCCGTAAAGGAATGCGGCGCGCGGAAGCACGCCAACACGACGTCGTCGATCGCCAGCCAGCGACCGGGCGCCATCGTGTACCCCGTCATCGCGGACGGTTGGGGAAAGCGCGACCCGTTGGGCACGAAGCAGCGATCGCATACGGCGGCCGCTTCGGGCCCCGAAATGCGAAGCACCGCCAGGCCGCTCTCGCCCGGCGGTGTCGAAAATGCCGCGATGGTGTCGATGTCGGTCGTATCCATGGGGTGACTCAGCCGATGATCTCCAATCCGGCCGTCGGAGAAATCACGACGTAGCGGCGCGGCTCGGCCCCTTCACTGTAAGTGGTGATGCCGTCCGTGTCACGCAACGTCAGGTGCACGATGCGGCGCTCGGCGGGCGACATCGGCTTCAGGCGCGATTCGCGTCCCGTGTCGAGCACGCGTTTGGCCACGCGACGCGCTTGCTGCTGGAGTCGCTGTTCGCGGCGACGACGGTAGCCCGCGGCGTCGACCACGATGCGGACGTAATCGTCCACGTAGCGGTTGGCGACAATGTTCGAAAGGTATTGGATGGCGTCAAGCGTCTCACCGTGGCGGCCGATGGCGACGCCGCAGTCGTTGCCGATGATGTCGATGTGCAGACTGCCGTCGTCGGCCAGGTACGATTCGATGCGACCGTGAATACCGATGCCCGACAGCATCGCTTCGATGTAATCGAGGACGGCATTCTCGGCTTGCGGAATGCCGCGCTCGTCGGCGGGCACTTTCCAGCCGTCGCCGTCGTCTTCGTCGTCGCCGTCGTCGTAATCGACGCGATCTTCGTCGACTTCGTCGTCATCGGCGGCTTCGATGTCGTCGTCTTCGTCGACCTCGTCCTCGGGCATCTCTTCCATTGTCACGCGGACACGCGCGGGACGACGCCCGAATCCGAGCAGTCCGCCCGTCTCGCCTTCGTCCAAGACTTCGATGACGACGCGATCTTCCGCGACGGACAGTTCACGCAGGGCTTCTTGAATCGCCTGCTCAACCGTTTTACCGGTGGTCTCTATGGTGCGTTCCATGCAAATTGCCTCCTCACGCACAATCCCGCCCGACGTTGTCGGGGGCGGGGTTGATGATTATTGATTCTTTTTGCCGCCTTTTTTCGAGGTCATTTTTTGCCAGAACGACGGTTTTTCGGCGGCTTCGTCGTCGGCACGCGAGCGATTGAGGCCCGCTTGTTCTTCGGCGTACACGCGTCGGATGGGCTTGACGTAGAAGTGGTAGCCCAAGAGCGACTGCATAATGAACATCAAGTTTTGAAACAGCCAGTACAGACACATCGCCGACGGCATCGCAAACATCGTGAACAACATCACGATCGGCATCACGACGTTCATGCTCTTCATCATGCCGGCGCCTTGATCGGGGGTCTGCCCGCGTTTGGCGGGGTTGGCTTTCTCGCGTTTTCGCTCTTCCTTCGTCTGCGGCGGACGCGGCGTGCTGCGACGCGTGATCCGCATCTGGAAGAAGTAGGTGATCATGGTGATGACGATGAGCAGCACCATCGGCAGCTGCACGCGCCAATCCTCGCCGAACCAAACGGCGGGATTCCAGGACGGCTTCATCGCCAGGTCAATGCCGAGGAAGTTCGTGTTGATCACTTCGCTCAGCTGAATCCAACCGTTCGACACGGCGTGCTCCAAGGCACTGCCAGAGCTACGCAAGCCCTGCAGGACCGGGATGTCCATGATCGCGACATTTTTCAATTCGGATGCCGTCATCAGACCGCGATTCGTCAGCGAATACGCGATGTTGTAGATGTTTTGGAAATCGACGCCGACGATGAAGCGCAACGGCGCGCGGAAAATATACAGGATCGGCCAAATGACGAGCAGCGAAAGCACCGACGGCAAGCAGCCCGACATCATGGAGATGCCGTTTTTCTTGTAAAGCTCTTGCGTCAATTCCTGAACTTTCATGTTGTCTTTCGGATAACGACGCTTAATCTCATTGACTTCGTCTTGCAGCATTTGTTGGCGGAGCATGCCGCGCTGGCTGCGCAGGCCGAGCGGCATCAGGATCAGTCGGATGGCAATCGTGAACAAAATAATGACGAGGCCGTAGTTGTTCAGCCAGCCATACAACAGTCCGAGAATCCAGCCAAAAAGTCGATACAGCGGGTCCAGCAAGCCGAGCTGAACCGGAATCATGGGCATCATGGACATTCATTCCTCACTTTGCGAGTCCATCTCCGGCGTCGGCGGCGCAGATCGGACTCGGCGTCATGGTGCGTCAAGCGTTCGGGTACGGGATCGTATCCGCCTTGACAAAACGGGTTGCATCGGAGCACGCGCCAGAGCGCAAGCCCCGTGCCTTTGAAGGCGCCGTGGCGTTGGATCGCCTCGATGGCGTACGCCGAACACGTCGGCGTAAAACGGCAACACGGCGGGCGGCCCGGCGAAATGTACCGCCGGTACAGTCGGATCAATCCAATCAACCCCGTCCCGACGAAAGACACGCGCGTATCCTTCGAATCGGTCGGTCGGTCGTTTGTTGCACGCGTGTTCATCGGTCAACGTTCCGACGGCGCGGACGTGTCGGACGACCCAAACAGCGTCGTCATCTCATCGATCAGTTCGGCCAATCGGGGCTCGCGATCGGCGCGCCAGCGGGCGGCCACGATGTAATCGGTGCCGACCTCGGGCTGACCGTCACTCAATCGAAACGACTCGCGCAAGAGACGTTTCGCCCGATTGCGGCGCACGGCTCCACGAATGGTGCGGTTCACGGTAAATCCGACACGCGGCGGTTCGGCGGCGGTGCGTCCGCGTCGTCTCATGGCATGTAAAGAGATCCATCGCCCACGCTGCATGCGTCCGTGGCGATAGACGCGGGTAAAATCGCGATTCTGCTTGAGACGCAGGGCATCCGCCATCGCGGTTACGCCTAGTAGGTCAGCCGTTTGCGACCCTTTTGGCGCCGACGCTTCAAAACTTGGCGACCGGAACGGGTCGACATACGTTTACGAAAACCGTGTTCGCGCTTGCGTTGCTTGCGCTTCGGTTGGTAGGTGCGTTTCATGCTTTATCCCCCCATACTAGATTCTTCTATGGTCACGCCCCGAAGAGCGTTGTCCTCAAACGAAGCGTTATGCCCGCCGAAAGATGGGCATAACGCTTCAGATTATACGCAATGGATCGGTGCAACGTCAACCGAGGCGCGCCTCCGCCGCTTCGATGACGTGGCGCATCAGGATGGTGGTCGTGACGGACCCGACCCCGCGCGGAACGGGTGTGACGTGGGCGACCACGGGTTCGACCTCATCGAACGCGACGTCACCGACGAGTTTGCCCTCGTCCGTCACATTGATGCCGACGTCGACGACGGTCTGACCTTCGCGGACAAATTCGCGCGTCACCATCTCCGGCGCCCCGGCGCACGCAATGATGATGTCGGCTTCTCGGGTGATCGACGGGACGTCTTTCGTGCGCGTGTGGCACGTCGTGACGGTCGCGTTTTCTTTCAAAAGCATCATGGCGACGGGCTTG
>JBMNTA010000050.1:0-5659 GCA_050945495.1 Saccharofermentanales bacterium
CGGAGAGAGGCGTTATACGCGTATGCGAATATTTGCGGAATATGTTACGGGGACACCGAAAGTTCGCGAATCGCCTCCACGACGCGTTGACGTTCTTCCTCCGTCAAACCGGTGCTGCACGGGATGTTCAAGATGTGCCGCACAAGCTCCGGGGCACGCTCGATCCGATACGCTTGACAGTCGAGGTACGGCCGTTGCGTGTGGTTGAGTTTCCACACGGGCCGCGTGTGGATCTTGCGCGCCATCAACGCCTGCATCGTCGCTTCCAGCGACATACCGAAGGCCTCCTCGATAAACAATGAGTAAAACCAATAATTGGGGCGTGTGCCTTCGGAAAACGGATAGAGATAAACACCGTCGATCGTATCCAGCGCTTCCCGATAAGCGCGATAGTTCCGGGCCTTCGCCTCCAAAAACGCTTCCAAATGATCCATCTGATCGACGCCGTACGCGGCGGCGATGTTGGTCATCCGATAATTGTATCCGATGTCATTGTGCACATAGCGCAGCCCGTCGGTTTTGGCCTGCACCCCCAAATAGGCGACACGCTCCAGCAGCGCCGGATCGGAGGCAACCACCATGCCGCCGCCGCCGCTGGTGATGATCTTGTTGGCGTTAAACGAGAAAACGCCCATGTCCCCCATCGTACCGCAGTGGCGACCGTCGAATCGGCCGGAGGCGATCCAAGATCCGAGGGCTTCCGACGCATCTTCCAAGACAAAGAGCCCATACGACTCGGCCAACTCCGTGAGCGCTTCCATATCGGCGGGATTGCCGAAGACATGCACCACCACCATGCCGCGCACGCGACGTCCCGTCCGTCGGTTGTAGACGCCGCCGTCACGACGGACGCATTCGTCCTCCAAAAAGGCTTTGACTTTTTCGGGATCCATGTTGAGCGAAGCGTCACAGTCCATGAATACGGGGTGAGCGCCGATGTAGCGAACCGGGTTCACGGCGGCGATAAACGTCAGCGTCGGCACCAAGACTTCTTCTTCGGGCAAAAGGCCGAGCGCCAAGAGCGCGAGGTGCAAGCCCGCCGTTCCGCTCTGCACGGCGCGGGCACCGCCGGCGCCCGTGTACGCCTCGATTCGGTGTTCAAACTCGGCGATGAAGCGTCCTCCGGTGGATACCCATCCGCTCTCGATCGTCTCTTCGATTTTTTCGAGGATCGACATGTGCAAATTCGGCACGGACAAAGGAATTTCGTTTTGTTGAGCGTTCTGCATTAAACAATTCTCCCCTCATAGGGTGCATGGACGCCGATGCACGTCGCACGGATCGTTCACGCCACGCATGCTATTCTATCAAAGATTTCCATTTGTGACGCCATTGAAGCATGATCCGAACAGAATATGGCGTCCGTGCAACAACCTCGTAACGGCCGGTCAAATTCCGTTTATTCGTGGTTGCCGTGTGTTAAACTTAGGATCGATCAAGGGACTCAGCATGGTTCTGAAAGGATGGTTCACCACGTGAATAATCGAACGTACGGCGATCCCGATCGTCCGAACAACGAAATACGGAAGCCGAATTTTCGGCTCAACGATCCCAACGAAGAATCGATGCCGCCGTCGAGACGCGCTCCGTCATCGGAGCCCGCATCCCACGCCGCCATGCGGCACGTCGCGCCGAACGTGCGCGCACCGGAGCATCGCGCACCGCAGCACGCGCCCAAAAAGACGCGTTCGCCCAAGATGGCTCCGCCCGCGCACGATCCGAAAAAAAATGCTCGGAAACGCCGCAAAAAAGGCGCGCCCACGCACCGTCACCGCGCGCTGTCCTGGGGCTTGCTCGCCGTGGCCGCCATCTGTCTGATCTTGGGACTGTATTTCATCATTCGCCCCGCCATCATGCATAGGAATCAAGGCAGATACGCCCGGCTCTTGCTCGAGCAGATGCGGAAAAAAGAAGGGCAATCGGAGCAGGACGATCCGTCGAACACCGATGACTACGTGACGATCACCGTCCATCACGACGACATCTACATGGAGGGCATCTACGACGACGACTACGACGTCATTTACCCGCCCGGCTACTCCATGCCCCCGGACGGCATGCCGAAAATGACCCAACCGCCGGGGCAGAACCCGCAGGGCGATCGAATCGTGACGATTCGCACCGATGCCCTTTTGCGGATTCCCACGATCGGCCTCGAATGCGCCGTGGCCCCCGACGTCAAATCATCGACGTTGTTGGTCGTGCCGGGCCACTACCCGTCGAGTCCCCAACTCGGCGAAGTCGGCGTCGTGGCCTATTTCGGGCACCACACACGCGGTCGTCGCGACAGCAACTTCAGCAACCTCAACAAGATCAAGCCCGGCGAAAAAGTCATTTTCGAACGCAAGGGTCAGGTTTACACCTACGTCGTTGAGACGACCGACATCATTCGTCCGAAGCGTCTCGGTGAATTTGTGTTCGAAAAGACGTCGGACAAACGTCTCTTGCTGGTCACGTGTCAGGGCGATACGCCGTCCTCGAGCAGCACCAAATACCGCTTCGTCGTTCGCGGCATCTTGGAAAGCGTCAAACCCGCACGGTAACGGATCCGACGATCGACATCAAAAAACGGGCGCCGCGACGCCCGTTTTTTAATGGATGCCGATCGATATTTACAGCCCGTAGAGCTCGTCCAGCGACAATTCGCTCAATGCCATGTTCAGGATGGCGGCTTCCTCGCGGGAGAGCGTCACACCCTTGCCCATCTTATCGTGTTCCGGTGCCCAATCGCGGATATCGAGTTTCGGGGCGGCCCCGTTCCAACTCACGAAATTGAGCTCGCGATTCCAGCCCGACTTCGGACTGCTCGACAAAACGGCGATTTCTTTTTTGATTTCAAACTTAAATTCTGCCATGCACTGCCTCCTTTTTGTGCGCACTGCGTGTGTTATATCGTCAACGTCGCGTCCACGCGCCAGATGTGATTCGCGTAGTCACGGATCGTTCGGTCGGAGCTGAAGTAGCCGCTCGCACAGATGTTGGCCCAACATTTTTGCGCCCAGGCGATTTGATCGCGGTAGGCGTGATAGGCGGCATCGCGCGTCGCGCGGTATTCAGCGAAATCCCCGAGAACATAGTACGGATCGGCTTTCTCGAAACTGGAGCCCTTGAGCAGTCGGTCGTACAACGCGCGGAACATGCCGGTGTTGCCGTCCGAGAGCGTCCCGTCGATCAACGTGTCGACGGCCCGCTTCAGCCCTTCGACGTGCTCATATTGCCAGTGCGATCGATAGTACGTCTTGGTCGCCGGGAAATCTTTGAGGCGGGGGCCGAACATAAACGCGTTGTCCTCCCCCACTTGTTCCAGAATCTCGATGTTCGCGCCGTCGTACGTGCCGATCGTCAACGCGCCGTTCATCATGAATTTCATGTTGCCGGTGCCCGACGCCTCCATCCCGACCGTGGAGATTTGTTCGGACAAGTCGGCGGCGGGGAAAATTTGCTCGGCGAGCGAAACATTGTAGTTATGCATGAAAATGACGCGCATTTTCGTGTTGACGTCGAGGTCATCGTTGACCATCCGCGCGACTTCATTGATAAATTTGATCGTCGCCTTGGCCAGGAAGTACCCGGGGGCGGCTTTGGCGCCGAAAATATAGGCGACGGGATGCACGTGCAAGTGCGGGTTATCTTTCAAACGGAAATAGCGGTCGACGATTTCCAACGCATTCATCAGTTGGCGCTTGTATTCGTGCAATCGCTTGATCTGCACATCGAAAATAAACGACGGATCGATGTCGATCCCCTCGCGCTCTCGAATGACGGCCGCCAGCCGTTCCTTGTTCGCCCGTTTGATCGCCAACAATTCGCGCATCGCTTCCGTGTCGTCGGCGACGGGGGCGAGATCCCGCAAAAGCTCCATGTCGGTCACCCACGCATCGGAACCGACGAGCCGCGTCAACATCTCGGACAAGGCCGGATTGCAGAGGTGGAGCCAACGACGCGGCGTCACGCCGTTCGTCTTGCTCGACAGCTTGTTCGGCCACCAACGATGCTGTTCCGGAAAGACGTCACGCTTTAAAATTTCGCTGTGAATCTCGGCGACGCCGTTGACGGAAAAGCACGCGTAGACGGCCAACAAGGCCATGTGCACGTGGCCGTCGTGAATCGGCGACAAGGCCTCGATCTCGTCGTTGTTACAGCCCCGTCGGAAAGCTTCTTCTCGGAACTGTTCGTCGATCTGCTCGACGATCTCCAGCACCCGCGGGAACAAATAGCGGAAGATCTCCGTGTCCCACTTTTCGAGCGCTTCCTGCATGATCGTATGGTTGGTGAACGCAAAGGTCTTCGTGACGATCGCCCAGGCTTCGTCCCAACTTTGACGGTTCTCGTCCATCAGGAGCCGCATCAATTCGGGGATCGCCAAGACGGGATGCGTATCGTTCAGTTGGATGACGTTTTCCTCCGCAAAATGCGAGAAATCGTACCCGTGGCGCGCGCGGTAGTGGAGCACAATCGTCTGCAACGACGCCGAGACAAAGAAATATTGTTGGCGAACGCGCAGCACCTTGCCGTCGTACGACGTATCGTTGGGATAGAGGACGCGACAGATGTCTTGCACGCGGTTGCGGGAGATGACGGCGTCATCGAATCGCTGTGAATTGAACAGGTTGAAATCAAATTCTTCGGCCGGCTCCGCTTTCCACAAGCGCAGCGTGTTGACGGCCAACGTGCCGTATCCCGTGATCGGCAAGTCATACGGCACGGCGTAGACGTCCATGTCGTTGTAGCGCACGAGCACTTTGTCTTCGCGGCGCATCACCGTGAACGGATACGGCAGCTCCATCCACGCGTCGGGATATTCTTTTTGCTGACCGTGCTCGATCTCTTGACGGAACAGGCCGTAGCGGTACAAGATGCCGTGGCCCGTGACGGGATACCCCATCGTGGTCGCCGAATCGAGGAAACAGGCGGCCAGTCGTCCCAGGCCGCCGTTGCCGAGGGCCGGATCGATCTCTTCCGACAAAATGTCTTGAAAATCAAAATCGGACGCGTCGACGATCGCTTTGAAGCTGTCGAGCATCCCGCGATTGATGAGATTGTTCAACAAGCTTCGGCCGACCAAAAATTCAGCGCTGAAATAGTGGACGTGACGCCCGTTCATCGTGTCCTGACGCGTCGATTCCCAGTCGGGACCGATCTCTTCCATCACGGCACGCGACAGCGCCGTCCAATATTCGTGCGGACTCGCTTGGAGCACGCTTTTTCCGAATTCGGCGTACAGATGCGCACGCACTTTCGCTTCCAATATATCTTTCGTCATGGTTATCCTCATTCAAAAGTCCGAGCGTATTATAACAGACACGCCGGTCGAACCGACGCTCTTCCAAAATGACACGTCGAGGCAACGCCTGTCAATGTCGCGCCGTCCGCATCGCGTGCCCGGCATGGCACGCTGGGGGCATGACCTTGATGACGGCATGGTTTTTTATAAGCGTCGGAACGATCGCGTGCGCCATGGCGCTGCGTGACATCTTCACACGCGAAGTGACGGCGCGCGAGCTTCTGCTGCTCGCTTTTTTTACATGGACGCCACGGCTTGCGTGCGGCGGCGGACCGATGCCGCTTCTCGGGTCGCTGTCGGGCGCGGCGGTGCTGTGGGGCCTTACGACCTTGGCGCGTCTCTTCGGCCGTCGGGACGTTATCGGACAAGGCGACA
>JBMNTA010000051.1:0-5629 GCA_050945495.1 Saccharofermentanales bacterium
GGCAGTTGTCTTGCCTCCCTGCCGGCGCCATAGCATCAGGAGTGTGCCGTAGTCTCTGCCGGTGGTGATGAGTTCGCGCTGGTATGCTGTGAGCTTCACAGGAACTTCCTTTCTGTTTCCTCGATGCGCCACGCTGCAGTAGCTGCATGTTCGGGGTCGATTTCGATGCCGATGAACTTTCTGCCCGTCCTGATGGCAGCAACGCCGGTGGAGCCGCTGCCCATGTATGGATCAAGGATTGTCTTGCCAACACCTATGCGTATGGTTTCTATGAGCCACATCATCAATTCCACGGGTTTTTGAGACATGTGCAACTTCCGTGTTGTGGGGCTGGAATAATCCTCCCCTGCCCTCAATACACCGAGCCACAGGTGCCGGAAAATCCGACGTGCATTACGACGGTTGCTCCAGATGTATTCCGCATCTGTGTATTGTATTGCAGGTCCCATCCCGCAGGATTTGTCCCAGCAGTACCATGTGCCGTCCGGAAGGCGTGAGGAAAAGTGATCGGCGCCAAAAATTGCTACGGGTAAACTCCGTGATTTGGCACAGAACATGGCAAGGATTGGAGCGGGATCAAAGGGCTTGTTATCTCCCTTTATTTTCTTACCAGCATTGACCCAGTATTTCGCAGAAATTTTGCCGCTGGTTTGCCGTGCACCATAACTGAAGTTTATGCCATAGGGAGGGTCGGTAACACATGCGTCGCATCCTTTTAGCAGCGGCATGATATCGCGGCAGTCGCCGCAGTAGAGGGTGGCGTGGGCTGATTGGTAGATTGGCTCGGGTAGTTGGGTCACTCTCTTGCTTCCTCCATATCCATGTATTCGAGAAGTGCGGCAATCTTATCTTCGTTGGAGCCGGAGGAGGCGGCGATGGCTGCGGTGGTTTTATCTTCATACCACTTGAGGAAGATTTCGCAGGTTTGGCGCCTGAATTTTTCTTTTTCGAGTGCTAGTGATTCGGTGGCAAGGTCTGCCTTGCGTTTTTCGAGTTTGAGCTTTTCTGCATCGTGTTCGCCTTTGCGCAGCTGCATGACTGCGCGGGCGAAGCCGCCGGCGGTCTCTTCATCGGCTGCTTCGAGCATGTCGAGGAGGCGCCCGGCAAGGATGCGTGAACCGACGGCAGTGGGATCGCCACCCGTTGCCGATGCGATGTGCTGGGCGGCTTCGGCATATTGGCGGAGGTGGTGCGCTCTCTGATGGGCGCTGAGCCAATCTCTGTAGCCGGTGGTGCGCCAGTCGGTGATGTTTTGAGCATTGATGGGAGCTTTGCCGCGCAGCTCAGCGTGCTGGTTAAGCCAGGTGAGGAGCTCGGCAGCCGTGGCGCCATCCCGGATGCGTTCGCATAGTTCGTTGCGGAGCGTCCATGAAAGGCGGCCGATCTTGCTACGGTAGGCTCTTGTGGCGATGTTAGACATTATAAATTACCCTCCTATGCTGAGGCTGCCCTCAAGCGCCCAGGCGCGTACGCCGGCGTTGGTGGCGCCCCAGTGCTGCACGCCATAATCATCCACCATGAGATCTACATGCTGATGTTTGGTGGTGAGCGTGCGGAGCTCACGGAGCACGGCATCGGCAGTGGTGGGTGTATCGAGGTAGCCGGATGAGTTGATGCGCTGGGTGATGACGTCGGCCGTGTATGCAGCCGGGTATCTTTCTGCCAAGAATGCGAGTATGATTTTGCGTGTGTTCATGGTTGTTTACTTTCCAGGCGCCCGATCTGGCGCTCTATGCCGGCTTGCCATGAGCCGATATCTTTGCGTAGTTCGTTCACTGATTTGCTGATGGTCTCCTGCTGGTGGCGCAGGAGGGTATAAATTTCTGATATCTTCTGATCGTTGAACATGCAGAAGTTTTCGTATTCGCGACGCGTGACGAATTGGCGCAGCTCCTGATCTATGGGCGGCTGCCGGCGAAGCCTGTACCAGATGTTGATGGCGAGGTTGGCGAGCTGCAGTATTACGAGCAGGCCCGCAACGGTGATGCCTGTGGCGATGTAGCTTGATTGCATATCAGTAATCCCTTTCTATTGGTATCATGTCGGGGAGGTTATCGAAGTCGGCTATATCGGGGGGAACCATGCAGCCGTTGCAGCCTGCCAGCATTGTAGCCAGGGAGATTGCTATGATTAGCGGTGTGCGGCGCTTCTTGATGGCGCGCCATATGCCGCCTGCCCATCGTACCCCGGAGTAGTATGTGCGCACGATAAACGAGTGTCCGCCGCCGGCGCGGATGGCGGCGCCGAAGATGGCATCCCAGAGCTGGCGTACGTCTGCCGCCGTCCATGTAGGGTATCGGCGCGGGGTGGTGAGGCGGGTAACCCAATCGCGCTTGAAGTTGGCGCCCGGCTCGTAGGGCTCGTGCTGCCAGGCTGCGACGATGGGGCCGAGCGATACGTAGCCGGGATCGTGCAGCCCGGAGGCAGGCAGTACGCCTTTGGGCTTGTCGGACGCGTATGAGGCGCCATCGCATATTACTTTGCCGCCCTCTTCAGCGGGTCCGCCGTAGGCGCGGAGCATCACGCGGGTGATGCCCTGCTCCGGGATAGGATCGAATATCCACAGATCATCCTGGTAAGCGGGTGTGAGGAGGGAGAGTGTAAAGGTAACGTCGGTATCGTTGCGATACTGGTTGGCCTTATCAGCCGCTATCATTTTGCGCAATACTGCCAGCGCTGCGCGGGTGATATTGATCGGCGCTGCCATGGTGTTACTGCCCTCCTGTAGATATTACGTTGCTACGGCGTTTGCCGTCGGCCGATACTACTACGTATGCCACGGGGCCAGTCCACGGCAGGTGTATGCCGGCGGAGGGCCAGCTGGAGTATGATTCTACGTGCTTGAGCTCTCGGTCGGCTCTGCTGGTAGATACCCAATCGAACTTGCCGCCTATCCACTCACCATCTCGCAAGAAGAATATGGCGGCTATGGCTCCGGGGTCGGAGTGTGAGAGGCCCCAGGCTGAGAGCCCAACATCCCAGCGGTAGTAGATGCGGTTGCCGCCCCGTATGGAGAGGTTGGAGATACGGGGGGCATCGAGCGCAGCGCCTGCTCCGCTGAAGCCTCCGTATCTCCATTTGAGCTGTGAGAATGGTATATCGTCTGTGGTAGCGTCGGCAGGTGGTGGTGTATCCGGTGTGCCGGGCTTTGCCTGCTCTTCTGCAATTTTATCTTTGATGCGCTGTATCCACTTATCGGCAAGTTTATCGAGCTTATCGATATTGCTTTCGGTAAGTATGGTAGTGCATCCGCCGGCGAGTGTGAGAGCGGCGGTGAAGAGAATAATTACGTATTTGGGAATTGATTTCATGATAGATAGTTTGTGGTATGTGCAGATGTATGCACTATGCCACAAACGGTGCGCGCGGTGCTTCTACCAGTGCGGAAGGTGCGCAGGGCGGGCAGGATATAGATGTAATACGCGCGCGCGCGCGAGGGGCAGCTGCGGTTCTCAGTATTATCGATGCAATCAACAGATGTAATACGCGCGCGCGCGCGAGGGGCAGCGCCCGGCAAGCCGGGCAGTGATCAGTGGGCAGTTTGAACAAGCTTTTCTATAGTTGGATACGCCATACCTTTTCGTAAACTTTGTTGTTGACACTGTAACAACAAACTGCTACTTTATTGACTTGTAACTGCTACAAGTTAAGTGAAAGGATAACAGAATGAGAGTTAAACGTAAAATAAAATATCCGAATCTGAATCAGGCTGCGCGCAATATGGGGTACGACGTGAGCTATATCTGGCGTGTGCTGGAGGGCAAGCCGGGGTATCCGGGGCGGGCGGGGCTGGTGGAGGATTTCTGGAAGGAATCGCAGAGGATTGAGGAGATGAAAAAGAAGGAGAAGGAAGCGAAGGAGGTGAAGGCATGAGTGAAGAGAGAAAAACAGAGAAGGCGCTGGTTGATGTAATTGTGAGGCTGGGCAATGAGAATGTAATGCTGGCTGAGAAGCTGGCAAAGGCAGAGGCTAATAAGGATGAGCTGAGGAAGCTGGCGACTGCATATATGAAGATTATAAGAGTGATCGATACAGCGGACTGCTGCGGAACGATGGTGCCGGCGGCGATGGACCCTCTCACCACGGTGGAAGGGCTGAGCCGTATGTATGCCGGCTTGAAGCTGCTTAAACTTGAGGAGGAAAAGGAGGTGAAGAAATGATGATGATTGTAGAACAGTTGCTGGCGCTGGTGTTTACGGTGATGGTGCTGCTTTTTTTGGCGCTGGTGTTGACGGTGATTGTGTTGGTGATTCTGCCGGGTAGTGCGATGACGAAGAGGGAGGTGGAGAGATGAGTGATGCTGATTTGAGAATGTGCTATGTGTGCAAGGGTGAGGACTCTGCCACAAGAGGTGACGGGATGAAGAGGTATGAGATGATGCTGCAAGAGGCGTATGATGAGCTGCTGGAGGGTAAGGCAGGGCTGGAGGCGGATGAGCTCTGCACTTTCAGGCGCGACAATGTGAAGCAGAGGCTGAAATTCCAGATCGAGGGTAACAGCAATGATGCGAGGGCGGGTAAGCTGAAGATCTCGCACATGGTGGGTGAGCGGTGGCTGCGCTTTGAGAAGGCTTTTTATGATGGTGATTTTGACCAGGCTAAAAGGGAGATTGCCGGGGCAGTGGCGCTGCTGATACGGGCGCTGGACCGGGTGAGTGATTTGCAGGCGAGGCAGGGTGAAGACTCTGCCACAAAGGAGGTGGAGAGATGAGCGGTGCTGATTTGAGAATGTGCTATATGTGCAGGGGTGAAGGCAAGGTGAGCAGGGGTGCAGGCTTTGCAGGTAAGAGGCTGGTGAGGTGCAATAAGTGTGATGGGAGCGGGCTGATTCCGCGGCAGGGTGGAGACTCTGCCACAAGAAGCAAGAGAGAGGCTGACTCGCTACGCTCGACAGCCAGCGGTGTCAAGTTTGGAGCGGTGTTTATGGGGCGGGTGGAGGAGCTGGAGCCGCACCCGGATGCGGAGAGGTACCCCAGGGATGAGAGCGATACGGGCGCTATTGTATGCACGATGGAGGAAGGGATCCTGCAGCCGCTGGCTGTGATGCGCAAGGAGGAGGATCAGCCCGGCTGGTGGGTGATCGATGGCGGCGGGCGGCTGGCAGCCGCAAAGGCGGCAGGGCTGAAGGAGGTGCCATGCCTGGAGGTGATGGGGGTAAGCGATACGGAGCGGTTCGCTTTTGTGGCTAATGGTATGCGAAGGCGGGTAAGTACGGGCACGAGGGTGCTTACGTATGTGAAGCTTAATTGGGAGAATATCAAGGCGGCGGAGCCGTTAGTTTCATATGAACCCGGCAAGGGAGTGAGGCGCGAGACTCCCCGGGGAATGGAAGAATGGCAGATGGCTGCCATAGCTAAAAGGCTACATGTGAGCAAGCCTGATGTATCTGCAGCTATCCTGCTGGCGCGGTGTATGGATGAGGGGCGGCTGCCGGAGTATAACCATGCGCGGGGCAGGCAGGAGGTGGGGCGCGAGGCTGAGAGCGAGGAGGAGAAGGCGATGCTAAGCGAGACTTTCTACGATGTATTAAGAGGAGCAACTCCCATCAGGCGTTGGGCGGCAGGCTTTAAGGGGCGCGCTGCTACGCGGGATAAGCAGCGGCCGAAGACGGACTATTTTGGCTGCGCGGA
>JBMNTA010000052.1:0-5123 GCA_050945495.1 Saccharofermentanales bacterium
TCTGACCTCGGATCCCATCCGCATCTTGCGGCCGGGGATCATCACCGCCTCCGATATTTTGGAAAAGACGGGGCTCGAAGCGGTGCCCTGGACGCCCGATCCCGACGCCGATCGAGATGCGCCGCCACCGTCGCCCGGCATGAAATATCGCCATTACGCGCCGAACGCGCCGGTGGAGATCGTCGACGCCCCGGACGCGCACGGCTGGGTGGCCGCCATCGGACGTCACGCGGCGCCGGGACGGAGGATCGCGGCCTTCATGAGCGAGGCGATGTGGGACGACGTCCGCGGTGCGGGCGTCGATCGCACGCTGTCCGTCTACACGTACCCCGGACCGCCGGATGCGGTGGAGGCGACGCGGCATCTCTTCGATGCGCTCCGCACGCTGGATCGGCAGACCCCCGACATTATTCTGGCGGAGGGATGGACGGGGGAGGTCGCGTCGGCCTACATGGATCGTCTGAAGAAGGCCTCGGCCCCACGCCCGCCCCAAGAGGTGTTGTTTGTCTGCACCGGCAATACGTGCCGCAGTCCGATGGCCGAAGCGCTTTTTAACGCGCGATGCGGTTCCGACCGCGTGCATGCGACGTCCGCCGGCATGGCGGCGTGGCCGGGCATGCCCATCACGGACGCCGCCGTGACGGCGCTTCGAGAAGTGGGCATCGATGCCGAAGCTCATCGCGCGCGCCAACTGGATGTGCCCATGTTGGAGGCGGCCGATCTCGTCATTGCCATGACCGCGGCCCAGCGCGATGCCTTGCGTCGGTTGGCGCCGACGCGGGCCGAGCGCATGCTCGCCGTGGCCGATGTGCGGACCGACGGGCGCGATGTGGACGATCCGTACGGGCAGGCATTGCCCGCGTATCGTCGCGCACGCGACATGCTGTCGGAGACGATGGACGCCATCCGCGAGCGCGCCATTTCGATGGGATCAAAGTCCGCCCCCCACCTTCGCGCGTAAACTGAACATGTCGGCATCGGCTTGACGTTTTGCGGGCCTTCGTGGTACATTGACGTTCGCCCGCGAGACGCGGGTTTGAGTCCTCGCTCTGTTTGAAACAGAGCCATCAGTCCGGGAGGAGGTTATTACACTACCCATGACTAAAAAATACGAACTTATCTACGTCTTGGACGGGACGTTGTCCGGCGAAGAGCTGAAAGCTCAAATGGCTCGGATTCACGCCCTCGTCGAGGCACGAGCCGACATCACCGACACCATTGAATGGGGTCGCCGCCGTCTGGCGTACGAGATCCAAGATCTGCGCGAAGGCTTTTACGTCATCGTGCGCTTCGAGGCCACGCCGGAAGTCCCGCGTGAGTTGGAGCGTCTGCTGCGCATCATCGACTTCGTGCTGCGTTACCTGATCACGGTCAACGAGACCGATTTCATGCCCGCCGGTTGCCGTTCGATCGATGACGAAGTGGCCGAGGCCGCCGAAAAGGCCGCCGACGAAATGGCCGCGTTTGAAGCCGCCGCCGAAAAGGCCGCCGACGCCGCCGAAGCCGAAGACGCCGAGGATGTGACGGATGCCGAGGACATTTCGGAAGCCGTCGAAACGCCGGAATCGGACGACGCCCCCGAACCCGCCCCGGCCGAAACGCCCGCTCCGGAAGCGGAAGAAGCTCCGGTTTTGGACGATGCGGCCAACGAGGCGCCGGAAGCCGACGCGGAAGCGTAAAGCGCTGCCGGGGCCGCCAGAAAGGAACGAACATGAACAAAGCTATTTTGATGGGACGCCTTACGCGCGATCCGGAAATTCGAACAACCCAAAGCGGCATTTCGGTATGTAACTTTACGGTCGCGTGTGATCGCCGAACACGCGGTGACGACGGCACGTGGCAGAACACGGCCGATTTCATCCCGTGCGTTGCGTGGCGCGGACAAGCGGAATTTGTCAATCGCTATTTTTCGAAAGGCGATCGGATCCTCGTGTCCGGCCGCATCCAGCCGAGAAGCTGGGAAGACGCGGAGACGGGACAGCGTCGGTACATGACCGAAGTCGTCACCGATGAAATCGAATTCTGCGAGACGCGTCGCAGCAGTCAAGACCGCCGTGACAACGAACCGCGCCAAGCGCGTCGGGCGAACACCACCGTGGTCGATCAGGGCGGCGATGACTTTATGGAAGCCGCCGACGAAGACGACACGATGCTTCCGTTTGATTTTTAATGCATGATGATTTTTTGAAAAAGGAGTTATTGAACAACCATGGCAGACAATAGAAGACGTGGACAAGGCCGCCGTTACGGCCGCAAGAAATACTGTGTCTTTTGCGCCGATCACGTCGACGCGATCGACTACAAAGATGTGAATACGCTGCAACGATACATGGCGGAAAACTACAAGATTTTACCGCGTCGGATGACCGGAACATGCGCGCTGCACCAACGCGCGCTGACCGCCGCGATCCGTCGCGCCCGTCACGTGGCCCTGCTTCCGTACAAATCGGAGTAACCGCGAACCCCCGAACGAACACGGCGCCCCTCGACTCCGGTCGCGGGGCGCTTTACATATGGGGGACACGCGGCGCCCCCGCGCGGCCGACGTATCGCGATGTCGGCCGAATGTGTTAAAATTACGGATACATCTTGAAAGCAAGAGAGAGGAGATCATCGGATGAAAGTTTTGCTTCTCGAAGGGGTTAAAAACCTCGGTCAAGCCGGCGACGTCGTCGACGTCAAACCGGGATATGCCAACAACTATTTGCTCAGGCGCGATCTCGCCGTCAAAGTCACCAAAGACAATATGAACGTGGTCAAAATGCGCCAAGAGGCGCGTGCGCGGGAAGCCGAGCAAAAGCTCACGAACGCGCATGACATCGCGGAGGCGATCCGAGGCAAACACTTCGTCTATGAGGCGAAAGCCGGTTCGGCCGGCCGTTTGTACGGCACGGTGACGAGTCAAAACATCGCCGATGTGTTGGCCGAGCACGGTTACGACGTCGACAAACGCGACATCACCACCGATGAGGCCATCAAGACGGTGGGCAGTCACGAAGTTTCGGCGCGTTTGCACCCCGAAATCACGGTGTCGTTTTACATGGATGTCAAACCCGAAGCCTGATGTCGTTTGATCCGTCCCCCGTCCCGCGACTTTCCGATCGACTGCGCGACACAACGCTGCCGAATGACCTCGGCGCGGAGCAGTCGGTCTTGGGCTGCGCCATGATGAAACAGGAGGCGCTGTCAGGGTTGTTGAGCGAGCTCCGCGTCACCGATTTTTACGATCCCAAACACCGCCTCATTTTCGAAGCCATGATTGCCATGCACGAGCAGGGGCATCCGTGCGATATCCTGACCGTCGCCAACCACCTGGTCGTCACGGGCGACATTGCCAAAGCCGGCGGCCGCGAGTACATCGCGGCATTGCCGAGCGCCGTCCCGTTTGTCGATAACTATCCCGCCTACATCCGTGCCGTGCGCGACGCGTCGGTGCGTCGGAAATTGATTTACGATTTGGACGAGGTCATCGGTCTGTGCTTCGCGTCGGAACACGAGGCGGAACATCTGATTCAGACGGCCGCCAACCGCCTCATGAACGTGCGGGAAGAAGGCGAGAACAGCGGACTCGTGCATATCGGGGAGACGCTGAAGGCGAAGGTCAACGAATGGCACGCCAACGCCAAGGGCGAGCGCGAACGCATCGCGCGCACGGGCTATCCGCGCCTCGACGACACGTTGGGCGGCCTTCGCAAGGGCGGTCTGTACATTTTGGCGTCGCGTCCCGGCGTCGGCAAATCGGCGTTTGCCCTCAACATCGCCCAGAACATGGCGCAGTTCTACGATATGGTCGTGGCCGTGTTTTCGTTGGAGATGGGGCGGGACGAGGTCGTGACGCGCATGATGTCGTCCAAGACCGGCTTGCCGTTCCAAGAATTCGACCGACTGAAGCTCAAAGATCGCGCGTCGTGGGACAAGGTCACGGCCGGGTTCTCGGCGTTGCTCGACCTGCCCGTCTACATCGACGACCATTCGGCGATCAATGTGGTGGAAATTCACGCGCGCTGTCGTCAATTGCAACTTCAGCAGCACGGCTTGGGTCTCGTGGTCGTCGACTACTTGCAGCTGATGGGGACGGCCTCGAGTCGATCCAAAGCGGAGAATCGTCAGCAGCAGATTGCCGAAATTTCCCGCATGTTGAAAGTCATGGCGCGCGAACTCAATGTGCCGGTCTTGGCGCTGTCGCAGTTGAGCCGTGAGGTCGATCGCGCCGCGCGCCGACCGCGCCTCGCCGATTTGCGCGAATCGGGGGCGATCGAGCAGGATGCCGACGTCGTCATGTTCTTGCATGATCCCGCCCGCGTGGAGGAATCGGCCGATTACGGCCATGCCGGGGCGCGCGAAATCGAATTGATCATCGAAAAGAACCGTCAGGGCGAGCGTGCGACCATCCCGTTGAATTGGAATCCCGAACGCCTGCGCTTTGCCGAGCCGGGCATGCTCGGGCAAGACGATCCCGATGCGCTGCCGATGCCTCCGCCGCCCGAGGAGTCCGACGCCCCATGACCTCGCTGCCGCGCCCGACGTACCGCGTCTTTGAAACCATGCGGGCGACGTGCGAGCGCCACGGACTGATCGAACCCTTAAACGTGGTCGTCGCCGCCGTCTCCGGAGGCGTCGACTCCATGATGTTGCTCGCGTTTCTGCTCGATTACCTCGACCGCCGACTGTTTTACCTCGTCGCGTTTCACCTCCATCACATGATTCGCGGCGAAGATGCCGACCTCGACGAACAGCTCGTCGAGCGTTTTTGTTTGGAGCACGCCGTCCCGTATGTGTCGGTGCGTCGCGACATCCCCAAGATGGCCGACGACGCGGGCGTGAGCGTCGAGACGATGGGACGCCGGGTGCGTCGGGAAGAGCTTCGGCGCGTCGGCGAGGAGTACGCCGCCATGACGCCCGACGCGACGGACGTTCGGATCGCGACGGGTCATCACATGGACGATCGCGCCGAGAGCATCGTCATGCACTTGGGGCGCGGTGCCGGAACGGCCGGTGCCGTGGGCATGCGTTACCGCGACGGCGCCTTCATTCATCCGGCCCTGGATTGTCGACGCGATGCACTCGTCGCCGCCGCCCAAGCGATGGATTTGCCTTGGCGCGACGACACCACGAACGCGTCG
>JBMNTA010000053.1:0-4970 GCA_050945495.1 Saccharofermentanales bacterium
AAAACTTGATACAAAACCGTTGGAAAAGGAAGCCGCTAATCTTCCCAGTAAGTTGAACAGGCTTAAAACAGCTTTAGGCAAATTAGCTTCGGCTTTCAACTTAAGCAACGCTACAAGAAAAATATCTACTATCGGCAAAGCTACTGAGGGTGTCTCGAAGACAACAAGCAAAACGATAATCAATACAAAGGCTCGAATTGCCGAGCTTGAAACCCAGCTTGCTGAATTAGACGCACAAAGAGACAAAATAGCTATAGGTAAAATGCAGACATTTAAGGAAATGCCTTTTAAAAACAAAGCTGATTTATATGTGGCAGTTGAAGCGGCTTTAGCAACTAATAAAGAATATAACCGCTTAGGAAAAACCGCTGAACAAACGGAGCTAAAAATTGAAGGACTTCGTGAAAAGCTCAGAGTGCTTAATGAAGAGTACGATAAAACGCCTCCAAAAACAAAAAAAACGAGAAAGAGCTTTTCAGAGTTAATTAAATCCACAGTCCCGCTCTCTAAACGGATTCTTACGCTCGGCAGGGTGTTTCAGTTTATGCTTATGCGTATGGTAATTCGAGGGTTTATTAATGCAGTAAAAAAGGGCTTGCAGGATTTAGCACAATCATCATCGAACGCTAATAAATACCTTTCCTCAATCCAGTCCTCAGTGCTCAATGCCCGTAATGCTTTAACTGCGGCTTTTGCTCCTGCTATTCAAGCAATTGCCCCGTGGTTAGAGCGACTTGCAGACGGATTTCTTAAAGTGGCTAACGCTGTGGCGGCTTTTACGGCAAGAATATACAACGGTGCAAGCACCTATCTCAAAGCAAAAAAAGTGCAGACCGACTACGCTGCGAGCCTTAATAAAACAGGCAAAGAAGCAAAAAAAGCTTCAAAATCCCTTGCGGGTTTTGATGAGCTTAACGTTATCACCGCTCCCGATGCGGGAGCGGGTGCTTCGGGAACACCCGGAATGCCCACGCCCGCTGAAATGTTTGAGGAAGTCTCCATCCCTGACAATGTTATGAGCTTCGCTGACAAGCTTAATGTGGGTTTGCAGTTTGTAAAAGAGAATTTAGACACTATTTTAGTTGTCGTAGGAATGATAGGCGGAGGAATCTTAGGTTGGAAAATTGCCAGCGCATTCACAACCTCATTAGGTAAGCTTGCTGGCGTTGCTTTAATTGCCGCTGGTACAATAGGCTTCTTATACAGTGTGATTGACATGCTTAAAAACGGAGTAGACTGGGACAATTTGATTGTTATGCTTGTTTCGGTTGCGGCTGTTGTGGCTGGACTGGGCTTGCTTTTTGGCTCAACAGCGGCAATGGTGGGGCTTTTAATTGCAGGAATAGTGATGCTCGGCATAGGTATTTACGACTGGATTAAAAAAGGCGAGCTAACAACACAGACTTTCTGGCTTTTAGTTGCGGCAATAGCGGCAGTAGGCATAGCGTTAGCAGTTCTTATCGGCTGGCCGGCCTTATTGGTGGCGGCAATTTTGATTGCTGCACTTGCGATTTACAAGTATTGGGAAGATATAAAAGAATTCTTTATAAATGTCAAAGACTGGTTCGTAAATACCTTCAAAGATATCTGGGAAGACTTTAAAATTGCCGTTAAAGCTTTGGGAGATTTGTTCTCTCAGCTCTGGACAGACATTAAGAATGCTTTCCAAGGCGCGAAAGAATGGTTCTCAAATCTTTTCAAAGGCGTCTGGGAAGGAATAAAGGGTGCTTTCGGAGACATTGCCGAATGGTTCAGAGAAAAATTTGCCGCAGCTTGGCAGGCAGTCAAAAATGTTTTTTCAAAGGGCGGTCAGATATTCAACGGCATAAAAGACGGCATACTTAACGGGCTTAAAACGGTCATTAACGGGCTGATTGACGGCATCAACAGAGTAATTAAAATTCCTTTCGACGGCTTGAATACAGCTCTTAGAAATATAAAGAAAATCTCGATTATGGGATTTGAACCGTTTAGTTTTCTCGGCACATTGACCGTTCCTCAGATACCCAAACTCGCCACAGGTGCAGTTATACCGCCTCGCTCTGAGTTCCTTGCTGTCTTAGGCGACCAGAAGCACGGCCGCAACATCGAAGCACCAGAAGCGTTGCTCAGACAGATTTTCCGTGAAGAACTCGGTAAACGGACAACAAGCACAGAGAACATAAACCTTGACACTACTATTCGCCTGAATGACGGAATTATAATCGGCAGGGCATCAAAGACCATTCAAAGACAGCGAAAATCTTACGGATTGGCGTGATACATAATGTGCGTATTAAAAATCGGAGGAGTGGATATGCCCACTCCTCATTCTTACAAAGTTACGGCGGCAGATTTGGACAGTGAAAAGTCCGGCAGGTCTGCCGCTGGTTATGTTAGCCGACAGGTGTTGAGAAAAGGTACTCGCAAAATAGAAGTAAGCTATGAAAGCATCTCACACGAAGAAGTGCAGACCCTTTCGACAGCCTTAGCTGCTGACTTTGTTTCAGTTCAGTATTATGACCCTTTTACAACAGTAAGCGGCAGTCTGCTGAATAAAACAATTACAGCATATTCGAGTGACAGAAGCGCAGAACTCGCTGCAAAAATCAATACAGAGAACATTGAAAATACAAAGTGGAATTACTCGTTTTCATTAGTTGAAAAATAAGGGGGTGCTGGTATATACGCAGTTACATCGGCTTATAAAGCTAAGTTGAAAGAGAAAGATACCTCCCAAAATTGGGCGTTGCATTTACTTGTAAACACATATGATAAGACATTTACATTAACTGAAGATGATGTAGCAGATAATAGCTTTAAACTCGCAAGACGCTCAACAGATAGCGACAGTCTATCAATTGGAAGTGCTGTTCCTGCTGATTTGTCCGTTACCATCCTTAATAGAGATGGTGAATTAAACGATGTGCTATTTGCTGGTGCGACTTTAACCCCACAGGTTGGGCTTGAAGTATCAGCGGGTAATTTTGAATGGGTCCCGTTGGGCGTTTTTACGGTAGACACTCTGGAGCGAAGAATGACCTCCCCAACAGCTCCTGTAACGGAGATTGAATTAAAGGCAAGAGACAACTTAATGTTATTTGACAAGCCCTTTTCAGATGTTAAGGTATCGTTTCCATGTTCAGCTCTGACGCTTTTGCAGGCTGTATGTTCGCACTGTAGAGTGTCTTTGGCGACAACGGACTTTACTAATAAAGACTACATTATAAAAACTCGTCCTGAAGGCGATATTTCCTGCCGAAACATTGTTCAGTATATTGCACAGATATCTGGATGCTATGCTACTTGCAATCGATTTGGACAGGTAGTTTTGAAATGGTACAAGAACCCTGCTCCTGTTTTCGGCGAGGCTTCATTTGACGGCAATGTGGACGATATAGACGGCGGCAACTTTCATCGCTGGATAACAAAGCCTTATGACGGTGGCGTATTTAAACAAGCAAATCCCGACGCTACAATTGATTTAAGTGACCCATTTGAAGTTCTTTTAGATGATTCGCCGATAGAAATCACAGGCGTAATAGGTGGAAAAGATGATGAAAGATACATTTACGGAACATCAAGGTATTGTGCTGATATGAGCGACAATCCGCTGATTCAAAGCGGAGTTGAGAATGTTTTACGCTCAGTCGGCTCAAAGATAATAGGAACAACCTGTTTGCCCTTCTCTGCCACTGCCTGGGGTGACCCTGCTCTTGATGCTGGCGATATGGTAGAACTTGTAGACATAGTAGGAAGCAAATACAGGACAATTGTAACGGACATTGAATACAGCTTTGCAAGCACCCACACAATTCAATGTTCAGTGGCTTCTGAGATTGAGAGCGGTTATATAGGAAGAAATGCAGCAACAGTTAAGGCACAGATTGCTGAGAAGAAGCAGGAGATTAACCACCTTGACGATGCTATAAAACAAGCAACAAATCTTATAGTAAACGCTTTCGGCGGGTACGCTTTTCAAGACGAGGCTAACTTCTATATCGCTGACAATCCCGACCTCAATCAGGCCCAAAAGGTCTGGCGTTGGAATATAGGTGGTTTTGGCTTTTCTTCAACTGGCGTTAACGGACCTTATACAGTGGCCATGACGCAGGATTCCAATTTTTTGGCTAATATAATCACCGCTTCGTGGATAAGGACAGGACTGTTATCAAGCCTCAACAACAAGAGCTGGATAGACCTTGATAATGGCTCTTTTAGTCTGGGCGACGGTGCTTTGAAGTGGAGTGCAGCTGAGGGCTTTGAAGCGGTTAGTGCGAAACAAATTAGAAACTCTCCTGATGATATTTTCTTTGCCGAAATGGGCAGTATCACAAATGAAGGAGATGAATATCAGGGCGTCCAGATAGTTACTAAAGTTGAGGACGAGGAAATCCCGATCCTCACAATGGCAACGGCAAGCGGCATCGCCGCACGTTTTTCACTCGCCGGAAATGTTCCGTTTATAATCTCTTCCCCGTTAGGAACAAGCATCAGACAACCCGGCGGAGACAAAACATCGTTACTCTTGTCAGATAGTGGCGTTTCGTTCTCTGATAAAAACGGGGCGATTGGTATATCAAGGAGCCTACAAATTAATACTCCTGACGGAGTAAAAACTTTGACAATTAAGAACGGGTTAATAACAAATATCTCTTAACCCCTTGCATATTTTGGAAAATTAACATATAATAGCCTTGTGAGGTGATAGTATGAAAAAGACTATTAGCATTTTGATGATAATTACAATGCTTGCTCTTTTCGCTTCCTGCAAGGCAGAGAAGGAGGCTTTATTATTGACTGGCGAAACGCAGTTAGCACCAGCGAATAAGAACGAACCCCTTGTTACTGATGCTCCAATTAAAGAACCTAAAACAGAAGCAAGCACCACTGATGGAAAGACAGCAGAACAGACCACCTCTAAAGAAATAGATGAGATTGTAAGCAGAGTGCTTGACGAACTGAAAAAAACCACAGAAGCAACGACCGAA
>JBMNTA010000054.1:0-4892 GCA_050945495.1 Saccharofermentanales bacterium
TCAGCTGTGCATCCGAAAATCGTGCGGGTGAGCCACGGCTGGAAGATGTGCTTTGTCATCCAAAAAAGCACCCCGACGTCGGGGTGCTTTTTGGATGGCGCCAAAGTGCGCGGCTTTATTTGTTTTCTTTGTCGAGCAGAGCGCGGATCTCTTTCAAGACCTCAATTTCGGTCTCTTCGGGTTCCTCCGCTTCGACCGGTTCTTCGGGGGCTTTCGCCTGCAGCCGCGCTTCGCGTTTACGGCGTGCACGGTTCGCGGCACGAACGACCAGGAAGAGGAAGAACGCCACGAGCAGGAACGTGATGATCGTTTGGATCAGCTGCCCGTACGTAATGGCCACTTCTTCGGCGTCGCCCGCCGCTTCTTTGAGCACGACCTTCAAGTTGACGAAGTCGATGCCGGCCGTCAAGTACCCGATGATGGGCATCAGAATGTCGTTGACGACGCTGTCGACGATGGCTTTGAACGACAGGCCGAGGACAAAGCCGACGGCGGCGTCGAGCACGTTGCCCTGTGAAATAAACTCCTTAAATTCTTTCCACATCTTAAGTTGCTCCTCATAGCTGATTCGAAGAAACGCGCCACCGAGGGGCGGCGCGCCTTCCGTTGGGTTATTGTTATGTTATCAGAAGCCGAAAGCCTCGATACGGGGGATACACGTGTTACGCCTGATAATGCACGTACGGGCGGACATCTTCCGGCAGCGCATCGTAATCGCAGCTGATCGAGACAATCATGTGCGTCTCGACTTGTTTGGCCAGGGCTTCGAGATTGCGCATGAACGCCGACAGGTGCGTCGGGTCGTCATCGCCCGCCACACGGAAAATGCTGTCGATGAAGATGTGCGTGATGTCGTAGTCCTTGGCGTTCAAGCCGGCGAGAAAGGCGATCAATTGGTCGTAACCGCGAACGGGGTATTCGTTGAGATCAATGCGTCGTACCGCGTACGGGACGATGTGCTCGATGCTCCGGCCGTATTCAATAAAAACAATGTTGGCGTTTTCGTCGGCCGCCACACGCTCCATGGCTTCGAGCATGTAGGGCGTTTTACCCGTTCCTTTACTTCCGATGATCGCGTCAATCCGCATGATTTGAACCTCCAAAAATCGTTCGTTGCGCGCGGAACCGATGCGGTCCCGAAAGATCGCCCTTGCTTCGGGCGATTGCGCCGTTCGATGGTGTTTCCATCATACGACATCGCACCCGTTTTGTGTACTCGTGATTTACTTTTCGTGTGAAAACAAGGGAAACGCGATTTGCATGTCAGCACAGTTTGCGGTAATGTGAATGCACGGTTATTGCGAGGGGGATTTTCAATGCAAATTCGCGAATTTTCTGTAACCCGGCTGCGCGACGCCATCGAGCGCATGTGCGGCCCCGCCGCGTGTGAGCTTTCGCCCGACGTATGGGAGGCCGTTCGCGCCGCCCATCACGACGAGGACGGCGCCACCGCGCGTTTGGTTCTCCAAGATTTACTCGACAATTACGACATCGCCGCGACAGATCGGATCCCGATCTGTCAGGATACCGGCATGGTCGTCGTTTTTCTCGACGTGGGCCGAGAGGTCCATTTCGACGGCGACCCCTACGAAGCGATCCAAGAAGGGGTGCGCCGAGGATACAAAAACAATGCCCTGCGCATGTCGGTCGTCGAGGATCCGTTGCGTCGCGTCAATACCGGCGACAACACGCCGGCCCTGGTGACGACGCGCTTGGTGGAGGGGGATCGCGTCACCGTCACGTTCCTCGCCAAAGGCTTCGGCAGCGAAAACATGAGTCGCATGGCGATGCTGCGTCCGGCCGACGGCGTCGAGGGCGTGCGCGAGTTCGTCATCGAGACGGCGAAAAAAGCCGGGCCCAACGCCTGTCCGCCGTACGTCATCGGCGTCGGCATCGGCGGGACATTTGATCAGGTGACCTTGGCCGCGAAGCGCGCCTTGACGCGCGACGTCGGCACCCCGAACGCCGATCCGTTTTATGCCGAATTGGAGCAATCGCTCTTGGAGGACATCAATCGCTTGGGGGTCGGTCCGCAAGGGCTGGGCGGCAAGACGACGGCGCTGTCGCTTGCCATCGAAGTATTGCCCACGCACATCGCGGGCTTGCCGGTCGCGTGCAACATCAATTGCCATGTGGCGCGCCACCGCAGGGAGGTGTTGTAATGTCGGACGACCTGACGATTCATTTGAATGCCCCGTTTACCGAGGCCGAAGCGCGTCGCCTCAAGAGCGGTCAGCGCGTGCTCTTGTCGGGCACGATCTACACGCTCCGCGATGCCGGCCATAAACGTTTAATCGAACTTTTGGAGCGCGGGGAGACCCCGCCGTTTCCCATTGAAAATGCCGTGATGTACTACGTCGGTCCGACGCCGGCGACGGGCGGGCGCCCGATCGGTTCCGCCGGTCCGACGACGTCGTATCGGATGGATCCGTACACGCCGCCGCTGATCGAGCGCGGGCTGCGCGGCATGATCGGCAAGGGCTATCGCGACGCCGCCGTCGTCGAGGCCATGAAAACATACGGTGCCGTCTACTTTGCCGCGACGGGCGGCGCGGGGGCGCTGATTTCCCGGGCCATCGTCGACGCCGAAGTGATCTGTTGGGAAGACCTCGGGACGGAAGCGCTGCGCCGCTTGGAAGTCAAAGACTTTCCCGTGACCGTCATCATTGACACCGAGGGCCGCGACCTCTATCAAGACGGTCCCGCCGCGTGGCGCGCACAGCATCATCTCGAAGGATAAGCACGACCGATGCGCCAAGACCGGGAACCCACCGATACCGACGACCTGCCGATTTATCGGCAACTTGCCGACAAACTGCGCGAAGCGATCCGCGTCGGTGAATTGTCGGGCGGCGATAAATTGCCGTCGATCCGCGAATTGGCGAAGACCGAAGATGTTTCGGTCGGCACCGTGCGTCGCGTCTACCAAATGCTGGAAATGGAGCGTCTGATCGAGACGCGTCCGGGTCGCGGCTCGTACGTCGCCGTCCGCATGCGCGACATCGATCACGAAAGTCGCAAGGACAAAGCGCTCGAAGCGATCGATGCCATGCTGGACGACTTATCCGCCATGGGCTTCACGACACGGGAAGCCGAAATCTTTTTCCAATTGCGTTTGCGTCAAAAAGAAGACATGACGCGCCCCATTCAGGTGGCGGTGGTCGCCGCGACGCCGGAAGAGCGTTCCATCATCGGCGAAGCCATCGAGACGATTCCGTTTGCCAAATCATTCCGCGTTTTTTACGACGATGTGTTGGCCGAGCCCAAACGCATCGGCGCCGATTTTGATTTTGTCATCGCGCCGTTGGCGTTGGCGCGGGAATTGCGATCGTTGATCGCCGACGACATCGCCGTGCTGCCCGTCGTGATCACGGTGCAACGCGAAATGATGTTCCAATGCCAACGCGTGCCCGCCGGGGCACGGGTCGGCGTTTTGACCGTCAGTCAAGGATTTCAGGACATCATGCGCCGCGAGTGTACGGCCTCGTTGTCCGGTGTGCAATCCATCGAGTACGAACTGTTCGGGAATCCCGAGCGGACGCGGGCGTTCATCGAACGCCAGGACGTCATCATCGTGGCGCCCGATTACACCAACTTGGTCGATGCGGCGGAAGCCCACTTGGTGCGTGACTTCGGCGGGGACCATGCGGTGATTCGTTCCGCGTTTCGCTGCGATCGAGGGTCCCTGCTTTACATACGCATCGCCATTGAAGATCGATATAAAGAATTGCGCCAGTCGTTGCGCGCTTAAAATGCGCCGCGCGACCGCGCCTGAGGAGGATCAAACCTATGGACAATTCAAACGGCAAGAAGCTGGTCATCGGCGTCATCGGCGCCGACGTGCATGCGGTCGGCATCCGCATCCTGGAATTTGCATTCCGCGAAGCCGGCTTTGACGTCACGAACCTCGGGGTCATGGTGTCGCAGGAAGAATTCATCGGCGCCGCGATCGAAACGGACGCCGACGCGATCGTCGTCTCGTCGCTGTACGGACACGGCGAGCTCGATTGCCGCGGACTTCGCGACAAATGCGAAGAAGCCGGCCTCCACGATATTTTGCTCTACGTCGGCGGCAACATCGTCGTCGGCAAGCAAGATTTCGAAGATGTCGAAAAACGATTCCATGCCATGGGCTTCAATCGGGTGTTCCCGCCGAGCACGCCGCCGGAAGAGACGATTCGTTTTTTGAAAATGGATTTAGGAGTGGAGTAAGTGCGCCCCATTATCCTCATTGATTTCGGCAGCACCTACACGAAGGTGACGGCCGTCGACCTCGACGAAGAAGTCATCCTCGGTACCTCCGCCGCCTTTACGACCGCCGACACCGACATCGGGATCGGGCTGGCGCGCGCGTTCGAGCAACTGGATGTCGATCTCGGTGCGTTGGATGATGTCACGAAACTTGCGTGCTCGTCGGCGGCCGGCGGGCTTCGCATGATGGTCTCGGGATTGGTCCCCGAGTTGACGGCCGAGGCGGCGCGCCTTGCGGCGCTCGGCGCCGGCGCCAAAATCATCCGCGTGTTCGATCACGAATTGAGCCGTCGCGACCTGCGCGACATTGAGGCGCATGTCCCCGATATTTTCCTGTTGACGGGCGGCACCGACGGCGGCAATCGCGACTGCATCATCGGCAATGCCGAGAAACTCGCGTCGCTGCCCGTTCGCTTCCCGATCATCATCGCCGGCAACCGAAGCGCCGTCGATGACTGTGAAGATATCTTGGAAGATTTTCCCGTGACGGTGTGCCCGAACGTCATGCCGACGTTCGGCACGTTGAACATCGAACCGGTGCAGGCCGAGATCCGTGACTTGTTCTTGTCGCGCATCATCACGGCGCGCGGGCTGACCGAGACGCGCGACCTGCTCTCCGGCATTTTGATGCCGACGCCGTC
>JBMNTA010000055.1:0-4789 GCA_050945495.1 Saccharofermentanales bacterium
TGTTTGATCAGTAACCTGGATATTTCAAAATGATAAAAAGACAAGCTATATTCGTGTACTTTTAATATGAATAAATTTTGACAAGTTTGAAAATAACAACAAAACCTTCTATAAAATTTTCGTGGAAATATATCAGAAGAGAGAATGTGGTTGAGAAAATCCAAGTAGTTCTGACAAACTAGATTTATATGATCTGATAAAAGATTTACTTCACAATTGAGCGTAATGCGAAAAGGAGTATGACAATGGAAGAAGAAAATAACATTGCTATTAGTGCCATAATGCATGAGATAAAAAGTTTGTTGAAGAATCTTAAGACTGTCTCAAAAGAAACAAAGCGAAATGATGCCGAACGAATTGACATCGACTATTCTGATAATCCGCTGAATCCAAATTTGCTGGCATACTGTTTTGATGTTATTTTGGGCTTCGATGTGAAATATAGGATTTTTGAAAAGGTTAACTATGTTATTGAATTTGACTATAGGGGCACGTATGCCTCCGTCAGCCATTTTAAGATGGATTACATACTCTCTATAGAAAAACAATACAAAGATGAAATTATTTACTCTTTCGAAAAAGTTTATCCGCTTTTAGAGAATTTATTTCTGTTGATTGGAGAGCAGGCACTTATTGAAAATAAGTTTTCGATGGTGAATGAGGCTATGGAGTACTTTTCTAAAATAGAATTTTATGAAAATAAAATTGAAACACTTGAAAAGAGAAGAAAAATAATTGAAGAAAAACTCCGTGGCAAGTATGACATTATTGAAAACGATCGCGGATATAGATATATACAACAAAAAGGAAGTGATTACCTTAGGTTACTTAGTTTAGAAATAACCTATGACATTGAAGCATATATTGATACTTTTTATTCTGCCCTTGAGCATGTATTAACTTTACTTTATCCTTTTACTGAAGCATTTTCGTTAGAAAAATCCTACTACAAATATTTTATTAGAAACATAGGCTGGTCGTGGAATGCAAAAATCCGAGATGTGTGTGGCGAAGTGATGCCGGACGAAATCACATCCGAATTACATCGCATTAAAGAAGTATATAGAAATCATAATACACACGGTGGTTTTTCACGAGAAATGAAAGCCTATGTGCAAATACCGAGTTTTGGCCGATACCCGATGTATGTAGGCAAGTGGTATTTAAGGGGGTTTGTAGAGGTTCATTCTGATGCTGTCTCTTATGTTATGTATCTTGATGCAAAAAATGTGTTTTCTAAATTTTGGGAAATTCTTGATAATGAATATGAAATACCCATGTTGTTTGTTCGTAGTGGACTACCGATTTCTGTTGATGCACGAGTACATATGGAAGATATAAATAATGTAGAACAGGCACAATGGATTATAGATAAAATGTGGTTTGATATTTGTAATCAATCTAATATGGATTGGTAAATTTATTAGTAAATTCCGGATGATAAGTAGAGGAGTTTGTTTAAGCAAATTGTATCAACCACTCAGTCCTTAGCCATATAAGAACGCTAATTTTGATACACTGGCTATCAAAATTAGCGTTCTTGTTTTATGCCCAAAAACGGCTTGAAATAAGGATTTTCCGCACTTTTTCATAAAAGCAGCAGTATTGCATAGGTTCATTGAAACAAGAAATGCACACTTTTCCCGAGGGATTTTGCCTCGCTCCATACCCTCGCTTAACGATTGATAGAGGGGTGTGCAAAATATCGGAGGGGTGTGCATTTTTTCGTAAGGGGTGTGCAAAAGGGTAAAAAAAGAGGTCGAACCTTACAGTCCAACCTCAATCTCCGTGCCGTTTTTAAACTGAAATACCATTCTGCCATCATGGAAAACCGTAGCTTTGTCAAGCAAGCCCACCCACAGCCTTTCGCTCCAGGCTTCGAGGACGAGGGGCTGTTTTTTTATCGACTCGATGAAAAGCCGTAGTTCACGGTCTCGGTCTTGCTTGCGTGACTTCTCGGCAGCAAGTGTGTCAAGCCGTGCGGAGGTCTTTTCGTAACGCTTCACCAGAGCGTTATATTTTTTCGTGTACTCCTCTTGGGATTGTGCCGAAGCAGCGTTCTCTTTAACGCAGGCTTTGACCATCTCCGCCAACACCTCGATTTCTTCGGTTAGTTTGTCTAACTCCGCATCCAGCTCCGTACAGTCCGAAACTAAGTTACGGATTTGATTGCAGTCGCTGATGACTCCTTCACGATTTTCCATTAGCTGATTATAGGCAAACAGGAACTTCTGTTGTATAGTTTCAATATCCAAATGTGGAGTGGTGCATTTCTTTTCACCTTTGAACTTGCCGTTGCAACGCCATATCACCTTGCGGTAGGCATCGTTTGAGTGCCAAACTTTCTGACCAAAGAAACTGCCGCAATCGCCGCATACCAATCTTGACGAAAAAACACTGTTTCCGCTATAGGCTCTGCCGAGCGTCTTGCGCCTGGCAATCTCCGCTTGCACGAGGTCCCAGTCGGTAGGGTCGATAATGGCTTCATGGCTATTCTCTACATAATACTGTGGAACTTCGCCCTCGTTGACCTTCATCGTTTTCATAAGGAAGTCCACCGTAAACCGTTTTTGCAGCAGAGCATCGCCTTTATACTTTTCGTTGCTCAGAATACTGTTTACCGTAGTCTGACTCCATTTTTGCTTGCCGGAGGGTGTAAGTATGCCTTGCTTATCCAAATATCTGCAAATCCCAGCCGGAGTTTTTCCCTCAAGGAACAGTTGGTAGATGAGTTTTACGATGTCGGCTTCTTCTTCATTTATAGCCGGATTGCCGTCTTCGCCCTTGTCGTAGCCGAGAAACTGTTTATAGGGCATACTGACTTTTCCATCAGCAAACCGCTTCCTCTGTCCCCATGTGACGTTTTCCGAAATGGAACGGCTTTCTTCCTGTGCAAGGCTTGACATTATCGTTATGAGCAATTCACCTTTGCTGTCAAAGGTGAAAATGTTTTCTTTTTCAAAGTAAACTTCCGTGCCGTGTTCCTTGAGTTTTCGAACGTTGGTAAGACTGTCTACCGTATTTCTCGCAAAACGGCTGACGGACTTTGTAACAATAAGATCGATTTTGCCGTCCATGGCATCCTGCACCATCTGATTGAACCCATCGCGATGTTTTGTATTCGTGGCCGAGATGCCTTCGTCAGAATACACTCCTTAAGGACAATTCCCCAATGCCTAAAAAAATGGCGTGACCCCCTCAGAGTTCACGCTGTTATCCTTTATACGCTGTTTTTCCACTTGCACTTGCTGTGACTGCCTTTTCCTATTGTGGCATTGCGCCGATGTAGTTGTATACAATTCTTATGTTTTGCCTCTTTTCATCTGCCCAGTGCGGAAACCGCCGTGGATTCACCATCACCGTTTCGCCGACTTCAATCCGCTCAATGAATTCGCTTACAACCTCGGCACTGAGTTCCTTAATCTCCGTGAACCTTTTAACCATCCGCAGAAACTTGTCAATGCCCTGTGTCTGCGCTTCAGCCTGCTCAAGAACAGGGCGAAGGGCATCCATTTTTACTTTTAGCTCAACCTGCTCCTGTTCGTATTTGCCGAGCATTTTAGCAAACCGCTCCGAACTAAGCTCTCCGCTGACTTTGTCCTCATAAATTTGAGAAATAATGTCGTCGAGCTGTTGGATACGGTTTTCGGCTTTGCTGTACTCCGTTTTTGCCTTTCTAATGCTTTTTTCATTGTCTTCTTGAGCCTTTTTGCCCGCCATTTCAATGAAGCTGACCTCGTGGCCTTTCGCAAGAGCAAACACTCGCTGTATGTCGGTAAGCACGAGTTGTTCGATTATTTCTTGACGGATTGAATGCGGTGTGCAGCTGCCGAAACTGTCCGAATTTGCTCGGCTCTGTTTGCAAATGTAATAAACGTATTGTGCTTTCGCACCGTTTGCCCGCCGTTTAATATGGAGTTTACTGCCGCAGTCTTCGCAATAAAGTCTCCCATTCAAAACGCCCATGTCACCGAGCTTTGTCGGTCGCCTGCGTCCGTCTCGGATACGTTGGACAACATCAAATGTTTCTTGCTCTATAATGGCGGGGTGTGCGTCCTCAAATATCGTCCAATCCTCAACGGGTCGGTATATGTGGGTCTTATCCTTGTAAGACTTTACCGTAACTTTGCTCAAGGTTGCAATTCCGAGATACTCCCTGTTTGCTAATATATCAGATATGTTGGAAGCACACCAATAATTATTCGGGTATTTGTACTCCGGCAGTTGCTTGCCCTCACGCTTGAGGCGGTGAATGCTCGGACGGTCAAGCCCCCGTTCCCTTAACGCAAGCGCTATGGCTTTTGTCCCCATTCCGTCAATGCACATCTGAAAAATCTCACGCACAACCTCGGTGGCGGGTTCGTCAATATCCCACACAAAAGGGTCGTCACTTGACGGCTTATAGCCGTAAGGGGCGATTGAGTTGTGGTGCTTACCCGACTGTGCTTTTGCCTTGAACACCGCTCGTATTTTTTTGCTGGTGTCGGCTACGAACCATTCGTTAAAAACATCCCGAAAAATGGACATAATGTCAAAGCCGTTTGCCGTGTCAAGATTGTCATTGGCGGCAATCAGCCGAACATTGAACTCATCAAAGGTACGTTTCAACAGTCCGACCTCAAGCACATCACGTCCGATACGGCTTTGATCTTTGATAATGACTGTGGCGACGCGCCCTGCCCGAACCTCGTCGAGCAGAGCGTCCAGCCCCGGTCTTCTGAACAGCGTCCCGCTGACCCCGTCATCCACGAAATGGCGAATATTAAAAAAGCCATTCCTTTTTGCATAT
>JBMNTA010000056.1:0-4575 GCA_050945495.1 Saccharofermentanales bacterium
CGCTCCATGACGCCCTCCTAAAATGCCACACCGGACACGAAAATCACGTTCGCAAAGGGTGTAAACTCCCCGGTCCGAACGACGGCGGTGCACGCGGCGGTCTTTTCTTTCAAGACGTCATGGGTCACGTACTCGACCTCCGCCTCCGGCGGCACGCGATCGAGTATGGCCCGCCAAAGCGTCGGATTCTTGTCCTTGATTTCGTCCGCCAACACGATTTTCTCATACATGAGTTCGCTTGTGACGGCGTCAAACACCTCCAAAAAGGACGGAATCCCGGGGCTTACGGCCAAATCGATGCGCAACGTGCTCTCCGGAATCGGCAGCCCCGCATCCCCGATGCACAAGGTGTCCGTGTGACCTTGCGAGGCCACGACCCATGACAACGTATCGTTTAACAACGTCCCTTTTTTCATCGTTCACCTCCCGATGGTCCTCACGACGATCGACGAATGATCAGCTCGGTCGGGAGCACCACGCGACGCGCCGGTCCATCCGCTTCGATGCATGCCATCATCAACTCCATGGCGTGCACGCCCATGTCATGCACGGGTTGACGCACGGTCGTCAATGCCGGCGTCACGAGGGAAGCGACCGAACTGTCATCGAAGCCCACCACCGACACATCGTCCGGCACGGCCTTGCCGGCCGCGCGAAGCACTTTCATGGCACCCACGGCGATCAAATCATTGGCACAAAAAATGCCGTCGATGTCCGTCTTTGATTGAAGCAACGCGTGCATCATGGAACGGCCGGCATCCATGCTGTACGCTCCGAAGCGAACACGCCGTTCGTCCGGGACGATCCCCGCCCCGGTGAGCGCCGCCACGTAACCTTTGTGGCGATCCTTCGACGAACTCGCCCACCGCGGACCGCCCAAGAAAGCGATCTTGCGGCGACCGCGCGCCAACAAGTGTTCCACGGCGGATGTGGCCCCGGCGACATTGTCCACGAGCACGCGCCCGGCCACGCCCGGCATCTCCATGTCGCGGTCGATCAAAATGACCGGCACGGACAACCGTTCGGCCAAGGGCTCGCCCTGCGTACGATCGGCGGCATGCGCGATGATCAGTCCGTCGATCCCGCGCCCGCGCAACATCGCCACCCGACGATCCTCCTGCACGCGGGAATCATCGGTCGAGCAAAAGATGACATTGTAGTCGAAATCCAGCGCGCGGTCTTCGATGCCACGCGCCATCGTGGTAAAAAATGGATTCGAAATGTCGGGAATCAGATAGCCGATCGTCTTGGTCTTCGACGTGACGAGGCTTTGGGCCGCCCCATGCGGATAGTACGCGTGTGTTCTGGCAACCTTAAGGATACGCTGCCGCGTCGCATCGCTGACGCGACAGGTCCGGCCATTCAAGACCAGGGAAGCCGTCGTCGGCGACACCCCGGCTTTCGTGGCAAGTTCTTTTAACGTAATGCCGTCCTTTGCCACACCGAACTCCTCATATACACAAACTGATAAATCGTTTTATCAGCATGATTATACGCCTTCGGCGTCCAAGAATAAAGGCGTATGAATAAAATTTACATGAAATACTGGAAGGGGCGGAGCACCACGTAGCATCCGAAGTAGAGCAAGTGCTTGATCAACGGGGATCGCGCCCGCTCAACCGTATCACTCGGTTCATACCGATTGTTTTCGCCGACGCGCAAACTTTTCGCCAACAAGCGGTCGCGCTCGGCCATGAAGCTCTTCGCAAATGCCGCGCTGTCGATCACGAGCATCGTCTCCGTATCGAGGTAAATGCTGCGCGAATCGAGGTTAAAGCTGCCGACCGCCACCACCCGTTCATCCACCATGAAGGCCTTGCCGTGGATGGAATCGAAATCCTGGTACTCGTAAATATCGATGCCCGTCTTCAGGAAGCGTCGACGCTGATAATAGTAGTTGGGGTAAGCCGGCGGATTCTTTGCCGAACGAAGCGAGTTCGTCAAGAAGGTCACCGGCACACGTTCCGCGGCCGCCCGCAACAAATCCAGCAATCGCGGCGACGCCGTCGAGTAGGGCGTCTGCACGAACAGATCCCGTTCGGCGTCTTTGACAAGCGAGGTAAGATCTTGCGCAATCCACGGGTCTTTGCGACAGGTCGTCAACGGATTGTGCAGCAGCATGATCCGATCGGGACGGATCATGTCCCGTGTATACGCATCCAGGTCCTTTTCGAAATAGTCCGGGTGCTCCGCATACATCTTCTCCCACGCATGGTGCAATCGCGCTTCGCGATCGCGTCGCGCGATGCGCGGACGAATCCGACGCACCCGTTTATGCGACCACAAAAGCTCGTTGTATGCCTCGATCGCATCGACGACGCTCTCCCCTTCGGGCGCGTCCGAATCTTTTTTCACCAGGACATCCCAGTCGTATTTGACGGCAAAAATCGGACCGGCCAGGTCGAAGAAATACGGCTCTACGTTGCGGCCGCCGAGCAAGGCGTACCGACCGTCCACCACCATGAACTTATCGTGGAGCACCTCATTCAGCGTCCACGGCTGCAAGACGCGCACGGGATTGTAAATGGCCATCTCGACGTTGGGATGGCGCGCCATCACGCGACGCGTTGCGCGGTGCATGGACCCCATCTTGGCGTCCACCAGCACTCGCACGTGCACCCCACGATCGGCGGCACGCAAAAGCTCCGATAAAAAGGCATGTCCGCATTGCGATGAGATGGCGTAATACGTCACGTCCACGCGACGCGTCGCCGCACGAATCAACGCGATGCGCACGTTGTAGGCATCTCGGGGATGCGAGATGATCTGCACGCGATCCACGACATCGCCCCGCGGTCCTTCGCGCCATCGTTGATTGAGATGGGTCGTGGCCTCGGGACGCTTACGCTTTTTCGGCGTAAACATATGCGGGACAAATGCACCGACGATCAAATACAAAAGCGCGACCACCAAGATCACGGACGCTCGGCACCATGCCGTCAATTTATTAAACCAAAGTTGCATACGCATCATTCGCCATGACCGATCGCAACGCAACCGCTCATGTGCTCTCTAACACCTTACAACACTTAGAGAAAAAATGTCGGCAACCGGTAAAGTCACCGCGTTGTTCATGGGATCGTTTACGCCGCACCATCGCGTTTCACACACCGATGCAACACATGGCCTGCAACCGCCGCGATCAGCACAGCGATCGCACCCGCCGTCATCGGCGTCCACGTTGCTTTTACATTCAATTTAATTTTTGAAAACGGCGGTTTCAGATCATGGCAAATAATTTTTTCAAAGCCCTCTGAACCGTTGAGGACGGTAGTTTTCGTTACATATGGCACGATCGATTTGGGCGAGCATTTTTTCACGATCTTCGTTGAACGTGCCACGGATGGCATGCGGATTGGAGGGGTGGTTCGATCGGAAGACCGTGCCCTCGCTGTCGACCTGTTCGACAAAACGGCGCATCTCATCCATGAGCTCATCGTCGGAGAGCATCTGAAAGCGGCCGGCTTGCACCTCGCCGTAGAGCGGAGCGCTCGGCTCCAGATACAGGCTCAGACAGGCGGCGTAGTCGGGCTTGGCGCGCGAGATCGCTCGGGCGCTCTCGCGGATGTGCTCCTCGCTCTTGTCGCGTTCCGCGATGCCCAGAATGATGGTGACCGAAAGACGCAAGCCCGCGGCCTTGGCTTGATGACACGCTTGCACAAATTCATCTTGCGTCTGGTCTTTGCCCATCGCTTGCAGCACTTCGTCGGAGCCGCTCTCCAACCCGATGTAAAGGAGATCCAGCCCCGCGTCGCGGAGTGCCCGCAGCTCCTCCGGTGACTTATGCAAGATATCCTTGACCGTCGCGTAGGCCGAGATTTGGCGCAGTTTCGGAAGCTTCGCGTGCGCGTGCTCCATGATCTCGATCAGGCGCGCCGCGGAGAGCACCAGCGCATCGCCGTCGGCCAGGAACAGCTTTTCGATCCACGGCAGCGTTGCCGCCGCTTCGTCGAGGTCGCGGAGGATGTCCGCCTGATCGCGCATGAAAAAGCGGTCATCTTTGTACATGCTGCAGAACTTGCAGGTGTTGTGCGCACAGCCGACCGTGCATTGCAAAATGAGCGAGCGCGCTTCCGAAGGCGGACGATAAACTTTTCCGATGTAATGCATAGATGCCTTTCCAAACGTTTTATTGCCTATTCAGTATAGTCTTCGGGCGCCACCCATCGAAGTCCGTGCGGCGTCAGCAGGTAGACCTCGTCAAATACATCCTCGATGAAAGCGCGATCGTGCGACACGGCGAGGATTCCGCCGGTAAAATCGAGCAGCGCTTGGCGGATCTCCGGGCCGGACAGGGGTGAGAGATTGCGCGTCGGTTCGTCGAGGATCAAGAATTGATTGCGATCAAAAATCATTTTGGCAAAATAGAGTTTCGCTTTCTGACCGCCCGACAAACTCTGAATCGGGCGCAACATCTCCTCCGGCGTGAAGTTGAGACTTCCAAGGTACGTGCGGATGCGCGTATGTTCCTCCCCCGTACCGTCCCGCGTAAGGAAATCGACCGGGGTCCGATGTACATCCAAGGCTTCGTCATACATCTGCGGCATGTACCCGCAATTGATTTTCGCATCCTCG
>JBMNTA010000057.1:0-4399 GCA_050945495.1 Saccharofermentanales bacterium
GGAGAACGGCGCGGGAAAATCCACGTTGATGAAAATCTTGACGCACGTATACACCCGCGATGCGGGCGAGGTGATCTGGAAAGGGGAGCCCGTCGAGTTCTCCACCATCCGCGAGGTGCAAGACGCGGGCATCACCATCATCCACCAGGAGCTGAACCTGGTCTACGATCTGACGGTCGCCGAAAACATCTTTTTGGGGCGCGAACGGACGAACAAGGCGGGCTTTATCCTGTCGGACGACATGCAGAAGGAGGCGACGCGCCTCTTGGGTCTGCTCGGGCTCAACATCCATCCCAACGTCAGTGTGAAGAACTTATCGGTCGGTGAACAGCAACTCGTTGAAATTGCGAAAGCCCTGTCCGTCAACGCGGAGCTCATCGTGATGGATGAGCCCACGGGCGCGCTCTCGGGACAGGAGATCGAACGCCTGATGGGCGTGATTCGCCGCTTGCGCGACGAGGGCAAGAGTTTTGTTTACATCTCCCATCGGCTGGATGAAATCTTCGAGATCTGTGACGATGTCACCATCTTGCGCGACGGCAAAAAAGTGGCCGAAAGTCCGGTGGCGGAACAGACAACCGACAGTATCATTGCCCACATGGTCGGACGTGAATTGACGGAGCGGTTCCCGTACGAAAACCACACCGTCGACGAAGAGGTTCTGGTGGTCGAACGGTTGACGACGGATCTGGTCGAAGACTGCAGTTTCACGCTGAAAAAAGGTGAAATTCTGGGACTTGCCGGGCTTATGGGGTCGGGGCGCACCGAACTTGCCCGTGCCATCTACGGCATCTACCCGATCCGCGGCGGGCGCGTGCACTTGAACGGTCGCGAAGTTCATCTCCGATCGCCGCACATGGTGCAGGCATCGGGCATTGCGTATGTCTCCGAAGATCGGAAGCGCAACGGCGTCATCCTCGGCATGACGGTCACGGAGAACACGACGTTGAACAGCCTGCGCCGGTTTGTCAATGCCATGGGCATGATCCGGCACACGGAGGAGCGCCAAGCCGCCGGAGCGTACATCGACCGCATGTCGATCAAGACGTCGGGCCTCGCCCAAAAGGTACGCTTCCTTTCGGGCGGCAACCAACAGAAAGTGGCGTTGGCCAAATCGTTGATGGTCGAGCCGCAGGTCATCATTCTGGATGAGCCGACACGCGGCGTGGACGTCGGCGCCAAGCAAGAAATCTTTCAATTGATCAATAAACTGACCGAGCGCGGCGTGGCGGTTCTGATGATATCGTCCGAGATCGAAGAGATCCTCGGCATGTCGGATCGCGTCATGGTGATGCATGAAGGTCGCATTACCGGATGCTTGGATCGCGAAGATGCGTCGCAAGAAAAAATCATGGCGCTCGCGGTCGGAAAAGAGGTGACGGATGAAGCAAGTTAAGCGAAAAGAGCGCGTGCTTTCGGCGCTTAAGACGAATAAACCCCTCATCGTTTTATTTGTCTTGGTGATTGCGATGTCGATCGCAAGTCCCTATTTCTTTACGGTGGGAAACCTCATGACCGTGCTTTTGCAGACGTCGATCAACGCCGTCTTGGCCGTCGGCATCAGCTTCACGATCCTGATTGGCGGCATCGACTTGTCGATCGGGTCGGTCTTGGCCTTCACCGCCGCGGTGGGCGCCACGATGCTGGTGCGCGGTTGGCCGCTGTTTCCCGTCTTGCTTTTGGTCTTGTTGCTCGGCACGGCGATGGGACTGCTCAACGGCGTGTTGGTGAGTTTCGGTAAATTGCAGCCCTTCATCGCCACGTTGGCGACGATGTCGCTCTGGCGCGGGTTCACGCTTGTGCTGACGCAAGCGCGCCCGATCTCGGTGCGGGAGGCGCCCGCGTTTGAAGCGTTTCGCGCCATCGGCTCGGGCACGTTCCTCGGCATCCCGGTGCCGGTCTGGATCATGCTGGTGATCTTTCTTTTGGCGTACGCCATTTTGCGGCATCGAACGATCGGCCGTTATCTCTACGCGGTGGGCTCGAACGAAGAGGCGGCGCTCTATTCGGGCATCAATACCCACAAGGTGAAGCTCTTTGCTTTTGCGGCGTCGGGCTTCCTGGCCGCCCTGGCCGGCGTGATTGTCACCGCGCGTCTCAGCTCGGCGACGCCGACGGCCGGCGAGAGTTACGAGATGGACGCGATCGCGGCCGCCGTGCTCGGCGGCGTCAGCATGGCCGGTGGCGTCGGCAACGTCCGCGGCATCGCGATCGGTGCCCTGATCATCGGTATTTTGGGTAACGCCTTGAATTTACTCAACATCGGTTCGTATTACCAAGGCGTCGCCAAAGGCATTGTCATTCTGATCGCCGTCCTGTTGGACCGCGGCGACAGCGGCAAATCATAACATCGGTACGAAGCGCCTCAAACAAGGTGCTTGGTCATAACACAGAAGCCGGCTCTTTATGAGCTAAGATCAAACATTTCGTAAACGAAAACGTTCTACGAGGAGGTACCCAATGAAAAAACGTATGGCGTTATTGCTCGCCGTTCTTATGCTGTTTGTCTTTGTGGCGGCATGCGATAAGGGAGGGAGCGACGAAAAGACCGTCGGACTCATCGTCTCGACGCTGAACAACCCATTCTTTGTCGACCTGCGCGACGGTGTCGAAGCGGAGGCGGAGGCCATCGGCGGATTCAAAGTGATTGTTTTGGATTCGCAGGATGACTCGGCGAAGGAAATGTCGAACATGGAGGACTTGATCGCACGCAAAGTCGACTTGATCCTCATCAACCCGACCGACTCGGATGCCGTGGGCGAAGCCGTGGCCAAGGCCAATGCGGCCAACATCCCGGTCATCACGCTGGACCGTTCGGCCAACAGCGGCGACATCTTGACGCACATCGCGTCGGACAACGTCGCGGGAGGCCGTCTGGCCGGTGAATACATCAAGGAAAAGCTGGGTGGCACCGGTAAAGTGGTGGAACTCGAAGGAATCCCCGGCGCCTCGGCCGCCGTCGAACGCGGCGAAGGCTTCAACGCGGTCATCCAAGACACGGACATCGAAGTGGTCGCCAAACAGACGGCCAACTTTGACCGTGCGGAAGGGCTCTCCGTCATGGAGAATATCCTGCAGTCGCAAAGTGAAATCGACGCCGTCTTTGCCCACAACGACGAGATGGCGCTCGGCGCCCTGGAAGCGATCAAGGCGTCCGGCCGTGAGATCATGGTCGTCGGCTTCGACGCGACGGACGATGCGGTGAAGGCCGTGAACGAAGGCCGCTTGGCCGCCACCGTTCAACAACTGCCGAAAGAGATCGGCGCCAAAGGCATGCGTGCCGCGCGCGATCACTTCGACGGCAAGACCTTGGAAGCGTACATCCCGGTCGAATTGCAATTGGTCAAGGGTGACTAAGACCGTGGGAACACGCTTCGCTTAGGCGATGCGCGATCCCACCATGGGAGGAACGTAAAACAGCGCCGCTTGCCGCGGCGCTGTTCTTCGTTTTTTTGGAATGCGGATGCCGATGGGACGCTAGGCGTCTTCCTCGTCTTGGACCGCGTCTTTCTTTTTGACGCCGGCCATGAGGAGGCCGAGTTCGTTCCGCTTCGCATCTTTTTGATCGATGATCGCCATCACTTGACCACTGTAGATGACGAGGATGCGGTCGGGGATCTCGAGGATCTCATCGAGTTCCGTTGAGACCATCAAAACGGCCGCGCCTTCGTCGCGAGCGGCGAGGAGCTGCGAGTGGATGTACTTCGTCGCGCCGATGTCGAGGCCGCGCGCCGGATGGACGGCGATCAGGAGTTTCGGGTGACGCGACAATTCGCGTCCGACGACCATCTTTTGTTGGTTGCCGCCCGACAGGTTGCGCGAGATCTCCATCACGTCGGGCGTCTTCACTTGGAATTGCTCGACCAAATCGCGGCTGTGTTCATCAATCCATTTCCAGTGCATGACCCCGTGCTTGGAGTACGGCTCGTGGTCGTAGTCCATCATCGAGAAATTCTCACGGATGTTCATTTGGCCGACCATGCCCATCTTCTGGCGGTCTTCGGGAATGTGCCCGACGCCCAGTTTGAGGATGGACTTTGCCCCTTCGCCCGTGACGTCATGACCCAGGATCTCGATGGAGCCGGAGGTCGGTTTCAAAAGTCCCGTGATGCACTTGACGAGCTCCGACTGACCGTTGCCGTCAACGCCGCAGATGCCGAGGATCTCGCCGGCCGACACATCGAACGACACATCCTTCAACGTCTGAATCTTCCGTTCGTTGGTGTGATTCAGATGCTCCACCTTCAAGACGACCTCGCCGGTGTGCGGCTCAGCCTTGTCCGAGGTGAGCTGAACGTCGTGGCCGACCATCAGGGTCGCGAGCTCTTCCATGTTTTTGATGCCGGCGACGTCGAGACCGGCCGCCGCGACTTCGCCGCGGCGCAGGATGGTGCAGCGA
>JBMNTA010000058.1:0-4385 GCA_050945495.1 Saccharofermentanales bacterium
CCACCTCGACAACCTTATCACTCTTCATCAGCGTAAGTAGAATAATGATGGAATAAGTGAATTAAATGCAACAATCATCCAAGAATCGCTAGAGAACGCATGACAAGGTCAATATCTTGGTTCTCAAGCTCTTGAATGATGTGAAGATATGTCTTTTGTGTTGTGGTCATACTTGAATGTCCAAGTCGACGCGCAACACTGGCTATGGAAACTCCAGCAAAAAGCAGCAAAGAGGCATGCGTGTGTCGCAAGCCATGAATGGTTATTTCCGGAATGCCGAGATTCCTGCAATGCTTGTAAAGAACACCATTGACCGTAGAATTGTAAACTTTCTTTGTCACGAAAATTGGAGCTGAATCCGGTAGATAGCGAGTTAATTCCGCGAATTGTATCGCTGTTCTCCAATCCATCCGAACTTTTCTATTCGAAGAGATGTTTTTCGTTGGTGCAAAGCCGCCTCCTCGCTTATAATCCCAAGTTTTGTTGACAGACAATGTTTGACGAGAAAAATCAAAGTCGTTGGGAGTTAAGGCAAGAGCCTCTGAAAATCGCAGTCCAGTCTTTGCGATAAGCATAATGAACCAATCCCAGTTGACATGATCTTGTAGATCAAGATTTGTTAAGAGTGTATTTAGTTCAAACTGATTCAAGAATTTTGGTTTTTTGGGTTTGGGGCTTTTGCCCTTGATGATCGCTTTTCTGGTGGGGTCTCGATCGATTAACCCATCATCCACTGCATCCAAAATGGATCCTTTCAATTGATGGTGAAAGTCCATCGTAGTTTGACGCTCATGAGTTATGGCGTATTCATTAAGAAGTTTTTGGTAATTGATCCGATCCAATTGCTCGAGAGTAAGCGTTGGCACAAGTTTCTGTAACCAGTGAAGTGTCGCCATGTATTTCGACATCGTTACTTCACGGATCGCCCCCTCCTTATAGATCTTGATCCATTGCTCGTAGTAATCGCAGAAGAGATCCGACCTACACATTCTGTACATTTTGCACCTCCTAAAACAGTTCTACTTACGCTGAAGAGGATCATTCAGAAATTACCAGAACAGGGGAAAGTATGAATGTTTAGGTCAACGAGAGCTATTCTATTTTAAGGTGTTGGATTTTTGATTATCCAATGATTAATCGCCGTATTTTGCATGCGTTTCTGCAAGCCAAGTGGCCAGTTCATTGTTAAGAGCCAGTGTATGGCTGAGTTTGTCTTCCCCGGCTTTATATTCAGCTTTTCCCAGATCCGTGGAGCGGGTGAGCTCTTGGATGTATGGAATATCATTGGGTTGTGTTAAAGAATAAGATTCCCAGGATTTGTGAAGAAGTTTTTCGTCAACACCCCATTTTTTAGCAAAGGAGTCAATTTCTTTTTGGCGTTTCGTTCTTTTCCAATCGTTATAGAGCTCATCAAAATTTTTTCCAAGCACAACTTTTCCTGTAACGAGTTCTGTGTCTACAAATTCTTTTATGAGTCGTGCTTCACCGTCATCTCCCATATTGCTTAATTCTTGGATTTCTTCATGAATGATACGCAGGGATTCGTCATCTAAGCCCAGGACCTTACCTTTGGGCTGAACTTTTCTACCTATCAGGCGAAGGATGTGAGCTGCATCGATGACATCTGTATTGGAAAGTTTTGTTCGTCCAATAAACAAGGGTGGCAATGGGGCTACTGTTGTTCCTTCATCTTCTGTGGCTAAATTTCGACCCGCACCAACGTAATAAAGCCAAGTATGCTTTGTGACGTAAATTTCAATATCTGACCAGTCAAATTCGTAATATTGCTGGATTCTATTCATTTTTTCAGAAGTCAGCCGGAGCTGGTTCAAGAAATTTTCAATCTTTTCTTTGTCATGTCTGATGTGTGCCCATCTCGTAGGATCAGGGAGGATTCTACGTAACTCGTCCATATATTGCCCAAACTTAGCGATTTCTGTTCGATAAGGAGCCACAATGGCACGACTGCTACTTCCTCCGCTTCCGTAAAGCCTTAAGGCCTGTTCCACTTTTTCCTTCGTGATGGCAGGGAATTGGAAATTAATAATTGTGCCGAATTCTTTCGATGAATCCAATACACGATTGGTGCGTGAATAGGCTTGTATTAAGGTGTGAAGTTGCAATTGTCGGTCAACGTAAAGTGTGTTGAGCCATTTCGAGTCGTACCCCGTAAGCAATTGATCCGCCACAATAATCAGGTCAATATTTCTTTGATTACGGCCACTTCCGCCAAGGGTGGATCTAGAGACAAGATCTTCAAAATATGCGTCTTCCCCACGTCTCTGATCGCCCACTGTAAAATGGATGCCTGTAAATTTTTCATAATCATCAAACATCATTTGTATGACTTTGTGATCAATGATGTTATCTGGGTCATTTTCGTTTCCAAAGCTTACGGTCATGGCGATATTCAGCGGAAAATCTGAATTCTGAAGCTGTTTTTGGAATTCATTGTAGTATGCGAGGACTCGATCCTTGTAACTTGCGGTGAGAATCGCGTTGAATTTATTGTTTTGTGACTGGTATTCCCAGCCCTCAAGGATACGTTTTACTACGGCCGGGATGTGAGTCGCATCGTCATATCTGAATAACGAACGCTTGTATGCCTCAAGCTCGACTTTTGCGTCGGGCCACAAAGCAAGTTCTCTTTCAATTTTTTGAGCAGGATCACTTCGTTCCTCCAAGAGAATCTCCTGTAACTCCTCTCGAAGTTTGTTATGGTCTTCAAATTCTCCCGTGTTGATGTAATCAACATGAAAACCCAAAACATTTCTATCGCCGATGGCTTGATCGATGGTGTATTGATGAAGCATGGGGCCAAATAATTTTTCGGTTGTGTCGATTACTTCGCTTTTTTCATTGATTTTTCCATCATATTTGCTTTCATCGAAAAGCGGCGTTCCCGTGAAGCCAAAAAACAGACTATGTTTTTTGAAATAATGACGAATGTTCCACATCATGTCTCCCATGGTAGTTCGGTGGGCTTCATCAATGATAAAAACGAACTTTTTCTGGCCGAGACTGTCGTCATCATTTTCCGTCAGTTCTTTTACGAGATTGTTCAATTTGAAGGTAGTTGTGACGACGATACCCCGTTGTGCAGTACTCAACTGTTCTCGCAGTTGATATGTGTAGCTAGTGTCATTCACGGATACGGGCTCGTAAGCTGCATACGCTTTAAACTGTTTGCTTGTTTTGCTATCTAGTTCCCGTCGATCCACCAGAAAAATAACCTTATCGAAATTTAGCCTTGTTGATAAAAACAGTGCCGTCTTAAAGCTTGTGATTGTTTTGCCGGACCCTGTTGTATGCCAAACAAAGCCGCCATGCGGAATCCCATCGTTATCTCGTCCCAGGGCAGCACTCTCAATAGCTTGTAAGGCGTAAACCTGATAGGGTCGCATTAACATATGGCGCTGGTTTTCAATGTGCTCGGCTTCTTCAATAATGAGATAGTCTGCCACCATCTGATGAGCCATGGGAACCATCAGAAAGTGCTTGATGACATCGCGATAGTTGGTCACCGGTACATTTTCACGGGTGGCCCATCTGAACACAAAATTTAAGTTAAAATCTTGGAGAGATTTAGGTGTCGCAAAATAGCACGTGTCAATTTCACTGGAAATGACCATCATTTGCGAGAACGCCATAAAATTATGTGTATATTCACCAGCACGATAATAGCGCTTGAATTGTCCAAAAGCGTGCTCGAGTGTTTGATCTGTTCGTTTCAATTCAATATTGATCAGGGGAAGTCCGTTAATCAGTAGAACCAGATCAAAGCGATTGCCATTTTCCGTTCTAACCTCTCTGGCAATACGGTAACTAGAATCTCCTCCGCGTACTTCAGCCTTTTTAAAAATTGTCAATGTAATCTGCTTGGCGGTTACGCCGGGATGAGGATCACGATAAATTCCATCAATTTTTCCCGTTGCACTTTCGATTGCCAATAACTTCGCTGCTTCGTAGCTATTACTGATTTGTCCGACTTTGGCCATGACTTGTCGAAATTCATTGTCACTTAGCGGAACTCCTTCGAGTTTATCGGCATTAATGCGATTTAATTCTTGGCGCCAGTGATTAATTAGATCGTCAACATATACATGTCGTAGATTTCCATTGAGTTCTTCAGGAGCATCCCAACGATATTTTTGCAACTCTGCAACGAACTGATCTTGGAATTTTCTTTCCGAATAATCTTTTTCCGTAGCCATGGCGAATGCTCCTTTCATACGAACAGTTCATTCAGGTAAGCTTTTTTCAAATTCTTTAATTTTTCTAACTTACGCTGATGAAGGGTGATTAGGTTATCGAAAGAGTATAAAAAATTGGACAGTCTATTTTGTTCTAAAACTTCTGGGATTACCATTTGATAGGCGCCATAC
>JBMNTA010000059.1:0-4379 GCA_050945495.1 Saccharofermentanales bacterium
TGGAAATGCTTGGGTTTATGGATGTACTAGAGTTAGTGGAAATGCTAGATTGTCTGCCAACCTACACTACAAAAAAGGTTGGTTTATAGGAGGAGACGATACAGGAGAGATAACAAACATAACAGATAAAACTGGAACAGATTATTGGAAAGCACAATATGTTTTAGGGGATTATGTAATAGAAGAACAAGAAGATAATGTAGCCCTTGAAGCTATTAAGTTATTAGAAGAAAAAGGATATAAGATAATAAAAAAATAATTAATAAAACTATGAAACTCAAACAAGAAAGGGGTCAGCTAACCCAACGAATCAAAGACAAAAGATTGAAGATATTTTAGGTATCATCAAGCATTACAACGAAAAGATTAAAGAGATTGAAAAGATTGAAGAAAAATTAAGTTAAAACTATGACATTTAATATAATCAAATTGGGGAGTGGTCTTGCTAAAGCTGATAACGGCTTTGAAGGAAGAGGCGACTGGGATTTATATAAGTGCTTTTTCAGTGAAGACGAGGACTATGCCGAGTTTTATATCAATCTCAATGTGAAACAAGGGTTAGGAAAAATTGCTGAAAAGGATTCAAGGTATCGGGAAGTGATTGAAAAGCACCTTTTTACAGAATAACGACTCATTTAAATCGCTTTTAAAAATTATAAGCTTTTAAAATCGCTTCTAAGGGGCTTAAAAATGAAAAGAGGTAGTAATATACCTCTTTTTTATTTTCCCATTGAGGTGCTGTCGTTCCAATCGTGAATTGTAGCGTGGCAGTGGATGTCTTTGATGAATATAGATTGCGTGGCAAGGAGTGGCATTCTTGTATGTTCCACTTGATTGATAAAGATGTAATTCTTTTTGTCTGGTTGATAAAGTGAATAGAATGCTGAGCCAAGTTGATTGCTGTATCTGCGTTTGATCGGTTGCTCTTCAAGTGTCTTGAGATTGAAGAGATTAAGGTTGAAGTGTATGTGTGTTGAGATGTCTCTCTCTCTGGTTGCGCGGAATATCTCTTCTTGAATGATTGCCGTGAATTGCGGGGAGACTAAGTCATCGCTATCAATAGATGTTTGGATATCGTATTTTTTCATTCCCTTGATGTCTTTGAAGTGTATGGAGTGGGAGTAGTATCCTTTTTTGTTTTTTGTGCCGAACTTGGTTGTTGTTATGGCTTGAACTCTGGGGTGGATGTTTTCAATTATCTTTGCGTGGGCTGGGTTACAGATAACACCAATGTCAAAGTCCTTATCTTCTTGGTCCAAGAGTCGTGGTAATGTCAGAACTCTATAAGTGGCAAGGCGAGCGTCAAACATCGGGTCATTATCTCTGTAATGTAGGCGAGTTAATACGATATGGGACTTCTTTTTAAATCCCTTTAAGCTTCTATTTGAACTTCTGTGCGTGGAGGTGTCTTGAGTGGCGGGGTTGTCTATAATGGGTAACATTCTCTTGGGTGGGGCGACACTTATTTTTAGTGCGTTTTCGTAAGGGCTTGGGTCAGGATAGAGTCTTCTCATAAGCCGTAAGAAACCGCTGTCACTCTCAATACTATCATCTGATGATATAAATGGGGGTATTGGTGCGCTGGGGTTTCTTAGCATTTGATGACTTTTGTCGTATAGTTTGTGATCAAAGGTGAATGTGCTTTTTACTTTGTATGTGTTGCAATACCAGCTCCTTATTGCGTGGTAATCTCTGTCAGCTAACTTCTGGATTATCTTGCCGAGTTTGGTCTTGTTAAAGATTATCGGTGCGTGGACTTCATAGAAGTTGCCATTTGGAAACGCCTTTAAGAGTTTACCAATGCGAGATTGCCAGATTGGAGCAGTAAAGTCATCTCTTTTCTTTGGGTCAATCAGGTCTTTGAGTTTTGCGGAGTAGTAATAAGGAATATCTGTATCTTGGGTAAGATAGAAATCGTCATTGAAGAGTATAAAGTCTTCTGATATGTCGCTCTCTAAGATGAGTTGGTATTTGTTTTTAATATTAAGAGTGCAGGAGCGGTTAGTGTCTGTGTATTCAATTACCTCAACTCCTTTAATATAGCTTGGTGCCTTGCCGATGATAAACACTCTATTGTGCTTCACAAACCGAAGAGAGCGAAGTGAATATCTTAACACCTTGCTCTCTTTACGGCTATCTATGAAGTAAACTATGTCCATTCTTTCTTGAGTTTTGCCAAGCTGACAAGTTTGCCGTGCGGTAATATGTTGGCTAAGTCTTCCATATCTTTTACTGGATACTTCTTATAAAGATTGATTGCTGTTTTCTTTACGTGTTCAGGAATATCTATCAGTCTGGGATTTAAATCATAGCCAATAATCATTGAGCCGACAAGCCAATAAGTCTCTATCTCTATTAGGTTGTGAGAATATATGCCCTCTGACAGAGTAGCCTTTATCTCTTCTATTATTGCCAGTTCAAAGTCAGTCATTAGAAGGGGTCATAATCACTCTCCGCTGGTATATTAGAGATATCTGATGATGTGTCTTCTCTGTAAGGAAATCCTCCGTGTATTCTATCTACAATCTTTTCTATTCTTTTAAGTGTGGCATTAATCTCTTTAAGCTCTAATTGTGTTAATGATTGCGGAGTTGCTTGTGTTGCTTGGAGTTGTGGTGCTGGTTGGTAGGTTCGCTGGTAGGTTGATTGTGGTGCTGTTTGATAATAAGTTGCTTGCGATGCTTGGGGTTTAGGTTTTTGCCAAGTGAATCCACATCTCTCTCCACAAGCCCAGAACTCCCCATAAGGTTTGCCTGTTGTTTTAGACACTCCCGCTGGAATGTGTTTGATTGCCCCCCCACATTCAGGGCAGGTTATTGGTGCTGTTGCCATAATTCTTAATTAAGTTATTGTGAAATGTTAGTAATTTTGCCATTTGGGTATCAAACCACTTATCATTGCGTTTTACTTTGCCGATTATTTCAAGCCATAGATTGTTGTCGTCTTGTCTGGGTTGTAGGATATAGCCGACTGGTCTCTCAAACATCGTGCAGTATATTCTAACCTGATATTCATCCCATCTCTTTGCTTGCTTTAATTCATCTGATGTTTTATGGTCGCAAACATCTTTGCCGAATAAGTCTAACACATCAGCTACTCCTACGATAGTAAAGTGCTCTAACTTCATCTCTTTCTTGGTCTCTGTTTTATATCCGTCCAGTAGCTCTTCAATGTATGTGTGCTTCATTGTGCCTTTTGTCATTCGCAGGGCACTTTTTACACTAAACTCTTCTCCTTTGATGTATTGTTCTTCTGTTAAGTAGCCGTTATTTATTGCCCAGATTTTAGAGACACTATATCTACCGATGAGATTGGGTCTGCGGTCTGATACCTTTGCCAGAACTCTATCGTTTAGATCAAAGCGGTCTGATATCTTCATCGTGATACACTTTTACTATTTTCTTTGCATAATCCTCTAAGAGTTGGGTTTCCTCTATCAGTTTGCTTGCCGTGATTCCCTTTCCTTGATTGATTTGCCCGTAAGCGTTGAGAAGCGAACCCAATGGCATAGTCCACATCTCATTTACAAACTTCTTTTCAAATTGGTTCATAGTTTTTAATTGGTTAATTATCGACCTTTGTTATTCTCCTGCGTTTATCTTGCCTATTGCCTCTCTAAGTGCTTCTATTTGTTCTGTGATTGGTCTGTTTTTGTGCGTTTTTTCAAACTCTTTAAGCTTATCGGAGCTAACTAACTTCTCATAGAGTTCTAATAGGTGTTCTAATAAAGTTTCGTTTTGTAGTTTGCTCATAGTTTTTTATTAGTTATTAAAATAGGTCCCTTATTATACCTATTGCTACGGCGACTAACATAGCAATAACCGTTATAGCAATGGGCACTATAACTATCATCACAAGCCAATCTAATGTTCCCCAAGGGACCATCTCTGTTGTCCCATCACAGATATTGTGAAAGATTGTGTGTCCGATATTATTCCTAACTTCTTTTATGCATCCGTGCGTTATGCTGTAATTGTTCATATTATTTTAATGGATAATAAACTTCTTGATTGCCTCCGACCTTTTTTAAGTATCCCTTTTTAACTAGTTGCCCTATTACTTGTCTTGCCCTTTCTCTTGTCTTGAAATCTCCGCCGCAATCATCAGCTATCTCTTGTAGTGTTGGGGGATACATTCTCTCCTTTAGGCATTTAATGTAGTAGTTATATACTTTTTTTTCAGTGTGCGTCATTTATTTCTTTTTTAATCCATTCTTTGCCTCGTCTGCTGATAATGAAAGACAAATCAACCCTGTCCATTTCTTCAGGGTCTATGTTGGTCTTAGATTTGATTTTTTCTCTGCTGATTATTTTCTCAACTTCTTTGGTGGAAATCTCTATCTCTTCATTTTTCGCTTCGCTCTTTTTCCCACTCTTCTT
>JBMNTA010000060.1:0-4271 GCA_050945495.1 Saccharofermentanales bacterium
CGGCGCATTGTTCGCGATCGAGGCAAAGATTTACGTCGATGCCGTCCATGATCACGGGGTGGCACATGGGAATCAGATCGGGGACGCGTTTGGCGCCCATGATGCCGGCGATGTTGGCGACCGTCAAGACGTCGCCTTTTTTCATGCCCCCGCTTTCAATCAAGGCGAACGTGTCGCGATTGACATGGACGCGAGCACCGGCCTTGGCGCGGCGACGCGTGAGGTCCTTGGCGCCGACGTCCACCATGTGTGCTCGTCCGTGATCGTTGAAGTGTGTGAAATCGAGGTTGGATTGCATGGCTGTCTCCTTCATGGTCTGAATGGATCGCGCGTTCGTTATCCGCCGATTTGATACATGGCGCGGTGCGCCTCACTGCGATGATCCGCAAAGAGGGGCGCGTGCTGCTCCGGTTTTGCTCGGATGGCACGGATGAATTGTTCGCGCATACGCTCGCGATCCAGACCTTTGATGGCGTATTCATCCGGGCTGTGCAGGCAAGGCTTGATCTTGCCGTCCGCGGTGAGTCGGAGGCGGTTGCAGGCGCGGCAGAAGTGATGGCTTACGGGGCTGATGAGCCCGACGTTGCCGAGCGCGCCCGGCAGACGATAAAGCCTCGCGACGCCGCCGTCGTGCGGCTGCGGTGAAAGCGATGGGAGCGTCTCTAACACGGCGCTCACGGGCAGATGCCGCGATCTGTCATCGTCATCGATGCTCGCCATCGGCATCCATTCGATGAAGCGAACGTCCACGGGATGGATCCGTGTCAGACGGGCGAGCGCTTCGATCTCATCGTCGTTAAACCCCTTCATCAAAACCACATTGATTTTGACTTTTTGAAAGCCCGTGTCGAGGGCCGCTTTCACGCCCCGAAGCGCGTCCCGCAATTCGCCGATGCGTGTGATGTATTTGTATTTTTCGGGATCCAGCGTATCGAGGCTGATGTTGACGCGTTGAACCCCCGCGTCCTTGAGGGGGTGTGCGAATTGCGGGAGCAGAAGACCGTTGGTGGTGATCGCGACATCCTCGATGCCGCGGATCGCCGCCACGTGCTGACAAATGGAGACGATGTTGCGCTTCACGAGCGGTTCGCCGCCGGTGATGCGCACTTTACGGATGCCCAAGGATTGGGCGACTTCGACCGCCATGATCATTTCTTCTTCCGTGAGCATCTCGTCGTGGCGTCGTTTGCATACGCCTTCGGTCGGCATGCAGTACCGGCAGCGGAGATTGCAAAGCTCCGTGACCGAGAGCCTCAAGTACGTAACGGTGCGGCCGAAACAATCACGCATATCAGTAGCGTCCGAACGTACAGTTGGGGAAGTGGCAGACCTCACACATCTGGCATAGGCCGCCGTCCCCCAGACGGGTCAATTGTTCTTTCGTAAAACGATCGCCCGCGAAAATCTGCGGCAGGACGACATCGAACATCGTGGTCGGTAAGCTGATGGCCGCCCCCGGCACCCCGATCATGGCGATGTCGTCGAGGTAGGCGACGAGCGTCATGTTTCCGGGTTGCGACGGTACGCCGTGCGTGATGATCTCGGCGCCCAATCGTCGGATGGCCGTCGGCGTAAGATCGTCGGGGTCGACCGACATGCCGCCCGTAAAGATCAAAAAGTCGGCGCCCTGATCCATATACGCCCGTGCCGCGTCGGTGATCATGTTGAGATCGTCGTCGCAGATCGTGACGCCCAAAATCGTTGCGGGATACGTGGCCATTTTGGCGCGGACGACGGGTTCGAATTTATCTTGGATGCGTCCTGAAAAAATTTCGGACCCCGTGATGACCACCCCGATCGTGCGTGGTCGGTAGGGGCGAAGGTCGACCAAGGTTCGGCCTTCACACATTTGCTCCATGGCTTCGATCTGCGCGATGTCCGTGACGAGCGGGACAATCCGCATGGACGCCATGCGGGCGCCCGGCTCCACGGGGTAGTGATCCGGCAATGTGCAAATCGTGATGTCCCCGATGGCGTTGATGTCGCGCAGGAGGTCGACGTCGACCCGGAACATCCCGCGGGATGTCGCTTTCAAAAGAATTTTGCCTTCCGACGGTTTCGTGTAGCAGGTGCCCTCAATGGGCCCCATGGCGCGGGACATGCGGATAGCGGCATCGTCTTCGTGGATATCGCCCGTGTGTTCTTCCCAGACAAAGATGGTCTTTTTGCCGATGTCAAGGAGCACGGGGATATCTTCTTCGCGGATGACGTGCCCGCGCACAAATTGTGCGCCCTTGAAGCCGTCACGCATAGCCGTGACGTCATGACATAGGGTCATTCCGATGGCGTCTTCAACGTTCACTTTTTTCATAAGATTTTTTCCTCCAATAAAACGATGCGTTCGGGCGCAAGATGCACCGTGATGCGTTGGCTTTGAACCCGCTCCCACGTGGATTTGTCCGTCTCCCACCCGATGGGGACGGCGTCTTGGATGTCGGCCGGTCGGAGCATCACGGTGTACGAGAACGGATTTTCAACAAGGTCGACCACATCGCATTCGAACGCATTGGGGCCGTCGCCGTAAGCCACATCGTGCATACGAATGCCGACGTGCGCCGCCCGTGGGCGGTCGAGGTCGGTGGTAAGATCCATCTTCCAATCCAGGGCGCGGACGCGATGGGCCTCCAAATGCTCGATGGGGGAGATGTTTTTGCAACCGGTGAGCTCGGCCGCGTGTTTTGTGCCGGGCGCGGCGAACACGTCCTTTTTGTAGCCAAACGATTCGATGCGGCCGTCGTGCATGACGGCGATTTTGTCGGCCAGCCGAAAGACTTCGTCGCGGTTGTGAGAGACGAGGATGACCGTTTTTCCAAAGGCGCGGATCAAATTACGAACTTCACCTTCCAGGCGGAAGCGCAAGTGATTGTCCAAGGCGGAAAAGGGTTCATCCAATAACAGAATGCGAGGATCCGACACCAAGATGCGCGCCAAGGCGACGCGTTGTTGTTGTCCGCCCGACAATTGATGGGGATAGCGATGCAAGAGCTCACTCAAGCCGAAGTTATCGACGATGTCGTGGGCCAGGCGTTGGCGGAGTTCGTGATTTTTTTCGCGTTTGGCGCCGGCGCGGATGTTTTGCAAGACCGTCATGTTCGGAAAGAGTGCGTAGTTTTGAAATAACAGTCCCGTATGGCGCGCTTGCGGCGACAAGTTGATGCGTTTTTTTGAATCAAAGAGCACGCGATCATCGAGCACGATGGTCCCGCGATCGGGTTGGACGATGCCCGCAATGCATTTGAGCGTCATGCTCTTGCCGCATCCCGACGCGCCCAAAAGGGCGATGACCTCGTCGTCGCCTTCAAATTGGACGTCTAAGTGAAACGACCCAAGGTTTTTCTCAATGTCAACGTAAATGGACATTAGAGATCTCCTTTCGGTCGGACCGTTTGGGTCGACTTCTTTTCGAGCATATTGACGGCCAGCAAGACCACAAATGAGATCGCCATGTTGACCATGACCCACTTAAAGGCCAACGCATCGTCGTTTGTGCGCCAGAGTTGGTAGACGGTGGTCGAGATGGTTGCCGTGCGGCCGGGCGTGTACCCGGCGATCATGCTGGTTGCCCCGTATTCGCCCAGCGCGCGCGCAAACGCGAGGACGGTGCCGGCGAGAATGCCTTGGCGGCAATAGGGCATACGGATGCGCCAGAAAATGTACGTATCGGAGAGCCCGATCGACTGTGCCGAATACGCCAAGGTCTCATCGAACGACTCGAATGCGCCGCGCGCCGTCCGATACATTAGGGGAAAGATCACGACGATGGTCGCAAAGATGGCCGACCACCACGTCATGGTCAATTTGAGATCGAAATTTTCAAGAAACCATCGGCCGACCGAACGATTGGGTCCGAGAAATCGCAGCAGCAAATAGCCGACCACGGTGGGCGGCAGCACCAAGGGCAACGTCAAGATGACGTCCAATATACCTTTGACGAGCCGCGGGGCTTTGGCGATGTAGTAGGCGGCGAAGATGCCGATAAAAAAGATGACAAAGGTGCTGATTCCCGCGATGCGAAGTGAGTTCCACAGTGGATACAGATCCAAAGCGAGCCCCCTTTAAAAGGAGATGGGCGAACGACCGGCGTCCGCCCATCTCAAACGTGTACCGAATTATTGAATGGGTGTAAAGCCGACGTTTTCAAAGACGGCCGCGCCCGTGTCCGACGTCAGAAAATCGAGAAATTGTCGGGCGAGTTCAACGTTTTCGGATCCCTTCATGATCGCCGCGGGATAGATGACCTGACCGCACATTTCGGGTGTCGCGGTATCGAC
>JBMNTA010000061.1:0-4140 GCA_050945495.1 Saccharofermentanales bacterium
CCCGGAAAAAGCCGTGTCATTTTTGAAGCTGTGGCGTCGGTGTTACGCGTCGTGTTCGCGCGCTTCCAGCGCCTTGTAATCGATCTTCCCGATCAGGGTGGTGGGGAAGACGTCGATGTATTCGTAGGCTTTCGGGAGCGCGTAGCGAAGCATGTTCGTCTTGATCTTTGCTTCAATCTTTTGTTCCAAAGCCGCCGTGTCGGTGTCGGGGCGGACGCGAAGGAATAATTTCACCACATTCATTTTATAGGGGTGGGGGATGCCGATGGCTGCGACTTGCAGCACTTCGGGAAATTCGGCGACCGCCTGTTCGATCTGCGACGGGTAGACCGGGACGCCCGAGACCTTGATCATGCGCTTGATGCGGCTGGTGAAATGGTAGAATCCGTCGGGGTCGCGATAGCCGAGATCCCCCGTTTCGACCCAGACTTGCCCGTCGTCGTGTTCGACGAGGGCAAACGCCGTGGCCTCCGGTGCGTTGAGGTAGCCTTGCATGACGGTCGGCCCCGTGACGCAAATTTCCCCGATCTCGCCGTCGGGCAGGATCGCTTTGGTGTCCGGATCGACGATCTTCATCTGCATGTTGGCGAGCGGCGTGCCGATGCCGGAGCGATCCGACGAGCGATCGTGGGTCAGGCTGCACACGGTCACCGTTTCGGTGAGTCCGTACCCCTCGCGAAGTTTGAACGCCGAATGGTGCGCTTCCAAGAAGCGGTCGAACCGTTGCTTCAATTCGGGGGTGAGGGAATCGCCGCCGCAGAACAGGGCGCGGAAACAGGAGAGGTCGACGTCTCGGAAGCGATCCGAGTTCAGCATCGCCTCGTAGAGCGTGGGAACGCCGGCCATCAGGGTCGGCCGTTCTTTTTTAATGATGTCCGCGAGATCGTCGGCCGAAAATTTCGGCACGAGGATGCAGGTAAATCCGTGCACCATCATGGCATGCATCCCAATGCACAGGCCGAATCCGTGAAACAACGGCAGGACCGTGATCATGGCGTGATGGCGGGAGGCGGTGGCGCCCTCGGGGATGCCGATCGCCGTGGCGATCGGATAGGCGACGTTGTTGAAGTTGTCGTCCGAGAGCATGATCGTTTTCGGGGATGCCGTGGTGCCGCCGCTGTGCAGGTAGACCGAGGTGTGTAGCGGATCGGACTCGACATGCGGGGAGGCGTCGATGCGGCGACCTTTTTTGACGAGGTCGTCCCACGTGATCCACCGATCGGACGCGGGCAATCGTCGCATCGCCTTGCGGCCGTGGGCGGCCCAGAGCGCGAACCGCTTGAGGGCGGGCGCCGAACGGGCCATGGGGGCGACCACGATGCGGCGGAGCGGGCCGGGCGCGCGCTCGATCCCTTCCGCGAAGCGCGGAAGGAACAGCTCCGGAAAACAAAGGTACGGGCTGTTCGTCTCGGTGACGATGTCGAGGACTTGCCGCACGGGGGCCATCGGATGGATCATGTTGCAAATGCCGCCGATGCGGTTGACGGCGTAGAACAAAACGACCGTTTCGGGCGTGTTCGGCATGCAGATCGAGACCACATCGTCGGTTTGCACCCCGAGGGCCATGAGCCCGCGGGCGCAGTCGTCGATCGCATCGTTCAATTGTTGGTACGTGATCTTTCGGCCCAAATACTTGAGCGCGACGGATGCGGGGTGTTCCCGAGCGCATGCCTCGACGAAGGCATGCATCTTCTTTATGGGGACATGGCAGGTCGGTTGAAAGCTCTCATCGAGCACGGACGGATCCGGAAATTGTTTGTACAAAATAATTCACCTCAAGCGATGCATCGTTCCGTGGTGTTTGCATCACTGGTATTCTATCATTTACGTTCCGGATCCCCTATACTGACGGCATGGACGAGAGGAGGCGATCCCATGGCCAAGCAAAAAACGGTGTTTGTATGCGAATCGTGCGGACATGAAACGAGCGGCTGGCTCGGCAAATGCCCCGCGTGCGGCGCCTGGAATTCTTTTGTTGAAATGAAAACGACGCCGTCCAAACCTTCGGGAGATCGCGCCGGTCGCTGGTTGCCGGAGACGGCGCCGTCCGTCGTCGACCTGTCGTCCGTGGAAGCCGAACGGGCCACCTACGTGCCCACGGGCATATCCGAGCTCGACCGCGTGCTGGGGGGCGGCCTGGTGCCCGGGTCGTTGGTGCTTTTGGGCGGCGATCCCGGCATCGGAAAATCGACCTTGGCCTTGGAGATCTTGGGGCATCTTCCGGTCGCGTCCACGCTGTACGTGAGCGGGGAGGAGTCGGCCGAACAGATCGCCATGCGGGCCAAACGTCTGGGACTCGGCGATCACGGGATCCCGTTGCTTACAACGACGCGCGTCGAGTCCATCGAAGCGGCCCTGCGGGAACGCCGTCCGTCGACGGTCGTCATCGATTCGATTCAAACGATGTACGTGGACGGCGTGACTTCGGCGCCGGGATCGGTCACGCAGGTGCGGGAAGTGGGGATGGCGCTGCTTCGTTTTGCGAAACAGGACGGCATCACGATTTTGGTGACGGGCCACGTGACGAAGGAGGGGGCCATCGCGGGGCCGCGCGTGCTGGAACACATGGTGGACACCGTCTTGTATTTCGAAGGCGACAAGGCCGGGGCCTACCGGATTTTGCGATCCGTCAAAAACCGCTTCTTTTCGACCGACGAGATCGGCATCTTCGAGATGACCGAGCGCGGACTCCTCTCCGTGGAGGCGACGACGGGGTTGTTTTTGGACGGCAAACCGCGTCACGTCGCCGGGGCCACAGTGACGGCGATCCTGGAAGGCACACGTCCGCTGTTGCTGGAGATCCAGGCGCTCACCGTGCGATCGAATTACGGGACGCCGATGCGCATGGCGCAGGGCATCGATCGATCGCGTCTCATCATGTTGATGGCCGTCACCGAAAAAAAGACGTCGATCGACTTGAGTGCGTTGGACGCGTATGTGAACGTCACGGGCGGCCTGCGCATCATGGGGACGTCGGCCGACTTGGCGATTTTGGCCGCGCTGGTGTCCAGCGTGCGCGAGCAGCCGTTGGCCTTTGACGCGGTGGTGCTCGGAGAGGTGGGACTGACCGGAGAAATCCGTTCCGTGCCCCGCATCGCCGATTACGTCGAGGAGGCGGCGCGTGTGGGGTGGAAGCGCTTTGTGGTGCCGGCGTCCGCTCGCGGCAAACTCAAGCGTTTTGAAGCGGCCCACGACGTGCGCGTGTACTACGTCAGCGAACTCAACGAAGCGTTCGATTTGTTGTTTGCCAAGCGTCATGAGGGGGTGGATGCATGAAAAGCGTGGCGATTCTCTTGGCCGGCGGCAGCGGCCGTCGCTTCGGCGAAGACAAGATGTTTTTCGAGCTCGCGGGACAATCGGTGCTCGCGCGTTCCGTGGCGATCGTCGGCCGCCATCCCGCGGTGGATCGCTTGGTCGTGGTGACGTCGGCCCCGTCGCTTTCGCGGACCGAACGTCTGGTGCGCGAGATGGCGCTGTCGATTCCGTGGACGGTGGTCGAGGGCGGCGATACGCGTCAGGCCTCGTCGCTTTCGGGCCTCAGCGAAGCATGGCGCCACATGCGCGATGAGGGGGATCGCGTCGTCGCATTGATTCACGATGCCGCCCGATGCCTGCTGCCGCCGTCGCTGGTGGACGGGCTCTTGGCGTGCATCGCGCGGGAGCGATGCGGCGCCGCCCCGGCGATCCCCGTGACCGATACGATTCGGCGGTTGGACACGTCGAAAACGCACTTGAAAACGACGCTGCCGCGCGATCTTTTGGTGGCGATGCAGACGCCGCAAGGAGCCGATCTGGCCGTGTTGCTGCGGGCGGCGGAGCAAGCCGTTTCGGACGGTGCGGACGTGACCGACGATGTGGAATTGCTGCTGCGCATCGGTTATCCCGTTCGATTTATTTTGGGATCGGAGCGAAACATGAAAATCACGACACGCGCCGATGCCGAGCGAGCGGCATGGTTCATCGATGCCATCGATTCGTAACACGTTTTGCGTTCTTTTTTTCATCGTTTGTGTTAGACTGATTTAAACATCCAAAACGTTTGAAAATGACTTCAAACGCCTACAGTTTAGGAGGCTTTATATGGCAAACGGTACCGTGCCATCAAAGATCCGCCTTGCAGTAACGATTAACGCACGCTAT
>JBMNTA010000062.1:0-4092 GCA_050945495.1 Saccharofermentanales bacterium
CGAGTAGGTCGGGCCCACTCACCTCCAGCGTTGAGGGGTCACCGACGTCGAGCGCCACCTCATCGATGACGCCCGCGCCGAGTGCCGTGACCGCGCCGTCAATCACCGCATAGCAGCGCACGACGCGTTTTTCCACGAGGTACGCCGCTGCCGGATCGCTCGCCGGCATGCGGAAGCGGAACGTCCCCGCCTCATCGAGCCGCGGCGACCACTGCCACCCTTCGGCGGTGGTGATCGGCCCGGGCCCGACCTTGTTCCCCGCGCTATCCTCGATGTCGATCCAGAACGTTTCCGCCGTACCCATCGCCGTCACAACCACCCCTCGTTATAGGCGACCGTCGCCGTCGAGGCCGCCGAGCCCCCCGTGCGGTAGATCTGGACAGCCGTCACCCCCGGCTCGATGCGCAGCCAGTCGCTCACCACATGCCCGGCGAGCAGGCTGAACCCGGCGTAGGCATCCGCACCGGCGCGCCGCACCGTGCGCTTCCCGCAGTCGATGACCAGGCTTTGCCCTGCTGCCAGTGAGCCCGACCACTGGATGTCGCTTACCCCGACCACCCGCACGCGCACCACGGTGATTGTGGATCCCGCCGCCGTCACCGTGACGACAGGGTTCGTCACCCGCGCGTTCCCGGAGTTCGCACAAGCGACCGCCTTCGGTGAGGCGTCCAGCGCCGCGTTTGGCGACTGCGCCGTCCCCTGCCACGGCATCGCCGCCAGCTCGAAACGCATCGTATAGCTCATCCACGTGGCGAACCCCGCCTCGACGGGCGCGTCGATACTCAGCACCCGCGCTGTCCGCCAGTGCTGATTCGTGCCATTTGAGCGCCATAACTTGGAGCGTTGCCCCGCAAGCCCCAGGAGCGCCGCGTGCTTGGTCTCCATCGCCGCAACACTGTCGGCCACCCAGACGCCCTCGATGACGATCTCTTCAGGCGCGATAGGCGCTCGCTCACTCCCGCGCCAGTCGTAGGCGCGGCCCCCAGGGAGTCGGAGGATCGAGCCCTCGATGCCCCGTATCCCGAGGGGCTGGCGGCCATCGAGGGTCGGCAATACCGTCGCGCTCGCCCAGGCGTCCCCGAATCGCTCGATGATGTACATCAGCCCGCCACCCCTGCGGCTCGCAGCGCGCGCCGCACGCCGATCTCCACATTACGAGCGTGGCCCCCCGGTGCATGAATCACGATGGCGCCCGCTTCGATCACGACGCTGTTGCCGCCCAACGTTCTCGCCGTCTCATCTGCCGGTAGAATCTGCGAACCGCTTGGAAGCTTGACCAACTCTGGCCCCTCTTCGCCAACTATGCCCCAACCACCAGGGTACAGCGTCGTGCCGCTCTGCCATCCCCGAATCCAAGGCGGCAACGTGCTCCACCACTCACCATAGTCCCGCATCGCCTTCCATGTCCAGGGGACGTCGTCAGGGACATCACTACCTAGACTCTCTATCTTGCCGTGGATGCCAGTTACGATGGAGAGGATCCCCCAGAAGCCACCCACCTCGTCCCACTGTTCCTTGAACGCCTCGATGAACGCATCGGCAAAGGCGCGTCCAAGCTGCCCAGCAGCCTCGATCAGGGGGTTCTCCGCTTGCTGGATGTGATCCGGAAGCGTCACATCGAGCCGATCCCTCTGGTCGGGAGGATCACCAAACCCTTTGGCGAGTGCGCGGACGATCCCCTCGCCCCAGCGCGTGCCGATATTCGCCGCCTTCCTCAGGTTCTCCTCTGAGGCGATTTGGTCGGCCCACGCCTGCGTCACTTCATCGATCTTGGCCGCGGACCAATCCCGCACGCCGTCCCACACCGCACCGGCAATCGCCTTGCCGATCCCGCCCCAGTCGACCTTCTGCCGCGCCTGCTCCATGTGCGCGCCGGAATCGTGGAAATACTGCTCGACGGCGTCCTTGGTTTCGTCGGCATTTGGCACGATCCCGCTGCCGCCGCCCCCCGCGCTCTCGCGCTCGCGTCGCAGCCGATCCTCCAGCCCGATAATGCGCGTCAGGATGTCGTAATACTCAGCGCTGCCCTCTTCGACGCCGGCCAGCTCGCGTTGCCAGATGGCGATCTGGCCCGCGGTGTCCTGCTGTGCCAGCTCCCACCGAAGCCGGGCATCGGCGATTTTCTTGGCCTCTGCCTCCTGGCGCCGGCGCTCCGCCTCCGCTTCGCGGTCCGCGGCTTTGCGCGCCGCGTCCTCCTCGGCCCGGGCACGCTCTTTCGTGGCCTCGGTCTGCTTCTTCACGGCGTTGACCAGCTGCATCTGCGCCCGCGCTTCCGCCGAGAGCCGCAGCTGCGCGCTCACCATCCGCCGGCGCGCCAGCACCTCGCCCTCCGATGCCAGGTCGAGCTCCTCTTGCGCCGCGTCAATCGCCGCCTGGTCGCCGCTTCCGGCCACCATCGCCTGTCGCGCCTTGGCCTCTTCCAACCGCTCCATCGCCTGGCGCAGCCCGGCGTATGCTTCGGCGTACTCCATCGCCGCGGCCTTGGCCCCCGATCCGCCGAATGCCGCCTCCATCTGCGCGCGCGCATCATCGGTGAACGTGCCGGTCAGGTCGATGTCCTCGAGATACGGGGCAATGGACTTGGCCAGGTCATTCAGATATGCCTGTGCTGCTGGCCCCGCTTCCGCCCAGCCCGCAAAATAGGCATCGGCAGCGCCCATACCCCAACGCGTCAGGTCTGGCAGCAGTCGCGGTGGCGAGCCGGGCGCCAGCCAGTAGGTAAGCTGCGCCGCGAGATCGTCGAGCGCCTGCGCCACATAGTCGGAACCAGTGATCCCCGCGGCGAACTCGCGCACGATGTTCGCGCCCCAGTGGAAGGCATCTGCCGCCAGACTGATGAACTGGTGCGCCCAATCGCGCGCTACGTCCACCGCCCAGTCGGTGAGCGAGCGCCACAGGTTCAACCCAACTTCGTTGGCCTGCTCCATGGCATCGGAGTCGAGGAACGCCAGCAGCTCGCTCAATCCCTCGCGGTAGGCATCGAAAACTGGCTCACCCCACAGACGCTTTTGCTGAACATTCCAGTCCTCGAGCTGCTCCTGCATCCCCGCGAGTGTTTCGGCCTGGAGTTTGGTGACACCGCCGAACTTTTCCTCGGCGATGCGCAACAGTGCCGCGAAAGCCTCATTCACCGGTGAGGTCAGCGCGCCGGCCTTGTCGAACTCGACGCCCATGCGCTGCAACTGCTCCTGCGTGACGACGCCAAGTTGCTGCAGCCGCATGATGGCGCGCCCCGTATCGCCGACGGCGAAACGCCCGAGCCAGGTGCTGATCTCCTCAAAGCTGGCGCTCGTGCCCGCGGCCATGTCGGCGGCGATCTGGCGAATCTGCTGGCCCGAGTAGCCCCAGCGCCGCGCCGCGTCCTCGGCGTGGATGCCAAAGTTCTGCAGGATGATGTCCGCTTGAATCAGGTCATCGAGCCCGCCGGGGGCGAACATGGCGAACTCTTCCAGCTCTGCGAGTCTGCGGAGCGCGGCCTCCTGGCTGCCAAGCTGCACGGTGAACATGGTGGTGAAAGTTTCCCAACCGCGGTTGGCGTCCACCATCGCCCGCCCCGTATCGGCGATGGCGTTCTTGATGCGGTTGAACCCGCCGACGACGATGTCGCGGACGATGAACCCCGCCGCCGTGGAGGCCATGTGGCGGATGTCGTCGGTCAAACCATGCAGCAGACCGCGCGAGGCCGACACGCCGCGCTCCAGTCCGCGGGTATCGGCCCCGATCATGGCCTGCAGTTGTGCGACCTGAATCGCCATTATCTATCTCCCGCTGCTCTCCGACCGCTGTGCCGCCAGCGCCAGCTCGACCCACATCGCCGGCTGCTCGAGAAGTTCCCACGGCGCCACCCCGAGATACCGGGCCGCCCGGATCACGCGATACCACGACGGCACCGCGCCAAACTCGCCGTTGGTGGCTAGGAAGCGTTCAAGCTCCCTCGCCTCGTCGTAGGGCGGAGGCGCGTGTCACCGTTGATGGCGCCATAGATGTCGAGCAGGAACGTGCGCGGCAGGCTTTTTAGCGTCTCGACGGTGATGGGCAGCATCTCCTCGCCGTCCAGCACGTCCCAGTGCTCGATCCACTGCGCCAGCAGCG
>JBMNTA010000063.1:0-4048 GCA_050945495.1 Saccharofermentanales bacterium
CCGCGATCGTGGAACAGTGTCAGCGGCCCGACGGCTCGATCGTCGTCCCCGAGGTCTTGGCCCCGTGGATGCACGGCATCGAGGTGATCGAGCCCATCGCGGACCGTGCGTGAGTCATTTCGCACCGTTCGTCGCGAAGCCGAAGCCGAGTTTACGGAAAAGAATTCTCGGTTCATCGGCATTTGCCGACCCATAGAAGAAGAAGCCGACGCGCTCGTCCTCCTCGAGGACGCGCGCGTTCGCTATCCCGAGGCGCGCCATTACGTCTACGCGTGGCGCACCGATGTTCCGGTACAACTCCAACGCATGTCCGATGACGGCGAGCCGCAAGGCACGGGCGGACGCCAAGTTTTGAGTGTCCTCGACAACGCCGACATCGATCGTGCGGCGATCGTGGTGGTGCGCTACTTCGGCGGTATTCTGCTCGGAACGGGCGGACTGTCGCGTGCTTACGCCCGCGCCGCGCGCGAGGCGCTGGAAGCGGCCGAGCCGTTGACGTACGTGCGCTGTCAGACATATCGCATGGCGACGGATTACGCGACGTTTCACCAGCTCGGTGCGCGCTTGGAACGCGAGGGCTTTTTCACCGAAACGCCGACGTACGGCGCCGAGGTGACGCAGGTGGTGGGCGCCACATTCGACCGCATCGAACAGCTGTGCGCCCTGGTGATGGACATGTCGTCGGGCGAAGCGACGTTGGAACCGGCGGGCGATCGATGGCTGCCGATGCCACGGTCTTCATGACGTCCGCGTGTGTGTCGGACGCGCGCACGTGTATAATCAACATGCATATGCAATCCACGCCGATCGGGCTTTTCACGCCGCGGTCGGACGATTAACATAACCTTAGAAAAGAGGCGATACGATGGCGGGTCATTCAAAGTGGAATAACATTAAACGCCGAAAAGAAGCCGTGGACGACAAGCGCGGCAAGATTTTTTCAAAGATGGGTCGCGAGATCCAGGTGGCGGTTCGCGAAGGCGGTCCCAATCCGGAAATCAACGCAACGCTTCAGAACGTCATAGCGAAAGCCAAGTCGTACAACATGCCGAACGACTCGATTCAACGGTCGATCGAGCGCGCGGCGGGCGAAGGCAACGAAGACCAACTCGAAGACATCTTGTACGAAGGGTACGGGCCCGGCGGCGTCGCCGTCATGATGCGCGCCCTGACCGATAACCGAAACCGCACGGCCGGCGAAATCCGCCATATCTTCGATAAATACGGCGGCAACCTCGGCACGAGCGGCTGCGTCGCGTTTCAGTTTGAGCGCAAGGGCACGTTTGTGATCGAACGCGATGACGACATCGATCCGGAGGCGGTCTTCATGGACGCGCTCGAAGCCGGTGCGGAAGACGTCATCTTGGACGATGAGAACATCATTGAGATCATCACGGAACCGCAAGACTTCTCCCAAGTTCGCAAGGCGCTTGAACCGTCGTATAAATTTGTTGAGCAAGACTTGGGCTATCGCCCGCAATCGTACGTCACGCTGTCCGATGAAGAGGCGTCGAACAACATGGAAAAACTGATCGAGATGCTCGAAGACAACGACGACGTGCAGGATGTTTACCACAACTGGGAAGACGACGAGGATTGATCGGATCGCATGAGCAACGGATGGTTTCGGCGAAAAAAATTACCGCTTAACGCGCCCGATGCGGTCGATGACGATCGCTCGGGGGGCGGTCGTGAGCCGGAACCCCTGTTTAATCCGTTCGGGCGACTGGCCGATGCCGTGATCGCTCAACACAACGAACGGATGATCGCATACGAGGAGCGCTCGGAACAAGAAGTCCGAGAGCTCCTCTCGCACATCGCCGTCATCTCTTTTGTCGGGGCGTCGGGCAGCGGCAAATCGACGCGGGCGCTGCGCATCGCCAAAGAATACAACATCGAGTATTTGATCGACGACGGCCTTTTGATTCACGGCAGTTCCATCATCGCCGGTTCCTCGGCCAAGCGTGCCGAGACGAAGATGGAGTCGGTGCGTCAAGCGCTCATGCTCGACCCCGTGCGTGCCGAGAACATTCGTCGTGTGCTCATTGAGCATCTGCCGCCCGCCCTGATGATCCTCGGCACCTCCGACGCCATGCTCTTGCGCATCTGCGAGAATTTGTGGCTCAATCCGCCCTCCATCAAAATCAAAATCGAGGATGTCACGACGGAGGAAGAGCGCAATTTGGCGCGTCAAACGCGCTTGAGCGAGGGCAAACACACCATTCCCGTGCCCGGCATGGAAATCAAGCACGAATTTTCCGGCTATTTTAAGGAGCCTTTGGGCAAATTTTGGCAGCGCTTGGATCTCGGCGTCTTCGGCGGAGCATCGTCGCAAAATGCGTCCGACCATGAGCGCACCGTCGTGCGACCGACGTTTTCCACGTTGGGAAGTTACACCATGTCCGACCAGGCGATGAAAGACCTGGTGCGCGTGCTCGCCCTCAATGTCGAGGGCGTGGAGGGCGTCGTCGATCAGCGGGTGCAAAAAGAGCCTTACGGCGTGATCTTGACGCTTGATCTGGCGATTTACTACGGATCGAGCACGCAATCGGTGTTGGCCGAGACCCAGACGGCCGTCAGTGAGGGCGTGGAGCACTACACGGCGATCAATGTGCTCGCCACCAACGTGCGCGCCGTCCGCGTCACGAAAGAAAAGCACCGTCGCTCGACGGCGCTCGCGTGATTTTTTAAGCTTTTCCCGATGAATTAAAACGCATCGTGGGTGGTGCGGCCGTCCCCCGAAATGGGGCACACGGGGCTCATCCGTGTCGGTGCCTCGCCCAGATGCAGCTGGTAGGCCGCTTTCATGCGCGCGCCGAGTTCTCGGACGAACATGTATATCTCCGACATGTACCGCCGCGGATCCGTGGCAAACCCTCGGACGTCCATGCCTTGGCCGAGCCCGATGTACAGAGCGCGTTGCAAGTGAAAGCGTTGGGTGGCGACGACGGCGCGTCGGACTTGAAAGACATGCCGAGCCCGATACATCGTGTCGTACGTGCACAGCCCGTAATGATCCATGAAAATGGCCTCGTCGGGGATACCGCGTCGGAGCAGGTAGCGGCGCATGGCGCCCGGCTCGTTGTAGTTGTCCTCGCGGTGGTCCCCCGAGACGAGAATGCGATCCGAGACGCCCGCCTCGTAGAGCATGACGGCGCCTTCCAGACGATCCTGCAGCATGGGCGAAGGGCTGCCGTCGGCATAGACCTGACATCCCGGCACGATGATGCAATCCACATCTCGCGGCAAATCGTCGAGCGTCGAAGTATGTGCGTTGCCTCGCAGGGCAACGTATCCGTACGTTCCGAAAATGACGACCGCGGACACCAACAAGAGACCGGCAAGGATGCCGGCGAAGACGGTGAGGACACGTCGAATGCGGGATTTTGTACGGGGCTTCGAAATCATTGTCTCATGGTAGAATACAAGGAAAGGGGTGTCAATCGAATGCCGCGGCGGGCGCGATCCGCATCGTCGGAACGGCAGGGGGACGGTCGGTGAGCGAAGAGCGTCATGGTCATGAGTAAACGAACGAAAACCTGGATGGCCTTAATGGCCGCGATGCTTGCGGCCTGTTGTATGATCGGCTGCGCCGACGCGCCGGAGGTGTTGCCCGATGTCCGAACGACGCGTCCGCAACCGCTGACGGTGACCCAACGCCCCGATTCGCTTTTGGATGTACCGGAGGATCGGACGCAAGGGTTCTCGACGGCGCGCGAAGACCGTTGCACGATCGCGTTGCACAACCTCGACGATTTCAACTTAAATCCTTTTTTGGCGTCGACGTTTCGCCGTTTTCCCGTCGATCCCACCGGCTTTTACCAGCCGATTTATCAGACGCTCTGTGGCTTTGACACGGCGTCGCGTCGTTACGTGCCGCGGCTGGCCCGGTCGATCGTGATTGCCGACCATGATCTCATTTTTCAGTTGGATCCCGAGACGCATTGGCATGACGGGTATCCTTTGACGGAAGAAGATGTCATCTACACGATGCAGAGCCACCGAGCGCTGGGAACGGAACTCGGTCAGACGCTGGAGGCGTATGTGG
>JBMNTA010000064.1:0-4024 GCA_050945495.1 Saccharofermentanales bacterium
CTCCCGAAAGCTTACGAATACATCGACGTCTTCCCCACCACCCTGATCGGGAAGATCGATTACAAGGCGCTGGAAGCGCGCGAACACGACGCGTAACACCGACGCCACAGCTTCAAAAATGACACGGCTTTTTCCGGGCCGCGCGGACGTCGCTCAACGCGACGTGCGCAGCACGATCGCGGTGACATCTTCCGGTGCATCGGCAAAAAAATCGGGATGGGCGGCGGCAAGGACCCGGCTCGAACGATACCCCCACGTCGCGGAAACGGTCTGCATTCCCGCGTTGCGCCCCGTGTCGACATCGATGACGCTGTCGCCGATGAAAAAGGATGCCTTCGCATCGCACCCCATCTGGTCCAATGCCTCCAACGTGGACGCGGGATCCGGCTTCAGCGGGACGTTCGGACGCGTCCCGAGGATGACGTCGAAGCGGCTGAGGTCGAACGACGTCGCGAGCACGCCGGGGGTCAAATCGTGATCCTTGTTGGTGATGACGCCGAGCTTGATGCCGGCGTTATGCAGATCATCGAGCATCTCGATGATCCCGGGGTACGGCGCCACGTGATGGCGAGATCCCTCTTTGAACAGGTCGGTGTACGTCCGATACGCATGCTCGATACGTTCGCCCTCGGTGATGCCGTGCGCTCGCATGGCACGCTCCACCAGCACCCGTGAGCCCGACCCCACAAATTCGCGCACCTGATCCATCGACAGGGGCGCAAGCCGAAGACGTTCGAGCATGGCATTGCACGATGCCACAATGGACGGCAACGTATAGAGCAACGTTCCGTCCAGATCAAACAGGGCCGCGATGTGTGGTTGTCGACGCATGATCCTCACTCCGAGAAAAAGGCGTCCGATGACGGACGCCTTCGTGGTGGACGATAAGAGATTCGAACTCTCGACCTCTGCGATGCGAACGCAGCGCTCTCCCAACTGAGCTAATCGCCCGATGTGTCGTCACCGTTCGTGACGCTAAGCTATTTTAGCACATGTGTTTGATTTGTCCAGTCCGCGACGCACCTTGTTACGCTTTGCCGCCGTAAACCTTCCCGATGATCCATTCGGTCAAGCGTACCGGCAGCACTTTGTAAAGCACGAGCGCGATGCGATACAAGGCTCCGATCCCGTACAGGGCCTTGGGACGCGGCTTTCGCGCAATCCGAACGATGCGCCGGGCAATGATGTCGGGATCGGTGCCCGTCCGCTCATCGTGTTCCATCTTCTTGACGGATTCGATGCAGCAGCGCCCTTCCGGCGTGTCGGGGTCCTCGATTTTGATGCGGCCGTCGGTGAAGCCCGTGGCCGTATCGCCCGGCATGACGGCGATGGCGCGGATGCCCGTCGACTTCAATTCGTTGTTTAAGGCGACCGCAAAGGCATTGAGGCAGGCCTTCGTCGCGGAGTAGAACGCTTGATACGGAATGATGATGACCCCGGCGACGGAACTTGTGAAGATGATCCGCCCCCCGACCGGTTTCAGGAGCGGCACGGCGCGCCGCACCACGTCGCAGGCCGATACCACATTCAGATCGAATTGGCGTCGGACGTGCGCACGGTCGGTACGGCTGATTTCGCCGGAAATCCCAAATCCCGCGTTGGAAAAGACGGCGTCCAAGTGATCCGTTTCGGCCGACACCGCTTGAAACGCACGCGCCACCGCCTCATCCTGCGTCAGGTCGCACGCGATCTGATGCAGTCGTTCGGCATGTCGAAATGCTTGCGGCGGCAGCACGGTGCGCGACAGGCTGAACACTTCACATCCGTCGTCAAGCAAATGTTGCACGATGGATCGCCCGATGCCGGAGCTTCCGCCGGTGACCAACGCACGTTGAATATTAAACATACGCCCTCCCGTTTCCAATCGGTTCGATGCACGGTCAGTATAGCTTACGGTCGCGAAAAAACCCATTTTTTCTCAACGTTTTCGGAACCCGTCGCCCCATGGGCGCGACGTTTTTTTATCAATGATTCGCAAACAAAACGTACGATACGCACCCAAGCTGGTCCGTGCGTGTTAGCGGATACAATTCTCGGTCTTTTTTGGTGTGTCGCGACGCGTTTATGTTAAAATATTTAAAATAAATGCGTCAAACCAGTCAAATTATCGGTTTTTATAAGCGATACTCAAAGGAGAGGAAGTTCCATTATGGAAGTAGGAAAATCGAGAGTGCGCGTCGACGCGTTTGACAAGGCGACCGGTCGTGCCAAATACACCGACGACTTAACGCCGAAAAATGCTTACGTCTCGCGCATCCTTCACTCAACGATCGCCCACGGACGCGTTGTCAGCATCGATACCTCCGAAGCGGAAAAAATCGAAGGTGTCGTCAAAGTGTTGACGTGTTTCGACGTCCCCGACATTCAATTCCCGACGGCGGGGCACCCGTGGTCCACCGATCCCGCCCATCAAGACGTGGCGGACCGCAAGCTCATGAATGAGCACGTCCGCTACTACGGTGACGAGATCGCCGCCGTCATCGCCAAGGACTATGTGTCGGCCGATCGCGCGATTCGCGCGCTGAAGGTGGAATACGAAGAATACGACTTCGTGACCGATCCCCGAGAAGCGATGAAAGACGGCGCCCCCGTGATTCACGAGGAACGTCCGGACAACGTCTTGGGGCACTCCGACATCCGCCTCGGCGATTATGAGAAAGCCATCCGAGAACCGGGACTCACCAAGATCGAGGGCTGGTACAAAACGCCCCCGGTCCAACACTCCCACATCGAAAACCACGTCTGCTATGCCTATGCGGAGCAAGGCGGCCGGATCACGGTCGTCTCATCGACTCAGATCCCGCACATTATCCGGCGCGTGGTGGCGCAAGCCCTGGGTCTGCCGTGGGGCAAGGTGCGCATCATCAAGCCCTACATCGGCGGCGGCTTCGGCAACAAACAGGATGCCCTGTACGAACCGTTGTGTGCGTGGCTTTCGACGCAAGTCGGCGGTCACCCCGTCAAGTTCGACACGACCCGCGAAGAGACGTTCGTGAGCAACCGCGTGCGTCACGCGATGGAAGCCCACATCATCTCGTGGGTGCGCCCCGACGGCACGTTCGCCGCGCGCAAGCTCGAAGTGTGGTCGAACCAAGGCGCGTACGCGTCCCACGGCCACGGCGTCGTGGCGAAAGGCATGGGCGCCTTCCCGCAGACGTACCCGTGCGACAACGTGGAAGCCGACTGCTGGACGGTCTACACCAACCACCCGGTCGGCGGCGCCATGCGCGGCTACGGCATCCCGCAGGCCATGTTCCACAACGAAAGTCACATCGACGACATCTGTCAGAAAATGGGCTTCGACCCGATCGAATTCCGGAAGAAAAATTCCATGCCGGTCGGATACGTCGACAATTTTTCGAAAAACCAGATGTATTACGACACGTACAATCAAACGCTTGACAAAGCGCGCGAGCTCATCCGTTACGACGAGAAGCACGAGCGTTATAAAAACCAGACGGGCCCGATCCGTCGAGGCATCGGCGCCGCGCTCTTCTGGTACAACACGGCCGTATGGCCCATCAGCATTGAGACCACCAGCTGCCGCATGGTCGTCAACCAAGACGGCTCCATTCAACTCAGCACCGGCGAAACGGAAATCGGTCAAGGCTGCGACACCGCCTATGCGCAAATGGCGGCCGACGCCGTCGGCGTCAAAGCCGAAGACGTCCATGTGCTGACGACGCAAGACACCGACGTTTCTCCGTACGGCACCGGCGCGTACGCGTCCCGCCAGACGTACATCGGCGGCTTCTCCATCAAGCAAACGGGCGAGCAATTGCGAGAAAAAATTCTCGGTCATGCGCACACGTTGACGCGCATGCCGACCAATTTGCTCGACCTTGTGGACGGCAACATCGTGCGCACCTCCGACGGCGAAGTCTTGATGACGCTCGGCGAACTGGCGACCGAAGTGTTGTACAACATGGCGATCAGCGAGCACATCTCGGCCGAGAGCACGTATTCCGTCAAGAGCAACGCGTACTCCTTCGGCGTCACGATCGCCGAGGTCGAAGTCGACATC
>JBMNTA010000065.1:0-4023 GCA_050945495.1 Saccharofermentanales bacterium
AAATGGTTCATGCCGCGCGACGGGCGGCCGACGCTGTCGCGCAAGGCGCCCTCGACCCCGAACAATTGGACGAACGGACGTTTGCCCGTTATTTGTATTTGCCGGACGTCCCGCCGCCCGATCTGATGATCCGAACCGGCGGCGAGCGTCGGCTTTCTAATTTTTTGCTGTGGGAATTGGCCTACACGGAATTATATTTTGAGGAGTGTCTGTGGCCCGACTTCGGCGCGGAAGAACTCGACCGCGCGATTGAAGACTTTACACGCAGGCAACGCCGATTCGGGGATGTATGACCCCGGGACGGTGAGGAGGTTAATATGAAAAGCTCACTTCAACTGTCGACGCGCATCGTCACCGCGATCATTTACGTCGCCGTCATGATCCTGTTTATCGTGCCGGGCCTTTGGGTGCCGATCATTCCGATCATCCTGTTTGCGGCCGTCGCCTTCATGACCGCGTACGAGAAGGCACAGGCGACGCGTCTTCGGATGGGTGGCATCAACGCGCGTTTTGTCGCCGTCGCATCGGTCGTTTTGGGCTTGCTCTCCCTGACGGGCCTCTTGAAAGGCACCTTCTGGCGCGGCGTCACAAGCATCGGCGACAGCGCGATGAACGTCGTGGTGGCCCCGCGGATCATGGGCCTGTGCCTGTTGTTTTTGTTCATCGTTTTATCGCTCGCGTCCCTCTGGCGCATGCGTCAAAAAGGGCCCGAAGAGTTCCCGTTTGTCGTGGCGGAATCGACCATCGTGGTCACCTCGGCGTTGCCGCTCGCATCCGTCATCGCGATGCTTTACGGCACGTCCCTGGGCTGGCACTGGCTCGCGTTGTCCGTGCTGACGGCATGGATCTCCGATACGTTTGCCTTCTTTGTCGGCAGTTGGCTCGGCAAATCGAAGTGCGCCGTTCGCCTGAGTCCCTCCAAGACGTGGGAGGGCTTCCTCGGCGGCATGCTCGGCACGATCATCCTTTACATGATTTATTTCCCGCTGGTCATCGGCCGACGCATGGGGTATTCCACGGGATCGTCCATTGCCTTTGCCATCTTGGCCGCCGTGCTGATGAGCTGTGTCTCGGCGTTTGGGGATCTCTTGAGTTCGGGCGTGAAGCGTTGGTGCGGCATCAAGGATTTCGGCACGCTTTTGCCGGGGCACGGTGGGGTATCCGACCGTTTCGACAGCATGCAATTGACCCAGCCCACCATGTTGCTGCTCGCCATGCTGGCGCACCTGTTCATCGCGTAGCATGCATGCGGGGGCTGATCGTACGGGCGGTGTTCCGCGTCGTTGGGATGCGCCCGTTCCGCCGACGACGTCGTTGGCCGTTTTGGGATCGACGGGGTCGATCGGACGGCAGACGCTCGCCGTCGCGCGCGAAGAGGGCTTTGCGATCGTCGCGTTGGCCGCGGGGCGTCGCGTCGAGGTGTTGGCCGAACAAATCCGATGTCACCGGCCGTCCGTGGTCAGCGTCGCCGACGACGATGTCAAGGCGGCGCTTTTGCATGTCTTGACCGCGGAAGGCATCCCGGCGCCGCGCATTTTGACGGGGCGCGAGGGCGTGGTCGCGTGTGCCACGGTCGGAGAGGCCGATACCGTGGTCGGCGCCATCCCGGGGTTTGCCGGTGTGGAGCCGGTCTTGGCCGCCGCGTCGGCGGGAAAGAAAATCGCCTTGGCCAACAAGGAGAGCTTGGTGGTCGCGGGGGCTGCAGTCAAGCGCCGTGCGCGCGATGCCGGCGCGTGGATCTTGCCCGTCGACAGCGAGCACTCAGCGATTTGGCAATGTCTGCTCGGTGCCGATCCGGATTCGGTGGAACGCATCGTCTTGACGTGCTCGGGCGGGCCTTTTTTCGGTTACGACCGCGATGCCTTGGCGGAGGTCACCGTCGCGGACGCGCTGGCGCATCCGACGTGGTCGATGGGGCAAAAAATCACGGTCGATTCGGCCACCTTGGTCAACAAGGGGTTCGAGGTGATCGAGGGCTGCCATCTGTTCGATGTCGATGCGGAGGCGATCGACGTCGTGATTCATCGCGAATCGATCGTGCATTCCATGGTGGAATTCAAGGACGGCGCCGTCCTCGCGCAATTGGGCATGCCCGACATGACGATTCCGATTCGATTCGCGTTGACGTTTCCGCGGCGGTCCGATTGCGGGATCGCGCCGCGAATCGATTTTTCGAAGGCGATGACCTGGTCGTTTTATCCCGTGGATCACCGGACGTTTCCGTCGATCGACATGGCCCGCCGCGCCTGGCGATGGGGCGGGTGCATGCCGCTGGTGTACAATGCCGCCAACGATGTGGCGGTGGCGCGATTTTTGGCCGGGGACGGGGGACTCCCGGACATCTTTGACGCCATCGATCGAGCCCTTCACCGATTTGTTCACGAGCGTGACATCGAAATGCCATCCTTTGATGCTATGCTGTCTCAGCATGACGAAGCGGTGCGCTTCGTCGAACATTCGTTAAACGAGGAGAAAGCATGACGACCGTACTTGGCATTTTGGCGGGTGTGTTGATTCTTGGGCTCATCATGGTCCTCCATGAGCTCGGTCATTTTTTGACCGGGCGCATGTTCGGATTCAAGATCGACCAATTTTCCATCTTCATGGGCCCCGTGCTCTGGGAGCGCGAAAAGGACGGCATCCGATACAACATCAAGGCGATTCCTTTGGGCGCGTCGGTGAGTTTCGCGGGCGAGGCGTCGGAGATCGAAGGTCAGGAGGATGACTCCGAGATCGATCCGGACGATCCGTCGCTCTTTGAAAACAAACCGAAGTGGCAGCGTGCGATCGTGATCGCGGCCGGCCCGCTCATGAACTTTTTGACGGCCTTCATCGTCTTCATCATCATGTTTGCCGCGCAGGGCGCCGTCGTGCCCGACATCGGCGAGATCCCGGAAGGCTCGCTCATCGCCGAAAGCCGCATGGAAGTCGGCGATACGATTCGACGCATCAACGGCACGCGCATCGCCACGACCATGGATGTGGCCATCACCGAAATGAGTCATAAGCCGGGGGCGGCGTGGCGTGTCGAATACGAGACGAAAAACGGCGCGATCCGCACCGAAACGTTGACGCCCGACGAACTCAAGCCGCGTCCGATGCTTGGGATCTCCTACACGACCACGGATGACGTGTACGAAATCGTTCAGGTGCATCCCGATGCCGACCGCGGCCCCGAAGGCTATATGGTGGGCGATCGATTGATCTCGTTGGACGGCATCACGTTTGACGAGGGCGAGCGGATCACGGAGGCCGTCACCGCGTCGGCGGGGGCGCCGATGCGGGCGGTGGTGGAGCGCAACGGCCACGTGGTGGAGCTCGACGTGGAGCCCGTGATGTTGGCCGTGGAACAGCCCCTGGGTCTCGTGATGACCTTGTCCGACCGAGCGGGGGATGTGATCAGCCAAGGCGTTCGCTATCCCTGGTCGATCATCCGCACCACGGTGCGAGGACTCGGCATGTTGTTTGCGGGTGAGCTGAAATTCCGTGACAGTTTCGCCGGCCCGATCGCCATTGTCTCGATGGCGACGACGTCCGTGACGCAAGGCGGCACGTTCGGGCAGATCATGGAACGCCTGGGATCGCTTTTGGGCCTTTTGTCGGTGGCCGTCGGGTTCACGAACTTGATCCCGATTCCGCCCCTCGACGGCAACCACTTGTTGCTGCTCGGCGTCGAAGCCATCCGCAGAAAACCTTTGTCCGAGCGCTTTAAGACCGTCACCGGCATGATCGGGCTCGGCTTCTTCCTGATCCTCGGCATCTCGGTCATCGTGCTCGACATCTTGCGTCTGTTGGGGAGGTAGCGATGTCGGACGTGACACGACGGATGACGCGACAAGTGCTGGTCGGCCCCGTGCGCGTGGGCGGCGGCGCCCCCGTATCGGTGCAATCGATGTGTTCGACCGACACGCGGGATGTCCGCGCGACGCTTGAAGAGATCACGCGTTTGGAGGCCGCCGGGTGCGAGATGGTGCGCGTCGCGGTGCCCGACGCCGAGGCCGCTCAAGCGCTGGCGGACATCTG
>JBMNTA010000066.1:0-3562 GCA_050945495.1 Saccharofermentanales bacterium
GCATCGTGGCTGTTCGGGGACAACGCGGCAGCCGTCCCCACGACCCCTCCGAAACAGGGACACGAACCGTCGTTTTGTCCGCCCGCCATGATGGCGCACCAAATTAGCATTACGGCCGGACAACCGAACGTCATGACCTCCAAGGACGCTCTCCCCGCTCCGCCCGACGGGGCCGAGGTTTGACGGCGATGGGCGTCATATCCCGACACCGTTCTCGATCGTCGGAAAGCCGACACGCACGTGTGCAACACGCGGCGGGGCGACGTGTTTTGCGTCGGCGTTGGCTCTCCGCGTTGCAATGGGTGGCCCTCGCCGTCATTCCGGCGAGACTTGCCGCCATCGCGTTTTTGTCGAACCATGCCCTCGGATGGCCCGTCACGATTCCCGGGGCGATCCTCTTGGGGCTCGGCCTCGCCCGCCTTTTTTATCGACGCGAACGCAACATGCTCTTGACACAATACCAGCATCTTTTGGGCTATTTATCGACGCGGCTCGCGGCGGGCATCCCCCTGGAGGCGGCGCTGGTCGACGCCGTCGCCCCCATGCGCGAACAACTCGGCCATCACCACGTCATCGTTCGGTCGCTGTTGCGTCTCCAAAAGAATCTGGAAGCGCAAATGACGCTTTCGGAAGCGCTCGACGTGTTTGCGCGCGAACTCAATTTGTCGGTGTGCCGCCGCGATTTCACGCTCCTCACCTTGCTGGCGCGCGCCGGCGGTCGGGTCGACGTCTTCGTCCGTCAAAGCCATCACGACTTGTCGGCCCAAATCAATGCCGCCCACGAAGTCAAAAACGAAAAACGCGGCCAGTCGAGCGAGGCGGGCATCCTCGCCGTCATCCCTTTCGTGATGGCGCGTTTCATCCTGGACGGCGCGACCACGGCAAGTTACGGCGCCGTCCACATCGAGCCCCCGTCGCTCGCCGTTCCGTTGGCGATCCTGTACCTCGTGGCCATGGTCGCGGTCTTCATCTTTTTGTTTCTCCTCGCGCCGCCGTCCACGGCGACCGACGCCCAAAAAACCAAAAAAGCGTCGAAAACGACGCGCGAACGTCCGGGCTATCCGCCGCTTCGTCGTTGGTTGTCGCGGCTCTACCTCGACTACATCCCCGGTCAATTGGGCGTCACCATCTCCTCGGCCGTCCGCCTGGCGTCCGGCGACCGAGAAGACGCGTGGCAGCGTTACATGGATATGAAGACGCGCGACTTGCTCTGGGGCATCGTGTTCGCCTGTCTGCTGGCGCTTTCGGGCAACGTGTCATGGTTCATCGTGCTGTTGTCGCCGTTTCTCTTTTCGACCGTCCGCGACATCGACACCGTCGCCAAAGCCCATGCGCGGCGCGAACAATACCGCTTTTTTTATCCCACCGTCGTCAACACGCTCTACATTCTGTTGGAGAGTGGGCTCACGCTCGACCGCGCGTTGCGCATGGTTGCCCGGGTGAGCCTCCCGGATGCCCAACCGAACAATCCCGTCGCCCAAGATTTGACGCAGGCGGCCCTCCACCTCGACATGGGGTACGACGCCGTGATGGCCACGCATCGTCTCGCCGAACGGTGTCCGCTTCCGGAAGTGTCCACGGCGCTTCGCCTCATCGCTCGTTACGAGCGGGAGGGCGGACGCGAGATTTTGGAGCTCATCCGCATGCAGGGCGACCGCGCGCGCCAACTCTACCGCGATGCCATGCGCGCCCGTGCCGAACGGCGTGCCCTGCTCTACGTCCTGCCGATGGCGCTCGACCTCATCGTCGTGATGGCCACCGTCATTCTGCCGACGCTCGCGAGCATGCGCATCACCCTGTGATCGGTCATTTTTGACGCATACGTCACCTCGTGGCAACGCAACGTCGGTCCATGCCGATCCGACGTCCCGCACACTGAAAGCAACCCATGGGCCACCGCCCGCGAAAGGAGTCACTTATGAAGAAACAACGATCCTTGCACACTCGACTGGCATGGGACGGCTTTGGGACTTTGGAAGTCATCATCATCATTGCCGTGCTCATCACCGTCGCGTTCTTGTTCCGCGAGAACATCCTCGTGTTTGCGACCCGCTTGATCGACAAGGTCTTTTCCGATTCGGTCATCGATGCGCTGTGACGATGCCTGCAAAACGCACATCCCGCCCGGACGTCCGACGTCTCGAGATGGACGGCAACGCCCGTCAGGACGGACTTTCGGCATTGCGCGAGACGGGGCTCCTCCGTCACCGCCCGCCCTGTGCCCTGCCCGTACAATGGCACGCGACGCCGGACGGGATGATTGATTTCACGATGGATACGACCGGACTCATCCCCCTGTCTGAACGGATGGAAAATGACGCCCCCGAGCCTCGCATCGGTTACCGATGGCTCTTGGCAATTATGGAGGCGATGCACGCCCTCGATGACCGTTTCTTCCCCATCGGCCCGGCACTGTGTCACCCCGACTTGATCTTTATCGATCCGAAGGCCGACGAGGACGCGGCCCACGCCGTCCGACTCGTCGCCTTGCCGTTCGATACGCTCGATGAGGGCGATGCCGACGACACGCCCTTGATGGATGCCTTGGCCGCGACCTACGCCTGGCCCGAGTCCGTCGCTGAGCGTCTCCGGACGTTATGGCGGCGCCGCGCGCTGTTCGATCTTTTGCTGGAAGCGCGCATCCTCGTGAACGAGCCCGCGTCGCACGACACCCCCGACCCGCCGATGAACGGTTGGCGGGCCGCCATCGCATCGATGCGCCAACGCATCCGAACCGTCTTTTTTCAAAGTCATGACATGGACATCCTGCACGAATCGACCGAACCGTTCCGAGATGACGGCATGTTGTCGATGGCGCAACTGTCGGAGGGCCTCCCCGGCACCCCCGATGAGGGGTCGGGACGCATGGCCTACATCTTGACGGACCGATTTGTGATCGGGCGTGATTTGAGCAAGGCGGATTTGGTGTTGGACGATGTGTCCGTCAGCCGTCGACACGCGGAAATCGTTCGAAAGGACGGCCAATATTACGTGGAAGATCTGGGTTCAAAAAATGGGACAACGCTCGATGGCATTCGATTGAATCGCCATCGCTCGTACCTCCTGCCGACCAAATGCCGGCTGGGGTTTGCCGACGCGTTATTTTATTTCCGATCCGATCGGTAGACCGGATCACGCGCCCCTTCGAAGACCGAGGGGCGCGTCGAGATCGTTTATTTCGTACCGAACAAGCGGTCGCCCGCATCGCCCAAGCCGGGCACGATGTACGCGTGCTCGTTCAGGCAATCGTCGAGGCCGGCACAGAAGATCGGCACGTCGGGATGTGCTTCGCGGAGGCAATGGATGCCTTCCGGCGCCGCAATCAGGCACACGAACTTGATGTGCTTGATGTTGCGCTCTTTTAAGAAATTGACCGCCGCCACGGCCGAACCGCCGGTGGCGAGCATCGGATCCAGCAAGATGACGTCGCGGTTCTCGATGTCGTCGGGCAGTTTGCAGTAGTACTCGACCGGTTGCAGCGTCTCCGGGTCACGATACAGACCGATGTGCCCGATTTTGGCCATCGGGATCAAATTGATCATGCCCTCGACCATGCCGAGAC
>JBMNTA010000067.1:0-3398 GCA_050945495.1 Saccharofermentanales bacterium
TGCCCGTTTATCCCGCGGTGGCCGATGAATTGATTTCGAGCGGCCGCGTCGTGCGTGTCATCGGCGGCGATCAAAACGGATACATCGTGCGTCCGTTGAACAAATCAAATTGACGAGGAGCCTCACATGATTACATTTGACGACCGCTGGACCGACGGTTTCATCCGACCGCATGAACGCGAAGCCATGCGCGATGCGGTGGCGCATGCGCGCACGCGCCTCGACGCCGGCACGTGCCCGGGCGCGGAGTACACGGGATGGGTCAATCTGCCGGAGACGACGCCGTCCGCTTTGATCGACGACGTGAACGCCGTCGCATCGCAGATACGCGAACACTTCGATGTGTTGGTGGTCGTCGGCATCGGAGGATCGTACCTGGGCGCCCGCGCCGTCATCGAGGCCCTGTCGCATCATTTCGACGCGCTTCGCGATCGCGAGGAACGCGGTCCGTTGATTCTCTTTGCGGGACATCAGCTGAGCTCCGATTACATGCACGATTTATTGGAGGTGCTTCGCGGTCGCCGCGTCGCTTTGAACGTGATCTCGAAGTCGGGGACCACCACGGAACCCGCCATCGCGTTCCGCGTGCTGCGCGACGCGCTGTTTGCCGACGCGACCGACGACGAACTCCGCGACGCGATCGTGGTGACCACCGATGCCGAACACGGCGCGCTGCGCGCCCTGGCGAGCGAACTCGGATTGAAAACGTTTATTATCCCGGCCGATATCGGCGGGCGTTACTCCGTGTTGACGCCGGTGGGGCTCTTGCCCATTGCCGTCGCGGGCATCGACATCCGCCGCCTGCTCGAGGGCGCGGCGCGTGAACGCGCGCGCTCGGTCGCGCCCATGGATGACAACACGTGGGTGCCGTGCGATCGTTACGCCGTCGATCGGATGCTCCTCGCACGCAAAGGCTATCGGGCGGAATTGCTCGCGGCCTACGAGCCGTCGATGCATTACTTTGCCGAGTGGTGGAAGCAGCTCTTCGGCGAAAGCGAGGGCAAGGACGGCAAGGGCTTGCTGCCCATGAGCGCCGCGTTCACGACCGATCTGCACTCCCTGGGGCAGCTCATTCAAGACGGCCCGTCGATTCTCTTTGAAACGGTGCTGAACATCCGCGACACCGCGCACACGGTGGTGATTCCCGAGGATCGGCGCGACTTGGATCGATTGTCGTACCTTGCGGGTCGGACCCTGGCGGACGTCAATCGATCGGCGCGCCTGGGCACGGCGCTCGCGCACGTGGACGGCGGGGTGCCGAACATGGTGTTCGACGTGCCCGATCGTTCGCCCGAGTCGATGGGATCGCTGATTTACGCGTTTGAGCGAGCGTGTGCCTTGTCGGGGATCTTGAACGATGTCAATCCGTTCAATCAACCGGGGGTGGAGGCGTACAAGCGCAATATGTTCGCCCTGCTCGGCAAACCCGGCTTTGAGTCGCTTCGAGACGAGCTCCTCGGCGGCACCCAATGAGGCGCTTCGACGACCCCCACATACGCGCGCTCTGGCGCCAAGTCGAGAAACCGGCACGCTATGCCGGCGGTGAGCTGAACGCCGTCGACAAACGGCCGGCCTTTTTCGAGCGTTCACCGAAGGACCGCGTGCATGTCGCGCTCTGTTTTCCCGATGTCTACGAGATCGCCATGTCCAATTTGGCCATCCAAATTCTTTACGCGATCCTCAATGAAGACGACCGAACGTTTTGCGAACGCTGTTTTGCGCCCGGCATCGATTATCGCGATCTGCTCTGCCGAGAAGCGATGCCGCTCACGTCCATCGAAACGGGTACGCCCTTGGCCGATTTCGACGTCGTCGGCATATCGTTTCAGTTTGAGCTCGCGTTCACGACGGCCCTCGACATGCTGGACCTCGGCGGTGTGCCGATCATGGCCGATGACCGCACCGAACGCGATCCGTTGGTCATTGCCGGCGGCCCCATCGCGTGCAATCTGGAGCCGTTGGCGCCGATGTTGGACATCGTGCTGATCGGTGACGGCGAAAAGCTCTTGCCGGACATCGTCGATGCGGTCCGTCTCGCAAAAGCGTCGGGGATGTCGCGGGAACGATTGCTCGAACACGTCGCCGCGATGGACGGCGTCTACGTGCCCCGATTCTACGACGTTTGTTACAACAATGACGGCACCGTCCGATCCATACGTCCCAACACAAAGGCGGCCCCCGACATCGTGTCCAAAGCCGTCATCGCCGATTTGAACGCCGCGCCGATGCCGCTGTCGCCCATCGTCCCGAACATGGAAATCGTCCACGACCGCATGGTCATGGAAGTGCTGCGCGGCTGTCCGCGCGGGTGTCGTTTTTGTCAGGCGGGGTTCACCTATCGACCGATGCGCCAACGTTCCGTCGAGACGCTGTCGAACGCGGCCGACCGACTGATGGCGACGACCGGGTGCGAAGAGATGGGCCTCTTGTCGCTGTCGACGACCGATTACGCCGACTTGCCGGCCTTGACGGCGGCGCTGTTGCCGAAGACGGACCCGCGCCACATCAATCTCTCGCTGCCGTCGCTTCGATTGGACGCGTTCGAATTTGACTTGGCCGAACAGATCGCGGGGACGCGTCGCGCCGGACTGACGTTTGCGCCGGAAGCCGGCTCGCAACGTCTGCGTGACGTCATCAACAAAAACATCGTCGAAGACGACCTCTTTGAGGCGGCCGAAGCCGCGTTCAAAAACGGCTGGAACCGCGTCAAACTGTACTTTATGCTCGGGCTGCCGACCGAAACCGACGACGACGTCGACGCCATCGCCCGATTGGCGCACGATTTGTTGGGGCTGTGGGATGCGCTGTCGCCCGAAACGCGCGCGCGACGCCTGAACATCACGGTCAGCACCTCGTTTTTTATCCCGAAACCTTTCACGCCGTTTCAATGGGCGCGTCAAATATCGATCGACGAGATGCGCGACAAGCAACAGCGCTTGGCGAAAGCGCTGGGGACGGATCGTCGCATCGCCTACAACTGGCACGAATTCGAAAGCTCCGTCATCGAGGCGGTGTTGGCGCGCGGCGACCGACGCCTGGCCCCGGTTCTGGTCGACGTCTGGCGTCAGGGCGGTTACTTGGAAGCCTGGCACGAGCATTTTTCTTGGGATCGCTGGCAACGGGCGATGCGGCGCATTCCGGAGGGCATCGATTTCTACACGCGCGAACGGCCGGACGACGAACGTTTCCCATGGGATCATATCGACATGGGCGTCGATCGCGCCTTTTTGCGTCGCGAGTGGGAACGCTCGCTGGCGGGCGTCACGACGCCGGCGTGCTTCGAGCGATGTTCCGCCTGCGGCTGTCAAACGTATCGCACGGGCGTCTGTGTGCGGGGGCGATCGTCATGAAGGGTGCCTTCGTGGAATACGCGCGTCACGGAGCCGCGGCATGGCTCG
>JBMNTA010000068.1:0-3346 GCA_050945495.1 Saccharofermentanales bacterium
CTGTAGAAAATACCTATCAGCCCCAACGATTTCCTACAATTCATTAATGAGATCTCATAGATGTTTCATTAAATTTTGTTAAGTCAATATTAAGAAAATCAACCAGGAAAAATTATTTACGTGGTCCACGTTTCCAATTAAATTTTGTAGTATACTCGTCTCCCCATCTTAGATCGTCCCAAACAGAACCTGTCACTTTGGAAGTAAAGGCTGTTTTACTTAATAAAGTTCTACCATTTCGTGAATATTTAAACGATGTATATTTATATGGTGAACTACTGTAATTCCAGGCGGCACCTATATATTTAATTTGAAAAACTTCTTTAGAAGAGGCTCCACTATGCTTATCTCCAAAAGTTGCCGCCAACGCTGTATTTGCACCTAATCCAATTGTGCCAACTACTAACAACGCGATCATAAACTGTTTTGCTTTCTTTTTCATAGCACAAACCTCCTTTCTATTAGTATTTTATGGCAATACAATTATATATTAACATAATTTACGGAAAATTACAATAGTTAAAAAATAAATTATAATAAAAATAAATGATTTTACAGAAGATTATAATGTTATAACGGAAATGGGTCACGGATACAGCGGCCTGTCCATAACAAGATCTTCCTCCTTGTAACTGCTAGTCTAAAGTAGACAATTTTCGCTAGATAAAAATGAACACTTTTCTACGGGGAAAAGTAAGCGTAAAATGAGGCTGGGACAAAACCAGTCTTCTATATGAAAAAACGGACTGAATCAATGAAAATTTTGATTCAGTCCGTTTTTTCGATCCATTTTGCACTAGGTTTTTATCATTTTTGTTGTTCATGGCGGTATACTTCCTTAAGTTACCGCCATGAGCGCAAATCCTAATTCGTTTTCCACCTTCGATTTTCCTCTTACGGAAAATCGAGAGAACGACAAATTAGCCTTCAGAAATCCAAAAACTGGTTCAACGTCAATTTTACGTTTTTTATAAATGTTTCCAGTTTCTTCTTCCGAAAGCTTCACTCTAATATATTCTTTTTGTTTCTCCCAAAGTTCATTTATGTATAATTTACGGTGGTTACCTTCTTTCGCTCTTGTACAATATGAACGTAATGGACAACTGTCACAATTTTCCGACTGATATACTTTAAGTTTACGTTTGAAGCCATAACGATCGGTACGATGGGAGTGGTATTGAAATGTAAGTTTTTGGCCATTTGGGCAAACGTAATAATCATGCTCTGCATTATAATCCCAATTGGCTGTATTGAATCGATCTTTTTTATATTTTCTTTTTCGTTCTCTTAGATAGCTATTGTAGGTGATAAGAGGAACACGATTACGATTTTCGATAATATCGATGTAATTTGCTTCTCCACCATAACCTGCATCCGCGACAATATATTTCGGTAACTGAAAGAATTGAGATTCTATTTTATCTAAAAACGGAATCAATGTCCTTGTATCCGTTGGATTAGGGAAAATATCATAGGCAAGCGCATATTGACCTTCGGTTGCGATTTGAACGTTATACCCCGGCTTCAATTGACCATTTTTCATGTAGTCATCTTTCATTCGCATAAAAGTAGCATCAGGATCAGTTTTCGAATAGCTATTTCTATCTCCTAATATTTCCATAGCTTTTTCATAATTGTTTTTACGCTTGATAAACTCTTTAAATTTTTTCAACGCTTGCTTAGGATATTTTCTTTTGGAACGAATCTTCTTTCGTTCACTTCCAATTTCGCATTCCTCAATTTTTTGATTGTACTCATTTACTTTTTCATCTAATTTTTCTACAATGTCTTCCAACTCATTGATAGAAAGTTCTTCGGAATTTTCCTGTTCAATCGCAGGTATAATTTCTTTTTGAAGAAGTTCATCATACATTTTGTTCGAGTTTTCAATTAATTTATCACTGAAATTTTTGATCGATTTCTTCCAAACAAAAGTAAATTTATTGGCATTCGCTTCAATTTTCGTACCATCAATAAAAATCGCTTCATTATCAATGATTTTTTCCTTTACTAAATGAGAACGAAACTGAACAAAAAGTTCTCGTAAGATATCTTTTACGTCTGGATCCACACGAAAACGGTTGATTGTTCGGTAACTAGGTTCATGACCTTGTGCTAACCACATCATGCGAATACTATCTTTAAGAAGTGCTTCAATTTTCCTTCCAGAAAAAACGGATTGGGAATATGCACATAAAATTATTTTTAACATCATTCGTGGATGATAAGATGGGCGACCTGTTTTTCGAAAAAAATTATGAAATACTTCATCTGGAATACTTTCTACCAAGTCATTTATTACAAAGGCAATGTCGTTATCTTGTAATTTAACTTCTAAATTTATAGGCAAAACTAATTGATTCATGTTATAATTCTTATACATAAGAGCACCTCTTTTAAAATTATGGTCTGGTAACTTTAATTTTAGCAAAGGGTGCTCTTTTTGTTTACTAAAAACGCGATAAAAGAATGATAATAAAAATGGAGTCCAGTGGTAAAATCAACTGGACTCCATTTTTATTCATTAGCTGAGTTTTGTCCCAGCCTCTTTTTATACCGCTAACAAGTTTGCAGCTGTTAAACGTTGGCGGACGATGATACCGATCCACGCAGCTAAAAAGGCTTTGATGAGGCCGACGATAATAAATGGTGCGAAACCACCTAAGAAAGCGGCTTGCCACGTTAAGTCAGCAGCAAATTTTAACCATACCGTACCGAAAATCAGCGTGATGAACATGCCGATGATGTTCGCGATTAGAGCGTTTTTTACAGTGAATGATGTTTTTTCTAAATATAAGCCGATGATCAATGTCGTTGGGATAAAACCGATAATATAGCCTCCTGTTGGTCCAATGATGACGCCGAGACCGGCAGTAAATTGTGCGAAAACAGGAATGCCAACGGCTCCCATTAATATGTATAAAATGGTCGCATATGTACCATGGCGTGAACCGAGAATGGTCGCTGTTAGACCGATTGCCAATGTTTGGCCTGTAATTGGTACACCGAATGGTAACGGAATGGCTAATTGCGCTAAGACACCGGTGATCGCGGCAAATAAAGCGATGACGATGAGTTTTTGTAATCTGTTATCGTGCATGATACTCCCCCTTTCCATATTGTTAACCAAAATAAATTTAGGTTAACATATTTTCTATTTTAGCGAAAAGTGTGTATGCTGTCAAGGTGAGAAGAGGGTGTGTTTGAGTCAAGTATTTATAGGCAGTTTTTTTCACACCTTAAATTTGAAAGCGGATTCAAACTCTTAGGATACTCTCTTGGTAAGAATTTTGCCTTTTTTAAAAGCCAGACAACTCTTTTAATGCTTTGTAAACTGGTATGTTAG
>JBMNTA010000069.1:0-3325 GCA_050945495.1 Saccharofermentanales bacterium
CGGGAGATCGGCGACTTGTTGCGCAACCCCCAAGGTAAAGGGATTTAAGATGGCCACCGAAAAGCCGATGCCCGAGGCAAACAGGCTCATGCCGAGCCCCGTCAGATCGTCCCATCCGAAACTCTTTGAGAGCACCAACACCAGCGGAACGAGGACAATCATCTCTTCAAAGATGCCGAAGATGGATCCGAACAACATAAAGAAGAGGATCAGGCCGGCCATCAATTTGAAGCGGCTGTCCTTGAAACGATGGACGAGCCGCCGAATCAGGCGCTGAATCATGCCGCTCTTCGTGAGGATCGCAAACGAGCCCCCGATGAACAGCAAAAACAAGATGATCATCCATATGACGAGGGCGTCGGGACCCCACAGCACTTCGAAGGGCGCCGTGAACCATCGGTAGATCGGCAGGGGCTTGCCCTCGATGTATCGGAATGAGTCGGGGACGATTTCAACGACGCCTTCGACATCGACCCGTGTGTAGGTTCCCTGGGGGATCACGGACGTCAGGATGCCGGCGATGATGACCAGGATGAGCAAGATCGCGACGGAAAGCACGTAGGAACGGCGCTCAATCTTGAGCGTCGAGTCGGGGGACCGTTGGGCCATGGGGGACCTCCTTCAGCAGAACCGTTCAATGAGGGCGCGGATAAAGAGGACGCCCTCGGCGACGGCACGGATGTTGATCCGTTCGTCGATGTTATGCATGGAGCCGAGCTCTTCATGGGTCATGCGGATCGCTTGGAAACGCAAGACCATATCGCTCACATTGGTGTAGTTGCGCGCATCCGTGCCGCCCATCACGAGGTAGGGGGCGATTCCGCAGTCGGGGAAGCACGTTTCGATCACCGAGACAAACGCCTCAAAACGCGGGTCGTCGATGTCGGAGACGGGACTGGCTTCGCGGACGAGAACGGGGGTGGCTTCGAGATCGTTGGCATCGAGGTACGGCTGCAAGGCGCCGATGGATGACGCCACGTTCTGATGGGGCGACGGGCGCATGTTGGCCATGACCCATGCCTCGGTGGGGATCACGTTGGACGTCTCGGATCCTTCGGCCATCGTGAACGCGATCGTGGTCGACATGAGGGCTTCCCCGTAGGAGGAGACCTTCGGCATGGCAAACATGACGAGCGGCTGCGTGAGCCAGAGGTTGCCGAACAAGAACCGCATACCGAAGGGAAGCGACGGAGCGACGGCGCGCATCATCGCTTTATTCTCTTTCGACAAATGCTTCTTAAACGGTTTCTTTCGATCGACGCGGTCCATAAAGCGCGCGAGTCGAACGAGCGGTGTGTCATTGGGCGGCGTGCTCGAGTGTCCGCCGGTCCCCTTGGCGGTGATTTTCAGATCAATGTAGCCCTTTTCCGTGACGCCGATCATGGCGAAAGGGCGATCCATGCCGGGGAGCGCTTCTTCCATGATGGCGCCGCCTTCGTCCAGGACGAGGCGGAAGCGAATGCCCCGTTCTTCGAAGCGGGCGCTCATTTTGGCGGCGCCGTCGCCCGAGGTCTCTTCATTGGACGAGAACGCGAGCCAGACGTCCGATGAAGGCACGAAGCCGTCCGCGATGAGCCGTTCGACGCCTTCCATCACGTTGTAGAGCGTACTCTTGCAGTCCAGGGCGCCGCGTCCCCAGACCGAACCGTCGCGAAGGGTGCCGCTGAAGGGCGGATGGCGCCAGCCCTCCTCCGCTGCCGGCACGACATCTTGGTGCGCGATAAGCAGGATGGGGTCGATCGAGGGGTCTCGCCCCTGCCAGTGAAACATCAAATTGCAATGGTCCACGACCTCTTTTTTGAGCATTCGATGGACGTTCGGGAAATGTTTTTCGAGTGTTTGATGAAATTCGAGGAAGGGCTCGATGTCGTCGGTCGCGCCGTCGACGTGTGAGACCGTCGGTGATTGCACCATCTCGGAGAGCACGTGCCCCGTCCGTTCGATGAGTTCATCGGACGGCGGGTCGGGGAGCACACCGGAGGGGGTGTCCTTGATGAGGGCGGTGCGAATGAGCGCAACGATGATCGGGCCCAAGATGACGACGATGAGGATGATCCACCACATAATTAATCTCCTTTCGTTACGATGCGGATGGGGACGATCGGCGCTTGCCCCGCCAGTAGAAGAGGAGGGCAAGGCCGATGGCGAGCGCGCCCGACGGAATGATCATGAACGAGATCGATCCCAAGAGCGCGGGAATGCACGAGAACAGGATCGTCATCACGACGACCGGAATGATCGAGAGCGTCCAGTTTTTCCGGAAGTATTGGTAGGCCAGGGCGCCGAACAGCGCGGGCACGACATTTTCGAAGGCCGGCTGAAGCGACGGCGATTGCAAAAACGGTTGCAAGGGCACGAGGAGCAAGACGCCGAGGCACAAGACCACGATGGTCACGAGCGACGAGGTCGCAATGGCGAGCGTCGAGACAATTTCATTTTCGGGGGTGCCCGTCTTGGTGCCGGCCATCTCGCGCGCATTGAACGCGCACGGGATTTTCATGTTGATGAGGTTGCCCGTGATGAAGGCGAGGTAGGCCCCGCCCGCACCGAGCATGGGCGTGTAGATCAGGAATTCGACGATGCTGCTCCCGAGCCAAATGATGCCGACGGACAGCCAGCCTTTGAGGGCCGCCGATAAATCGGGGGACGCCCCGAGGATCGCACCCATGATGAACGGGGAGGCCACCAACAGGACGAGGACGATGATCGTCGTGATGCGTCCGATGGTGTGCGTACGGTCATTGTATTTATCAAAATTAAACATGTTCCACCTCCGAAGACGGCATCACGATTCGACGCCGTCGTGTTTTCTTGCCACAAAATAGTAGCGGTGAATGCTGCCCCTCAAACGGCCTTCCCGTTCGAGGAGGGCCTGTGCTTTCAAAAGATTGTCACGATGTGTTTCCACGGAAAATCCCGGGAATTCCCATTCGATGATGCGCGCGTACCAGACCAACGCTCCGACGTCATAGAATTCGATCGGGCGGTGGGTTTCCATGGATTGAACGATGTGAAAGCCGTGATTTTCAAAGGCCGCGGTCGCCTTGTCGAGGTACGCTTCGGGAAACGCCACGTCGGCCCGTCCCATGAGGAGTTCAATGAGCTCCAAGTCATTCTCCGCGCCGACTTGCTGGGTGATGAACACGCCGCCCGGCTTGAGCGTTCGCCGGATTTCCGAGACGTCATAACTTCCGTGACGATTCGTGATCACGTCAAAGGCATCATCGTCGAACGGCAGGGGATCGCTTCCGTCGGCGGGCTCAAAACGAATGCCCAACGGCACGAGGGTCTCCCTGCATAGCTCAATGTTCGGGGCGAATCCCTC
>JBMNTA010000070.1:0-3113 GCA_050945495.1 Saccharofermentanales bacterium
CGCGCACGTGGTCGGTAATGACGCGCACGGCGACGTCACTTTTCTCGGAAGCGCCGTACGCCGTCCCCGTCACCTCGCACACACGGTCCAAGACGGCGCGAACGGTGTCGACTTCAAACAAGCTGTTCACGTTCTGCACAATGGCCGCCATGCGCTCCAAGCCGGCGCCCGTGTCGATGTTTTTCTTCTCCAACGGCACATACGTACCGTCTTCCAATTTTTCAAACTGGGTGAACACGAGGTTCCAATATTCGACGTATCGATCGCAATCGCAGCCGACACCGCAATCCGGCGAATCGCATCCGTAGGCTTCGCCGCGATCGTAATGCAGCTCCGAACACGGACCGCACGGACCGACGCCGTGCTCCCAAAAGTTTTCTTTGTCAAAACGCACGATGCGCGCTTCCGGCACCCCCGTGGCCCGCCACAGATCGTGCGCCTCGTCGTCATCGACGTGAATGGTCACGTAGATGCGCTCGGGATCGAGCCCCAAAACGTCCAACGAAAAGTCCCAGGCCCATCGGATGGCTTCTTTTTTGAAATAGTCGCCAAACGAGAAATTGCCGAGCATCTCAAAATACGTGCCATGGCGCGCCGTGTACCCCACTTGCTCGATGTCGGGCGTGCGAATGCACTTTTGACAGGTCGCGATGCGCGGCGCCGGCGGCGTCTCCGCCCCGGTAAACCACGGCTTCAAGGGGGTCATGCCCGCATTGATCAGCAGCACGGACGGGTCATTATGAGGCACGAGCGAAAAACTCGGCAACGCGAGGTGGTTGCGTGCTTCGAAGAATTCCAGAAATTGACGTCTGACGTCATTGAGACCCAACGGTTTCAATCCTTATTCCCTCCCATGAATGATGTGTAAAGGCCCGGAAGATCCGGGCCTTGATTTCGTCGGAAGATCCGGCCGCGTCTTAATCGCCCATCAGCACATCGAACGGCGGAATGGAGATCACTTCGCCGACCGTGATGATGACGGTGTCTTTTCCGTTGTAGGCGGCCAGTTCATTGCAAATGTTCTCGCTCGCGCGATCGTAGTAGCGCATGCAGATGTCCCACATCGTATCGCCCTCTTCGACCGTGTGCTTGCGGATGTTGTCATCCGGAGCCGGTTCGGTCGGCGCCGGCGTCGTCGGCGGCTCCGTCGCGGGGGGCTCCGTGACGGGCGGATCCGTCACGACCGGCACGACCACGGGCGTGTGCGCCGTGGTCGGCGGCATCGTCTCCACCGGCGGTTTTTTGCCACCGGCCAAGAGTTTGATCAAAGCGATGATGCAGATCAAAATGATCGCAATCAAAATCACGTAGAAAATGATGCGGCGGCGACGGTCCGTGCGCTTGCGCGGCGGCGGATAATCGTCGTCGTATGCGTCGTAATCGTCATACCCGTCGTAACGCTCGTCGTAATCGTCGTCGTACCCATCGCGCTCGTCATAGGGATCGCGTTCGCCGTAAACGTCGTAATCGTGCGCATCGCGCTCCCGACGACGGCGTTGCGCCGCCGATGAATACGCGAACACGGGCAATTTCGACGGATCCTCGTCGTACGCTTCATGCTCGACCGTATCGGCATTGTCGTACACCGCGTCGTCCGTCGGCGGTTCTTTCGCTTGGCGACCCGTCGGCATCAGGAAATCGAACAGCGGCCGCTTGTCTTGTTCCGGCGGCGCTTCGAATGCCGATGCGTCTTCGTCCAGATCGTCAGGCGTCTGATCGTACATCGGTTCGTCGGGCGCATACGCGGGCTCCGGCGCATACCGCGGCTCGGGCTCGTACGCGGGCGCCGGTTCCGGCATCGGTTCATGGGCATCCACGCGCTCACGGCGCTCGTAGCGATGCGACATGCCGAGATCCGACTCGGGCGGCGGCGCGGGAGCCGGCGCCGGGGTCGGCGTCGCCTTGGGGGCGACCACGGGCTCCATCGCCTGCGTGGCAAAGCGACCCAAGCTGAACCGCGAGGTATGTTCCGCCTGATTGATCGCTTCGACATGCGCCACGGCCACCTGAATGGGCGTGCCGGGCATCTGCGACGCGGCGGCGGTCAGCATCATGCCGGCCGCATCCATTTGATCTTCGGAATCGGCCAACACGCGCATGATTTCTTTTTGTCCCAACACATCGTAGACGTCGCCGTTGCAGAGCACGATCATGTCGCCCGGTTCAATCTGCGCGATGTTGGAATAGCGGATGGCGCCGGCTTCTCCGGCGATGAAATCTTCCATTCCCTCAATCATGTCGCCATATAAATCCCTCGGCTCGATCGCTTTGTCGCTGCCGGTCAAGGGGTACAAAACTTCATGGCGATAAATAAAGGCAAGGCTGTCGCCGACCGTCACGGCGGCCATCTCTCCGTCGCGGAGGATGACACCGGAAAAATAAGGTTCGCGCGCGGCCTCCATGGGCAACGTGTTCGGATCGGTCACGTCCATCGCGGCTTCGGCGAGGTCGTTGATGTCCGTATCGATGTCGCCCGTCTCATCGTTCAGCTGCTCCGAAAGATGCGTCAACGCATGGCGCCAGGTCGGCGCCCCGTCGCGTGAATCGGCGGGAGAACCCAAGACGGAGAAAAACACGCCCCTCGCTTCACGGTCAAGGGTCATGTTGACAGCGCGTAATTCTCGTTTACCCGGAAATTTACCGTCCAAACAATACGCGTCCGCGACGCCTTCCACAGGGTAATAGCGTGCGTTAATCGTTACTGCAAGGCGGATCTTTGATGGCACGGTACCGTTTGCCATATAAAGCCTCCTAAACTGTAGGCGTTTGAAGTCATTTTCAAACGTTTTGGATGTTTCAATCAGTCTAACACAAACGATGAAAAAAAGAACGCAAAACGTGTTACGAATCGATGGCATCGATGAACCACGCCGCTCGCTCGGCGTCGGCGCGTGTCGTGATTTTCATGTTTCGCTCCGATCCCAAAATAAATCGAACGGGATAACCGATGCGAAGCAGCAATTCCACATCGTCGGTCACGTCCGCACCGTCCGAAACGGCTTGCTCCGCCGCCCGCAGCAACACGGCCAAATCGGCTCCTTGCGGCGTCTGCATCGCCACCAAAAGATCGCGCGGCAGCGTCGTTTTCAAGTGCGTTTTCGACGTGTCCAACC
>JBMNTA010000071.1:0-3014 GCA_050945495.1 Saccharofermentanales bacterium
TTCTCGCCGAAGATCGCGCGGTACAACCGCTCTTCGGGCGTGAGTTCCGTCTCGCCCTTGGGCGTGACTTTACCGACGAGGATGTCGCCGGCGTGCACTTCGGCGCCGATGCGGATGACGCCCTCTTCGTCGAGGTCGCGCAACGCGTCGTCGGCGACGTTCGGGATTTCACGGGTGATCTCTTCCGGCCCGAGTTTCGTGTCGCGTGCTTCACATTCGTATTCGGTGATGTGGATCGAGGTGTAAACGTCGTCGCGAACGAGTCGCTCGTTCAAGAGGACGGCGTCCTCAAAGTTGTAACCTTCCCACATCATGAAGCCGATGAGCACGTTGCGACCCAACGCCAATTCGCCGTTGTCGGTCGACGGACCGTCGGCGATGATGTCACCGGCCTTGACCGTTTCGCCGGCCTTGACGAGCGGACGCTGGTTGATGCACGTGCCCTGGTTCGAACGGTCGTATTTGCGCAACGTGTAGGTGTCTGCTTCGTTGTCGTCGATGCGGACGACGATGCGATCGCCGGCCACATGCTCGACGACGCCGTCGTGCTTGGCGACCACGCAGACGCCCGAGTCTTTCGCCGCGCGATACTCCATCCCCGTGCCGACAATCGGCGATTCCGTCTGAATCAGGGGGACGGCCTGGCGCTGCATGTTCGAACCCATCAGGGCGCGGTTCGCGTCGTCGTTGCCCAAGAACGGGATCAACGAGGTCGCCACCGAAACGAGCTGTTTCGGGGAGACGTCCATGAGGTCGACGCGCTCGGGATCGAGCTCCAAGAACTCGTCGCGGAAGCGGCACGAAATCTTCTTGTTGACGAAATGCATGTCGTCGTCCAACGGTTCGTTCGCCTGCGCGATGTAATAGCGGTCTTCTTCGTCGGCCGTGAGGTAGCGCACCTCGCGGGTGACGACGCCCTTCTCCTTGTCGTAGACGCGATACGGCGTCTCGAGGAACCCGTACGGGTTGACGCGCGCATACGTCGCCAGGGAGTTGATGAGTCCGATGTTCGGACCCTCCGGCGTCTCGATCGGGCACATGCGGCCGTAGTGCGATGAATGGACGTCGCGAACTTCGAAGTTCGCGCGCTCACGCGACAGGCCGCCGGGGCCCAAGGCCGACAGACGGCGCTTGTGCGTCATCTCCGCCAAGGGGTTCGGCTGGTCCATAAACTGGGACAGCTGGCTCGAGCCGAAGAATTCTTTGATCGCCGCCGAAATGGGGCGTGTATTGACAATGTCTTTCGGCGCGGCCGCGGACACGTCCGGGATCGTCTGCATGCGTTCGCGGACGACGCGGTCCATGCGCGAAAAACCGATGCGCATTTGATTTTGCAATAGTTCGCCGACCGACCGGATGCGGCGGTTGCCCAAGTGGTCGATGTCGTCGGCGTGGCCCACGCCGTATTCGAGCCCGATGTAGTAGCTCATGACGGCGAGGATGTCGTGAATCGTCAAGTGACGCGGAATCAAGTCGTGCTTGCGCACCTTCAACTGTTCGGTCAACGCTTCGACGACGTCGGACGCGTCCCGCACGTCCTCGATGATCTCCTCCAACACGGGGTGGTAGACCATCTCGGTGATGCCGCACGCGTCGAAATCGATTTGATCGACGATGTCGTCGCTGAACAGACGCCGCAAATACACCGGCGCCCAAACGCGTTCGTTGCCGACGATGCGAAGCTGATGTTCAAACTGCGTGACCGTGTCCCCGATCCGATAAATCGGGTAGACGTCGACCTTGTTGATGCCGGCTTGTTGGATCGCCTCGGCGGCCTCCGCCGTGATGACCTCGTCGGCCAACGCGAGCACTTCGCCGTCGCTCGCGATGATGTCGTTCGCGGCCACGTGGCCCGCAAGACGGGTCGCCAGCGCAAGCTTTTTGTTGATCTTGTAGACACCGACTTTCGCCAAGTCGTAGCGATTGGGAGAAAAGAAGGTATTGCGGATCAGCGCCTGCGCGCCCTCGCGCGTGAAGACCTCGCCGGCGCGAAGCTTGCGGAACATCTCCTGCAAGCCCTCGTCGCTCGTCGAACAGCCGTCTTTTTGCATCGTGAGCAACAGCGATTCTTCGTTGCCCAAAGCGTCGATGATCTCCTCATCGGTGCCGAGGCCCAGCGCGCGCAGCAAAATCGTCATGTGGAATTTGCGTTGACGGTCGACGCGCACCCACAAGAGGCGTTTCGCGTCCGATTCGAACTCGATCCACGCGCCGCGGTTGGGAATCACTTGGGCGGTGTACAGCTCGACGTCGTTCTTGTCGCGCGTAATGTCAAAATACGCGCCCGGCGAACGGACGAGCTGACTGATGATGACGCGTTCCGCGCCATTGATGATAAAACTGCCCGTTTCGGTCATCAGGGGGAATTCCCCGAGGTAGACGCTCTGCGTCCGCATCATATCGTTGACGCGGTCATGCAGACGAACGGTCATGTACATCTTGGCCGCGTAGTTGGCATCTCTCTCTTTGCACTCCTCAATCGAGTACGTCGGGTTGTCGATGTCAAACTCACGGTCAATAAAGGAAAGCTCGATGTCCCCGGAAAAATCAGTAATCGGCGATGCTTCCTCGAGGACCTCCATCAGGCCTTCGTCGAGGAACCATTGATAACTGCTTTTTTGAATTTCCAATAAATCGGGGATATCGAGGATCTCGTCAATTTTGGAGTACGACATTCTCTGCACGCGTCCATACTGAACGGGCTTTACCATCAGCGATCACCTCACAAATCGAACCGGCAGTTGCTAAGCGAACACCGTCAAACCGGCCTTGACGATGCTTTTCCGCATGATATAATTGCAGTGCGATTGGACACGATTGAGGCGTGATTTTCAAACCTAGGGACACGCGACAATTGCGCCAAGCGGCACATCGAAAGATTCTAACACGCTTTGATCCATTGGTCAACCGTTGTTTTATTTTTTTAGAAACGAGTGACACACGTTGAGACGCAAACGATCCCCGCGGTTCATCGCGACGATACTCTTCGTGCGCGCGACGCGCGCATTCATGCG
>JBMNTA010000072.1:0-3002 GCA_050945495.1 Saccharofermentanales bacterium
ATGATGATGTGTTCATCGTCCGCCATGACGTCCTTCACGAAGACATGGGTCGATCCGGAATGTGCGCCGATGGCGCCGGAGATCACGACGTTTCGTTGGAAAAAGTGTTCGTCAAACTGTTCTTGCAGGCTTTTGAGTTCGCCGGGGCGGAACGACCACAGGGTGGTGCGTTCGCGCAGGAACGTTTGGAAGTCCTCCGCATTGTCGATGAGCGTCGGCTCGTCGGTCACGTCCAACGTCGTTTCCGTGGGATTGGTGCGCATGATGCGGCGCGATGCTTGGATGTGACGGCCTTGCGGCGGAATGGGTATAAAGGGAAGCATGTTGTTATCTCCATGTTCGGGGAGGGTCACGCGTTCACCCGTTGTTTCCGGGGGATCGGTGACCTGCGGTACCGTGGTGGGCGGTTCCGTCGGTTCGGTGGGTTCGGTGGGGGTGCTCGATTCGGTGGGGGCATGTGTTTCGGTCGGCGTGATCGGGCGCGGTTCGCAGCCCGTGACGAGACTCAACAAAAGCGCCGCCACAAGGAGCGCGATTCCCAGATATGTTCTCTTTTTGGTTGTCATAATACGGTCCTCCTTCAAGGTGCCGGACTCCCCGAAACAAGGTGTTTGCTCATTGCGTATGAAGCATCGTAACGGGGAGGGTATGCCTTGATTTTAGCATAGGTTGCGTTCCCCAAGGCGTCACCAATGAGAAGGGGGTATTGTGCTAAAATGAATAAAATCGACATGACAGTGACGTGCGCGGGAGATAATCTTTGAGCGAATTGCTTTCCAAAATCGGTGAGTTCTTTCGTGAACTCAAGTACAGCCTGTCCGACGGCTTGCTTTTCCTGGGGGGTCCTCTGGACATTTTGATTGCGATTCTCGACATCGTGATCACGACCCTGATTATCTATTACATCCTTTTGCTTCTGCGTGATTCGCGCGCGTGGCAGTTGTTGCGCGGCGTCATCTTGATCGTCGTGTTTGCGCTGGTGGCGGGGCTGATCGGGCTCAACACGATCGGCTTCATGCTCAGTCGAACCATCTCGATTTTGACCATTGCCCTGATTGTCATTTTCCAACCCGAGCTCCGACGAACGTTGGAGACGGTGGGGCGAAATCGTTTTTCGCCGTCCAATTGGGAGACGTTGTCGGGCGAGGCCGGGGCGCATCAGATGATCGAGGCGATCGTCAATGCGTGCGAGTGGATGTCGGAGCGCCGCATCGGTGCGCTGATCATCCTCGAGCGCAACACGCGATTGGGCGAATTGCAAGAGCAGGAAAACGCCGTGCGATTGGACGCGTCGGTGACGTCGGCCCTGCTGCGTCAAATTTTCTACACCGGGTCGCCGTTGCATGACGGCGCGGTCATCATTCGAGACGGCCGGGTGAGTGCGGCGCGCGTGCACGTGCCCTTGTCGGACAACTACCATTTGAGAAAAGATTACGGCCTGCGCCACCGTGCGGCGGTGGGCGCGAGCGAAATGGGGGACGCGATTGCGATTGCGGTGTCGGAGGAGCGCGGCTCGATCAGCATTGCGATCGACGGCGTGCTCCATGTGCTCGGCAATGCCGATGCGCTCAGAACCCAGCTGCACCGCCTGCTCGGGATGTCGCCCCAAGAAGAAAAGCGTTCGCTGTTCGGCTGGATTCGCCGTAAATTCAATCGACAACCGTCCGATCAAGACGATGCGGAGGCCGCACCCGACGATGACGAGGATGATGAGGCGGCCGAGGAACCGACGTCGGCTCCCCCGACCGAACGCAAACGCAGGTGGCGCCGACGCCGCCTGAAAGGGGAAGGGCGTCGCCGTCGATCCGCGCGGATGCTGTCGCGTCGTCAACGGACCGGACTTGCGGTGATTGCGTTTGTGATCGCGCTGTTCTTGTGGATCTACGTTCAGATCACCGTCAATCCGCTGACCTCGCGGGTGTACTCGGTACCGATCGCTTACCACGGCGTGGAGGTCGCGGAAGCGCGCGGATACGGGGTGCAGAGTTACACGGTGACCAATGCGCAGATTACGCTGCGTGCCCGAGAGCGGGTGCTGTCGGACATCACGTTGGACAACATCTCCGCGTACATTGATTTGAGCGACGTGGATCGCTCGGGCATTGTGCGCTTGCCGGTGCAGGTGACGACCGAGACCAACCTCTACACGAAGGTGGAACGTTTGAATCCTGAGACCATTACCGTTAATATCTACGTGCTCGAATTGCCGTGAGTCGGCATGCGGCACTCAACGAGCGGCGCGTCACCTGACGCGCTGTTTGATTGTGAAGTAAGGAGTGACAGCATGACACGAATGTTTGGAACCGATGGTGTGCGCGGGGTGGCCAACCGCGAGTTGACCCCTGAACTGGCCTACGCAATCGGCGTGGCCGCATCCATCGCTTTGACCGATCAAACGGCCCACAAACCGACCTTTGTGGTTGGCAGCGACACGCGCATCTCGTGTGGCATGTTGACGGCGGCACTGGTCGCGGGGCTCACCTCCGCCGGCGCCGACGTGATCGATGCGGGCGTCATCGCGACGCCGGGCGTCGCGTGGTTGACGCGTGATTTGCACGCCGATGCGGGCGTCATGATCTCCGCGTCCCACAACACGTTTGAATACAACGGCATCAAAATTTTCTCCGGCCGAGGCTTTAAATTGCCGGACGATGTGGAAGACGCCATTGAGGCTCTGATCCGGGACGGCACCGTGCAAGATCGCGTGCGTCCGGAAGGCGATCGGGTCGGCCGCGTCTCGCGGTACCCCGAAGGGGCCGACCGCTATCGTGAACATCTGCACAACATGGCGGGCGTCGATCTCTCGGGGATGCGCATCGTTGTGGACTGCGCCAACGGCGCCAGTTACCGGACGGCGCCGCGGCTCTTCCGAGAATTGGGGGCCGACGTGGACCTCGTCGGCGCCGAGCCGAACGGCTACAACATCAACGACCGCTGCGGTTCGACGCATGTCGAATCCTTGTGTCGACGCGTGCTCGAGACGGGCGCCGACATCGGGCTCG
>JBMNTA010000073.1:0-2989 GCA_050945495.1 Saccharofermentanales bacterium
GGCACACGAACTTGATGTGCTTGATGTTGCGCTCTTTTAAGAAATTGACCGCCGCCACGGCCGAACCGCCGGTGGCGAGCATCGGATCCAGCAAGATGACGTCGCGGTTCTCGATGTCGTCGGGCAACTTGCAATAGTACTCGACCGGTTGCAGCGTCTCCGGGTCACGATACAGACCGATGTGCCCGATTTTGGCCATCGGGATCAAATTGATCATGCCCTCGACCATGCCGAGACCGGCACGCAGGATGGGCACCAGCGCCATCTTTTTGCCGGCAATGACATGGCAATGGGCTGTACCGATCGGCGTCTCCACATCGATGGGACGCAGCGGCAGATCGCGCGTCACCTCATACGCCATCAACATCGACACTTCATTCACCAGCTCACGGAATTCTTTGGTCGGCGTGTCCTTGTCGCGCATCAGCGCCAGTTTGTGTTGAATCAAGGGATGATCAAACACGAAAACACCGTCATGATTTTGCGGTTGTTCAGTCACCATCAGACTCTCCTCTCAATCTTCGTTCGCTTCGATTTGCTCGATGCGCTTTTGATGGCGCCCTCCCTCGAAGGGCTCCGTCAAAAAGATGTCCACGAGCATCATGGCATGCGGCGCCGCGATCACGCGCGCCCCCAATGCCAACATGTTCGCATTGTTATGGCGTCGCGCCATCTCCGCCATGAAGGCGTTCGTGCACAACGCGCAACGGATGCCGGGTTGTTTGTTCGCGGCGATCGAAATTCCGATGCCCGTGCCGCAGATCACAATGCCGCGCTCGCACGTACCATCGGCGACTTTTTCTGCCGCCAACCGTCCGTAAATCGCATAACTCGTCGATGCTTTGGAATCGGTGCCGACGTCGAGGACGTCATGTCCCGCGTCGATCAGATGCTTCTTGATGGCCTCCTTGAGTTCGAAACCACCGTGGTCACTGCCAATGACAAGCTTCATGCATTCCCCTCCCATCATTTTATTTCATTTTACCGCAAGCCTTCTCGGCATGACAATGGAACCCACCGTGCCATCACACGCACGTAAATTTTCCGCAAAATTCATGAAAATGACCAATTATTCGCCGAAATTCCGCCATTATTCAGTCGGTTTTTTTCGTGAGTCGCGCACAAAAATGTTAATAATGTTGATAACTCTGTGTATAACTTATGTGACAGGGGTTTCAGGGTTTTCGTCCGCGCTAACGCCTGGGGCACGGCGTTTCGACATTTTTTTCAACCATTTGTAAAAATGAAGTTATCGATTTATGAAATCACCTCAAATCCCACTATATCAGCCTTTGAGCGCATTTTCGACAACCCGAACACATTTGCGGTGTCCATGTGTCATGGACACGCGGTCAGTCGTCATGATGACTTAAGTGGGGAACAAACGATCGCGGAACATACGGGCATGCATTCGCGGTCCGACAAAACAAAAACTCCGCCACGTACGAACACGTGACGGAGTTTGGTGCCCAAAGTCGGAATCGAACCAACGACACACGGATTTTCAATCCGTTGCTCTACCTACTGAGCTATTTGGGCCTAAACGATTGCCGGCGGATGCCGGCAATCATTTGGCGACGCAGAAGGGGCTCGAACCCTCGACCTCCAGCGTGACAGGCTGGCATTCTAAACCAACTGAACTACTGCGCCAAGCACCACTCTTTGAGCAGCCTAGCCAGTCTAGCAGATGAAAGAAACGGTTGTCAACCACATCGATGGGAAACTCGGCACGTCGTCTGAACATGGGACATGCGCGTGATCGAGGAGCGTTTTACGTCGATGGTTTTTCTTCGGCACGGCGCGCCTCGGCCACCGATGTGAACCACTGATTGATGTCGAGCGGTTTCGGATAACCCGCCACCCGACGTTCTTCGGTGCGACCGAACAGATAATCGATGGAGACATCGTAGAAATCCGCGAGGCGAATCAGCGTCGTATAATCCGGTTCACGTTGGCCGCATTCATATTTGGAAATGGTTTGCCGCCCCGTATTCAGCGCCCTCGCGACATCGGCTTGACGAAGGTGCTTTTCCTTCCTCAAGGCCTGTAATCGTTCGCCGAAGATGTGAACCTCGCTTCGCATTAAATCGATTATCGCCATTCCGGGGCTTCGCCTCAACGAAAACGGCCGAGATGCGCCGATATGGGGCATTTTGAAGGGATTCTGAAGTGTGGTAAACTGACAACGCTTGTTTTTGGGGACACGGGGAGCGTAGCTCAGCTGGTCAGAGCACCTGCCTTACAAGCAGGGGGTCATCGGTTCGAGCCCGGTCGCTCCCACCACATGCATAACGCCCGCGGCTTAAGGCTTGCGGGCGTTTTTTGTCGGGTCGGATCGGCACCGATCTTCGTGGCAAGCGAGCTCGGCGTGCTAAGATGAAACGCGACGGGAGGGCATCCTTATGAACATCTACCTATCTGCCGATCTTGGTTCTCTCGATGACCGATCGTTTAATTTGCAACGCATCCAAAAAATCTCCGTCAAGGCGCGCGATGCGGGGGCCGATCTCGTGCTGTTCGGCGAGGCATCGCTGCACGGGTTCGAGGCGATGACCTTTGATTACGCCACGGACATTGTCATCGCCTCCGGCGTCCATGCCCCGGAGATTGCCGCGATTCGGCAGCATGCCCGTCGCGTCGGCATCGCCATCGGATTCGGATTCTTTGAAAATCTCAAGGGCGGCATCTTCAGCTCGTACATGGTGGTCGACCGCCATGGCGACATCGCCGACCTCTACCGGCGCGTCTCACCGGGGTGGCGCATCCCGGATGCCTGCGCGGATTACCGAGAAGGCACGTCATTTCATACGTTTTCGCTGGAAGGCAAGACATGGGCCGTCATGGTGTGCGGCGATTTTTGGGAAGATACGCTGTTGACGCCGTTGATCGCGCTGGATCCCGAGGTCGACGGCTTCTTTTGGCCGGTGCATTGCGACGTGGATGTCGACGACTGGAAGGCCCATGAGGCGGACGCATATCGGCAAAGAAG
>JBMNTA010000074.1:0-2822 GCA_050945495.1 Saccharofermentanales bacterium
TTCCAGACCGAGGCTTTGCACGCTTCGATGAACGCTTCGACGCCGTACTGTTCGATGTCGTGCTTGCTGTCGAGGCCGAGGCGCTTTTCCACTTCGAGTTCGACGGGCAGCCCGTGCGTGTCCCAGCCGGCTTTCCGCGGGACGTAGTAGCCTTTCATCGTCCGATAACGCGGAATCAAGTCCTTGATGACACGCGTCAAAACGTGGCCGACGTGCGGTTTGCCGTTGGCCGTCGGCGGTCCGTCGTAGAACGTAAAGACGGGACAGCCTTCGCGTTGTTGCATCGATTTTTTGAAAATATCGTTTTCACGCCAAAACGATAAAACGTCTTCTTCGCGGGGAACAAAATCGAGGTTGCTGTCTACTTTTTCGTACATTTTCCTAAACTCCTTGAGGTCCGGAGCAAAAGAGACCGACGATCGGTCTCAAGCACCCATATCCACGTGATTATAGAGGTGCGCGCCCAAAGATGTCAACGAAACGGCCGTCACATCACCCGTTCGAGTAATCCTTCACAAGTCGTGCGAAGAAATCATGAGAAAAAGATGAACAAACATGGCTTTTTGTGTTATCTTTATACATATACGGAGACCATCTCCTTACACAACTTATGGAAAGGAAGAGGGAGGTATCTATGTTTGAAAAATGGTTCAAACTGAAAGAACATGGAACGACCGTGAAAACGGAAATGGCCGCCGGATTAACGACCTTCATGACGATGGCGTATATCCTGGCCGTGAACCCGCAGATCCTCGGCGCAACCGGCATGGACGCCGGCGGTGTCCTGATCGCGACCGCGATCTCATCGGCCATTGCCTGTGTGGCGATGGCATTCATGTCGAATTTGCCGTTCGCCCTGGCCCCCGGCATGGGCATCAACGCCTTTTTCGCGTATGAAGTCGTTCTGAACATGGGATATTCATGGCAATTTGCCTTGTTCGCCGTCTTTATTGAAGGTATTATCTTCATTATCCTGTCGCTGACGAACGTCCGCGAGGCGATCTTCAATTCGATTCCCATGTCGCTCAAAAATGCCGTTGGCGCCGCCATCGGCCTGTTCATCGCCTTCATCGGTCTGCAAAACGGCAAACTGGTCCAAGGTGACCCCGCGACCCTCGTCGCCATGACGCCTTTCAAAGGCAATATGCAGACGTCCGGTATGTTCGCTCTCCTGACGCTCATCGGCGTCATCATCATGGCCGCACTGGCCTTCAAGAAAGTCAAAGGAGCCGTCTTGATCGGCATGATCATCGCCTGGATTCTCGGCATGCTGCTGCAGTTGGTCGGCGCCTACGTCCCGAATCCGGAACTCGGTTTCTTCTCGCTCTATCCGACCTGGAGCGCCCCGCACTTCGAGGGCTTCGGCAAGATTTTCGGCCAAGCGTTCAGCGCGGCGGCCTTCGAAAACTTCAACGCGGCTGACTTCTTCATCGTCATGTTCTCGTTCCTGTTTGTGGACATCTTCGACACACTCGGCACCTTGGTCGGCGTCTCGTCGAAAGCCAACATGCTCGACGAAAACGGACAACTGCCGAAAATCCGCGGCGCGCTCATGGCCGACTCGATCGGCACCGTCGCCGGCGCCATTTGCGGCACCTCGACCGTCACCACATACGTCGAGAGCTCCGCGGGCATCGCCGAAGGCGGCCGCACCGGCCTCACCGCACTGACGACCGGTGTGCTGTTCCTGCTCGCCATCGTCCTGTCCCCGATCTTCATCTCGATCCCGTCGTACGCCACGGCCGCGGCCCTGATCTACGTCGGATTCCTGATGATGACCGCCATCCTGAAAGTCGACTTCAGCGACTTGACGGAAGCGATTCCCGCCTACATCTGCCTGATCGCGATGCCGTTCTTCTACAGCATTTCGGCCGGCATCATGTTCGGCATCATCTTCTACGTGGTCATCAACATGATCGCGGGCAAATTCAAGAAGATCAGCCCCTTGATGTATGTTCTCGCCGTCCTCTTCATTTTGAAGCTGGCGCTGCTCGGATAATCCGAAGCATACGTTCAAACGACGGAAGCCCGGGCCGTGCCCGGGCTTCTTTTCGGTCGTTCGCCGTTGGCGATTTGAACGGTTTCGTGTAATCTTGAAGGCATGAACCTCGGATGGATCATCGCGTTATCGCTGGTCGGCGTCGGCGCCGTATGTTTGCTGTACGGTTTTTTCATCGAGCCCCTGTGGATTAAAACGCGCACGATCGACATCGACGTCGCCCCCGACCTGCCGTATGCGGGCATGACGATCGTCTATTTTTCCGACATCCATGTGGGCAAGACGTCGAAACGACGCCTCGATCGACAAATCGAGACCCTTCGGCGAGCGCGGGGCGATGCCATCCTCTTCGGCGGCGACCTCGTCGAGGAGTTCACCCCGATCGATGACACGGCGTTCACCCGACGCATCGTCGAGGCGCTGTCGTCGCTTGAAGCATCGCACGGAAAATGGGCCGTGTACGGCAATCACGAACTGGAAGCGCCGCGCTTTGCGCGCTGGGCCACCGAGGTGTTGACCGCGTCGGGCTTTACGATGTTGCGAAACGAAGGCACGGTCCTTAACGGCCTTCCCGTCTGGGGACTGACGTCATCGCTCCACGACGACCTCGCCTTCCCGCCCGAACCCGAAGCGGCACCGTTGACGCTCCTTTTGGCACACGAGCCCGAAGCCGTCGCCGACGATCTGCCGATCGAAGGGCGCACCGTCGTTTTATCGGGGCATGCGCACGGCGGTCAGGTCACCTTGTTCGGGCTCCCACTCATGCTTCCGATGGGCGCACGCCGTCACTGGAAACGCAAGAGCCGGCTCTCCCCGAACCATA
>JBMNTA010000075.1:0-2636 GCA_050945495.1 Saccharofermentanales bacterium
TTGAACGCGTTGTAATAGACATGTCCCGGCGGTGTTCCGGGACTTTTTTTGACGTCGCGGATGCGGCAGTAATCGATCTCGATCGCTCCGGCGAGGGCCCCCACGGAGGAATACCACGCCGCGATGCCCGCCGCTTCGTAGAGCGTCTGTGCCGGGACGTCCCGTCCGTCGGTCTCGACGATGACGTGCGCGCCCGGGGCACCTTTCCGATGAAACCAGAGATCGTCTTTGCGCGCTTTGCGCACCAATTGATCGTTCTGCACGTTGTTGCGCCCGCACACGACGGTGAAGCCGTCGGACGAGGTGAAGCGACGCGGCCCGATCGCGGTGTCCGCGGCGGGGCGCTTTGTCGGGTTTTGACGTCGATCGGGTTTGGCAAACGCTTTCTGCGTTCGCCGTTTTTTGGAGGCCGGCAACCCGGGGGCATGCACGGTCGACGTCGTCTCCTCGTGTTGACGTTCGCGTTCGCTCACGCCCAATTCGTCTTCCAACAAATCGAGGTCTTCGTGGGTTTCGGCACAGGCCACCGCGACCGAGAGCGATTCGAGCCACGCCAGGGTGCGGAGATCTTTTTTGAGCAGACGGTTTGCCGCTTCGAGTTTGCGCTCCTTTTTCTTGGCGGCCTCGTAAAAACGGTCGGCGTTTTGCGGCACGCTCCGTGCGGGATCGATCTCGATGTCGACCGATCGATTGTCATGGTAATAATCGGGGACGGTCGCGACGCTCGCCCCTTCGGGGATCATGTGCATGAAGGCCAGCAGCAGTTCGCCGCGACGTCGATCCTCGGCCGCCGTCTGACCTTCGGCGACGTCGGCTTCGTGGTGTTCGCGTTTGCGTTGCGCGTGCCGCATGCGCTGCTCGATCACGCGCGTCAGCGAAGCCTTGTGACGCTCGAAGCGCGTGTCCCGATCCACGATGCGGTGGTAGGCCGTCACGGCATCCGCCACCCGTTCGTACGGCGTTCGGTGGGACAGATGCGCCAGGTCGACGACATGGACGGCGACGGGACGGCGTTGGGGATCGTCGGTCGGGCGATCGTAATAGATGGCGGGGCGCTCGGGGCCGTGCACGATGGCGCGGCACATCGCCCGCAAGGATCGGTCAAGTCGTGTCCACGCGGCGTCGTCGAGGGAGGCGATGGCGCGGTCGCCCGAAAGATCGGCGTTAAACACCACGGCATCGGCGAGCACGGGGGAGAATCCCGCGACGGCGGCGGTCACGCCGCGACGCACGTTGCCATCCGGGCGGAAAGCTTCGCGCAGTTCGGTCGCGTCCATCTTCAGGATTTCCGTCGGCGCTTCGCGACGTTGCGGGGGCGGCGGGATGTACGGATGGGCGGGGAGCGTCTCTCGGACACGATTGACCGAGTGATCGATGTGGCGGAGCGCCGCCAAAATGATGTCGTCGTCGTTGACGACCACGAGGTTCGCCGTTCGCGGCATGCACTCGAAGATCAGGCGCAACGTCTGATGATCGCCGATGTCGTCGGTCGCGTCGAATGTCATGACAAAGACGCGCTCCCACGGCGGTGTGGCGATCGAAACAAGGCGCGCGCGTCGCAGATGCTTGCGAAGATACATGCACAGGGGCGGGGGACGATCCGTCGTCTCGCGCAAGGCGGATCGCGTCACGGTCAGCGTCGGCTCGGACGGATTCGATCCGAGCGTCAGATGCCTTTTTTGGCGCGCCGGCGTGAACAACGCGATCGATACGGTGTGGCGATCGAGCATGGTGATGCGCTCGATGATCGCGCCGGCAAGCAGGTCGTTCAATTCCTCGGCGAGGACGTGGGCGGTCACGCCATCCATCGTGTTTCGGCTCCTTTCCCTTTCGGGTTTGCGTAAATCATAGTATCATGAGCTGGAAAGCGAGGACATCTCGGTGGCTAAAAAATCAACCAAAAAGAAGACACGATCGAAACGCGGCGCCAACAAAACGCCCTCGACGACCGCGTGGTGGCAGCGCTTCATCGGCTCGAGCGTCGGGAAGTGGCTGATCGCCGTGGCCGCCACGGTCGCGGTGGTGGTGATCGATACGCTGATCGCGGGGCAAAACATGTCGTTGTTCTTGTTGTTGGTCGGCATCGAATTGTTGGTTTTTACCGTCGTGATCTGGACTTACCTCTTGTTCGGTCGTACCGCGCCCACCGAATAAAAGATGCCGTCGGGCGTGACGTTTGTGCTTGCGAAAGGGCCGTAGCATCGGTTATTCTCTTTTGAGCCAACACGCGGCGCAGATGCGATGCGCCGACGCCCAGCGGGAGATGTAGACGATTTATGTCGCGTAAAGTCGGAAAAAACGGTGACAGCAGTTTGACGCGCCTCGCGTTGTCGGACGCGATGAAAAATCTCTTGAGTGAGCGTCCGCTTTCGGACATTCGGATCGCGGACATCACCGATGCGTGTCACCTCTCACGCAAAAGCTTTTATTACCATTTCAAAGATAAAGAAGATCTGATCCAATGGATTTTTGATTCGGAATTCATGTTCACGCTTGATTTCGATCACGTGCATGCGCCCGTGGACTACTGGCGGGCGCTCATGCGCTACCTGTACGACAACCGCGCCTTTTACGCGAATGCGTTGGAGGCGAGCGGTCAGAACTGCTTTGCCGATTATTTTTCTTCCAGGATGCGT
>JBMNTA010000076.1:0-2606 GCA_050945495.1 Saccharofermentanales bacterium
AAGGCCTACGAGCGCCGGCTCGACGAATATTGCTTCAAGACCCTGCATTACGAAGGCCCCGGCACCGACTTGGTCGTCGACTTGGCCGACGAACACAAGTGGATCGGCGGCTCGTCCGCGACGCCCGAGGGCATCGCGTACATGGCGAACATCCCGACGGAGGAGATCTTCACGACGCCGCATGCGATGCGCTGCGAGGGCACGGTCCGCGCGACGAAACCGTTGTCGCTCATGGGTAAAATCGTCGAGGGCTTCGGGTTCACGTTCGAGGCGGGGCGCGTGGTCGACTGCTACGCCGACGCCAACGTCGATGTGCTTGATAGCCTGTTGGAGATGGACGAGGGCGCACGCCGTCTCGGCGAAGTCGCGATCGTGCCGAACTCATCGCCCATCTCGCAATTGGATCGCGTGTACCGATCGACCTTGGTCGACGAAAACGCGTCGTGTCACTTCGCGTTGGGCAACGCGTACGCCGAAGCGATCGTGGACGGCGCCGACCGCACGGAAGACGAGCGCAAGGCGCTGGGCTCGAACCGTTCCATGGTGCACGTCGACTTCATGGTGGGCGGTCCGGAGCTCAAAATCACCGGGACGCGTCACGACGGATCCGTCGTGGAGATCCTGCGTGACGGCGAATGGGCTTTTGACGTATAATAAATAGCGTTTTTGTGTCGACGTGACCCGCGTCGACTGTGCTAGAATGCTAAATGACGCGCCCGAGCGCGCGTCCGATGAGGGGAATCGAGAGTAACCACCATGGCTTTAAAAGAGAAAAAAATTGATCATGTGCTCGTGACGCAAGATGAAATCAAAGCGTTTGTCCAACGCCTCGGTCGCGAAATCACACGCGATTATCAAGGCAAAGACCTCTATTTCATTTGCGTGTTGAAAGGGGCATCGACGTTTATGGCGGATTTGATCCGCGAAGTCGATCTGCCGTGTCAAATTGACTTTATGTCCGTCTCCAGTTACTCGGGCGAGAAGAGCACCGGTGTTGTCAAAATCAATAAGGACTTGGACGCGAGCATCGAGGGCCGTCATGTCATCATCGTCGAAGACATCGTCGATACCGGCTTGACGCTCGACCACCTGACGCATTTGCTGTCCACGCGCGGACCCGCGAGCATCGCGATCGCCACGGCGTTCGACAAACCGATGCGTCGCAAGGTCGACATCGATGTCCGTTACATTGGCATGGAGGTGCCGAACGAATTCATCGTGGGTTACGGCCTCGACCTCGACGGGTACTATCGCAATTTACCCGACGTCGTTGTGTTGGCCGACGATGATTAGAACGGCGACGCCTGCCCTCAACGTGTAGGTATTTATGAAACGACCCAATATGCAACCACAAGAACCGAGGCGATTCGGCGGATTTTCATTTTACATCGTTTTGATGATTGTGATTCTCGTCGTGACGTTCTTCATGTCGCGCACGGATGTGTCCAAGGATGCGACCTTGGACGACATCGATCACATGATTCAGAGCGGCAACGTCGAATCGGTCACGATCAACGGCGCCGTCTTGGAATTGACGATGACGGAGACGTCCGTCAAGAAAGGACATCCGGCCGTCATCAAAAAAGACATTCCGAAGGATACGATTCCGCTGTATCTCGAGCTGCTGCGCGACGCCAAGGAAAACAACAAGATCAAGACGTACGATTTTCATCGACCGACCGACGTCGGCAGCATTCTGAACGGCGTGATCTTGCTGCTCATGATGATTTCGCTGGGCGCGTTCGTCTTTATCTCCTACGCGCGACGCGACGGCGACGGCAAGACGGCGCTGTCCTTCGGCAAGAGTCGCGCCAAGCTGTCCGATCCCACGCAAAACAAAGTCACGTTTGAGGATGTGGCGGGCGCCGAGGAAGAAAAAGAAGAACTGCAGGAAGTCGTCGACTTCTTGAAAAATCCGAAAAAATACACGGAGTTGGGCGCCAAGATCCCGAAAGGCATTCTGCTCGTCGGCCCGCCGGGCACGGGCAAGACGTTGCTCGCACGCGCCGTGGCGGGGGAGGCGGGCGTCCCGTTCTTCTCCATCAGCGGCTCCGACTTCGTCGAGATGTTTGTCGGCGTCGGCGCATCCCGGGTCCGCAATTTGTTCCTGAACGCCAAGAAAAAATCGCCGTGCATCGTCTTCATCGATGAGATCGATGCCGTCGGTCGCCATCGCGGCGCCGGCTTGGGCGGCGGCCACGACGAACGTGAGCAGACGTTGAACCAGTTGCTCGTCGAGATGGACGGCTTCGGCCCGAACGAAGGCGTCATCGTCTTGGCGGCGACGAACCGTCCCGACATTTTGGACGGTGCGCTGTTGCGTCCCGGTCGCTTCGACCGACGCATCGTCGTCATGCGCCCCGACCTCCGCGGTCGCGAGGCCATCCTGCGCGTGCACGCGAAGAACAAACCGTTGGCCGACGATGTGGATCTGGGCGAAATCGCGAAGATCACGCCCGGCTTCACGGGCGCCGACCTTGCCAACTTGTTGAACGAGGCCGCGCTCCTCGCCGCGCGAAGAAACGATACGAAGATTTACTACAACGATATCTCCGAAGCCGTCTTCAAGGTGACGATCGGTCCCGAAAAGAAGAGCCGCGTCATCA
>JBMNTA010000077.1:0-2582 GCA_050945495.1 Saccharofermentanales bacterium
CGTCTTGACGGTCGCCAACATCGCCGGCATCATGGGCGCCAAACGCGTCCCCGATCTGATTCCCATGTGCCACCCCGTGATCATGGACGGCATCGACGTAAATCTTTGCCTCGATCGCGAACAATGTGCCGTCGATATCGAAGCGACCGTCACATGCAACGGACGGACGGGCGTGGAAATGGAAGCTTTGACGGCCGTGACGATCGCCGCGTTAACCGTGTACGATATGTGCAAAGCCGTCCAACGAGACATCGTCATCTCCGACATCCGCCTGCTCGAAAAATCGGGCGGCATCCACGGAGATTTTCATCGAGAGGACACACCATGAACGCAATCTACACCGCCGCCGTCATCACCGTCAGCGACCGAGGCTATCGCGGGGAACGCGAAGACCAAAGCGGCCCGATGCTCCGCCGCATGCTGGCGGATGCGGGATGGGACGTGGTTTACAAAATCACCTTGCCCGACGAACGCGCGATGATCCAAGACGAGCTCATCGCCTGTGCCGATCGCAGCATCAACCTCGTGCTGACGACGGGCGGCACCGGATTTTCTCCCCGCGACATCACGCCCGAAGCGACGCTGGCCGTCATTGAGCGCGAGACGCGGGGCATCCCCGAGGCCATGCGCGCCGAGAGCATGCGCATCACGCCCCGCGGGTGCCTTTCCCGCGCCGCCGCCGGCATCCGGGGGAACACGCTCATCGTGAACCTTCCGGGAAGTCCGAAAGCCGCCAAGGAAAACCTCGAGGTCGTCCTCCCGGCGCTGCGTCACGGCATCGAGATGCTCTGCTCCTCCGGTTCCGCCGATTGCGCCGTGCCGCTGACCGCCGCGCCCGCCCCTCCCTCGTTGGATCGCTGGATGGACGAGCTCAAAGCATCGCCCGAAAGCGATCGGTGCGGGATGTACCTTGCTCATCGCGGCGTGGTTCGAAAGACGGCCAAGGCCGAAGCGCGCCACGGTCAAAAGACGCCATGTGTGCGCGGCATGACCGTCACCTACGACCCGCAAAAGCTTGAGCAAGCGATCGAACGCACGCGGAAGATGCCGGGCATCGTTCACGTCCGCGCATGGATCCATGAAGGCGAGCTCCGTGTCGGGGACGACATCATGCTGGCACTCGTGGCCGGCGATATTCGCCCGAACGTCGTCCACGCGTTGGAGACGCTCGTCGAAGAACTCAAGACGCGGGTCGTCTCGGAAACGGAAATCGTGTAATCAATCGCTTTTTCCACATAATTAAACGCCCTCCTCCCGAGAAGCGCCGGATAACTATGTTAAAATAAACGTTACTTAAAGTGCGTTTGTCCGGTGCCGGACAGCTCGTTAAGACGCACGGTACGGGCTTCGCAGTCCGGTATTCCACCGGATGTTTCTTGAGGAGCGTGTGCATGTCTATCCTTGAACAGTTGAACCGTCCCGGACTCTTTCTTGTGAGCGGGACGATCATTTTATTGGTGGCGGTGATCTGCATCATTTTTATGGTGCGCGCCTACCGCGCCGGCAAGAAACTCGGCATGTCGGAAGCCAAGTTGAAACGCATCATCGTGTCCAGCGCAAGCTTCACGGTGTTGCCATCGATCGGCATTTTGCTCGGCGTCATCGCCCTGTCCGGTAGCCTCGGCGTTCCGCTGCCGTGGCTGCGCCTCTCGGTCATCGGGGCCTTGCACTATGAGACGCAGATCGCCGAAGTGGCGGCCGAACAGGTGGGTCTGACGAAGCTCTCCGCCACGCAGATGACGCCCACGGCCTTTGCCACGATCGGACTCCTGATGACGGTCTGCATCATGTGGGGCATGGTCTTGGCCGTCTTCTTTTCAAAATCGTATTTGAAGAAACTGAAAACCGGCGTGAAATCCAAACGCCATCGCCGCAAAAAGGCGGCCGACGACGTGGTCGCGGCCAAAGCCGAGGCGTCGGCACCCGCCGACGAGGCCGCCGCGGACGCCCCGCCGCTCGCAAAAAAACAAGAGGCACCCTTGGGTGACCTCTTGATGAACGGCATGTTCATCGGCCTCATTTCGAACTACATCGGAAGTTACATCGGGCGCATCGTCTCCGGCGAAGGCTTCTTCACCTTTCAAGGCGATCCGCTGCCCCTGATCGTCTCCCTCGTGGCGGCGGCCGCGATGGCGGGCTTCATCTACCTCTCGGAAAAGCGCCAACGCGCATGGGTCGAGAACTTCTCGCTCGCGGGCAGCATGCTGATTGCCATGATTGCCGCCGTCTTGATCAAACTTTAGAGCGATGACGACGGCCCGATCACGCTTGGACGACGGGCATTCGGAGATTTTGCCAATCCGTAAGCATGGGCATAAAGGATAATCAATGGACCAAGATCAACTATTGACGGCATGGGCGCACGAACAGACACTGGCGCACATCAAGGGATGGGATTTCTCGCACATCGAAGGTCGGTACCGTGAGGAAGACGATCTGCCGTGGGATTTTCAAGCGGTCATCGAGACCTATCTGACGGATGATGACCAATGGTTGGACATGGAAACGGGCGGCGGGGAATTCCTTTTATCGCTGAACCATCCCCCCGAACGCACCGCGGCCATCGAGGGGTTCGCCCCGAA
>JBMNTA010000078.1:0-2544 GCA_050945495.1 Saccharofermentanales bacterium
CGGGTGACGCTGACGGCGGATGGCACCGGCGGGCACACGCAGGAGACGGCGACAGTGGCGTATACCTGCCGCGTATCGCCGACCAGTGGCCGTGACCTGGAGGTCGCCGCGCGGCTCACGAGTGAACGCACCCTGACGGTGACGCTGCCATGGGATGCGGACGTGATTTCTGAGGATGCGCTATTGATTGGCGGGCGGCGGCTGGAGGTGATCGCCCCGCTGGTGGGGGGCGCGTGGCAAACGGCGCTCAGGGTGTTGGCGGTGGAGGTGACGGGGTGATTACCGTCGATATCCGCCTCACCGACGACCGGCTGGCCAATCTGCCCGCCGAGATACGGGGCAAAGCGGCGCGGCACGTGCGGCGCACGGCGTTCAAGGTCGAGGAATACGCCAAGGCCAGCGCACCCGTCGATACGGGGTTTCTCCGCAACAGCATCTATACCGTGACGCACGATTCTAGCGGCTATACCAGGGCCTCCAACGACGCGCATGCGCAGAACGCCGACGCGGTGATGTTGCCAGAGGTCGAGACGCCGCCCGATGCGTTGACGGCCGTCGTGGCGGTCGGTGCCGAGTATGGCGCATACGTGAACTATGGCACTGCGCACCAGGCGGCGCAACCCTATCTCGATGAGGCCATCGAGCAGGCGCGTGAGTTCTGGGAAGAGGGGTTACGGGAGCTATTCCGGTGAGCGAACTCGGCGTGATCGATACCTGGATGTATGGGCTGCTGAGCGCCGATACCACACTCACGGCGATGCTTGGGAGGCACCCTGATTCCAACGAATGCATCTATGATGCCCTGGCACCGAGCGGCGCGGTGCTGCCGTACGTGGTATTCCAGGTGCAGGCCACCTCACCGGATACCATCGCCGTGGGCAACATTCGCATCGCGGCAAATGTGGTTTATGCAGTGCGGGCTATCGGCGGTGTGGGCTTTGCCACCGTGCGGCCCATCGCGGCGCGCATTGACGCGCTGTTACATGGCGCGCGCGGCACATCAGCGAACGGCGTGATACTGAGCTGCTACCGCGAGCGACCGCTGAAATTGCCGCCAGAGATCGGGCCGGGAGGCGTGGCCTATTACCACCAGGGCGGTATCTATCGGGTGCGGGCACGCGTCACGGGGATCATCGAGAACGGTGGTGATGAGGATCCGCCGGAGAGCGGCGACGAATAGGAGGTCTCATGGCACGCGATACGGTCTTTCAGCAAACGCAGGTGGGCGTCGAGGCCGCGGCGGCCAAGGGCACGCCGGTGGGGGCGAATATCATCCTGCCGGCGACCAGTATGGAGCCGGGGGTCAACCCGGAAATTGTGAACTTCCGGCGCGCGGGGAGCAAGTACACCTCACTGACGGCGGTGAGCCGCGAGTGGACGGAGGTACGTCTCGGCGGCCTGCCGAGTTACACGGACCTCTTTTACCTGCTGCTGGCGCACCTCGGCAAGCCGAACACCGTGGGCACGGCGGTCCCGTATACGCATACCTGGCTATATGCGGCGAACGTGCCGGACGCGGCGATCCGCTCGCTGACGGTAGAGCACGGCGACCCGAGTACCTATGGCAGCTCCCCCATTGCGACGCGCTGGGCCTATGGGCTGGTCACAGAGCTCGGACTTGAGTGGCGGCGCACGGCTGATCCGTCGCTCTCGGGCCGCATGATCGGTTATCCTATGACTTGGTTGACAGCGACGATGACGGCGGGGACGGTGCTCACGGAGGCGCCGATCCTGCCGGGCGATATCTCGATCTATCTCGATGATGACGAAGGCGACCTTGGCACGACGCAACTCACCGAGGTGTCGCGGGTACAGATTCGCAGCGCCAACAAAATCGCACCTAGGTGGGTACTGAACGCCGACTCGCCGGGCTGGACGCGCGAGGTCGAGTTGGCGCCGGAGCTGCAGATCGTGCTCCTGATGGCCGCCGACGAGGTGTTCGCCGCCGAGATGGAGCGCTACCGAACCCCGGGCGGGGCGCGGGCGTACCTGCAGATCACGGCGGAGAGCGCACTAGAGATTTCCACAGGGAAGCCGTTCTCCCTGACGATGAACATGGCCGGGCGGATCACGCGGGTGGAGCCGTTCGCCGACGACGAGGGGGTCTACGCGGTGGGCGTGACCTACTCGGCGACGCCGGGCCTCACCCGTGAGGCGGCGGAGGATCACGACGTGGCGACGATTGAGCTGGTCAACAACATCGCGGCAGTGGCGTAGCGGCATGGGCCGGCACGGGGACCGGCCCGTACATTCATGAGGAGTATTTATGCCCATCACGGTTGCGGATTTGCAGAACAAGCGGCGCACGATCACCGTCGAGACGATTGCCGGTGACGTCGAGATCACCTATCGCCTCGGGGAAGTGACAGAAGCGGCGCTTGACGAACACAACACGCCCGGTTTTGGCGGCATCATCGCGCTGCTGGCGCAGTGGATCGAGCACTGGGACGTGCTGGACGGCGAGGAGATGCTGCCCATCACCGTCGAGACGCTAAAAAGCCTGCCGCGCACGTTCCTGCTCGACATCTATGGCGCCATCAACGG